>SBHI01000009.1 GCA_006226225.1 Alphaproteobacteria bacterium
AATTCCTGCGGATGCAGCTCAAAGCAGGAGAGGCGGTCGCCGCCGCGCAGCAGCATTGCCGCCAGCACCGCCGACCCGGGATAGGATGTCAAACCCTGCGGATTATACCGTTTCAGCATCGCGGCATAATCCTGCCACAGCGGATGCTCGATCTTTGCTGTCAGCAGTTTTTGAATCCCCGCCGCCGCCTCGGCGGTTTTCGCTGCTTCTTTCGAGGTGAGATCATACAACCCGCGCCCCGCATGCGTATCCGCCCAGAACAACGGCTTGTCCTTCTGCGTCATATAGCGCAGCACCGCCACCAGCCATAAATGCTTATGGATGTCGGCAGGATTCCCCGCATGATAAATATGCTGATAGCTGAGACTCATGCGCGGAGCATATCACGGATTGACGCGGCGGCGGAAGCGGATTATAAGGTCATTATTATGACAGACAAAACACTCCATATTATCGGCGCAGGGCTGGCGGGTAGCGAGGCGGCATGGCAGGCTGCCGAGGCTGGCGTCACGGTCGTGCTGCATGAAATGCGGCCTGAAAAAATGACCCCCGCGCATAAGACCGAAGGCTGTGCGGAGCTTGTCTGTTCAAACTCTTTCCGCTCTGACGATCACGAACACAATGCCGTCGGCCTCTTGCATGAGGAAATGCGCCGCGCCGGTTCGCTGATTATGCGTGCAGGCGATAATGCCCGTGTTCCCGCAGGTTCGGCACTGGCGGTTGACCGTGATGTCTTTTCGCAGGAGGTCTCGGAAACACTGGCCGCCCATCCGCGCATTACGCTGAAGCGCGGGGAGCTGGACGGCCTGCCGCCCGAAGACTGGCAGCATGTTATTATCGCCACTGGGCCGCTGACCTCTCCGGCTTTGTCGGAGGCCATCCGTGGACTGACGGGAGAGGACGCTTTGGCCTTCTTCGATGCCATCGCGCCGATCGTCTATAAAGACAGCATTGATATGAGCAAAGCATGGTTCCAGTCCCGCTACGACAAACCAGGGCCGGGCGGTACGGGCAAGGATTACATCAACTGCCCGATGAATAAGGAACAATACGAGGCTTTCATCGATGCGCTGGTCACGGGCGAGAAAACCGAGTTTAAGGATTGGGAAAAAGACACGCCCTATTTTGAAGGCTGCCTGCCGATCGAGGTGATGGCGGAACGCGGGCCGGAAACATTGCGCTTTGGCCCGATGAAACCTGTCGGGTTGACCAATCCGCATAGTGAGGAGCGGCCCTATGCGGTCGTCCAACTGCGGCAGGATAACAAACTCGGCACGCTTTATAATATTGTCGGCTTCCAGACCAAGCTGAAATACGGGCTGCAAACCGAAGTTTTCCGCAGTATTCCCGGCTTGGAAAAGGCCGAATTCGCACGTCTGGGCGGCATTCACCGCAACACCTTTCTGAACAGTCCGAAACTGCTGGATGAAAGCCTGCGCCTGAAAGCCATGCCGCGCCTGCGTTTCGCAGGGCAGATGACAGGCTGTGAAGGCTATGTCGAAAGTGCGTCCGTCGGGTTGATGGCAGGGCGTTTTGCCGCTGCCGAAATTCTAGGGCGTGATGTGCTGACCCCGCCGCAGGAAACGGCAATGGGCGCACTTTTGAACCACATCACCGGCGGCGCGGAAAGCGAAACCTTCCAGCCGATGAATATCAATTTCGGCCTGTTCCCACCCGTTCCGGTGCAGGAAACCCCGAACGGCAAAAAGCGCAAATTAAAAGGCAATGACCGTAAAAAATTCTACACCACTCGCGCCTTGACGGGTTTTGATGAATGGCTTGCCCGCGTTGCCGCTGCCATGCGCTCCGCCGCCTGATATGTTTTCATAAGCGCTTTAGTATTTTTTCATATATTTCAATTATGATAGAGGCAAGTGTTCTATCAGGCGCGTTCTGTGCCTGCCTTTCATATTTTTAAATAATGTAGAAAAAAGCAGATGCTCTATAAGCCGATCACATGTTACAGGCTTTTTATCACCGTCTTTCTGGCGGTGCTGCTGCTGTTTTCAAATCCGGCTTTTGCGCAGGAAATTAAAAACATCCGCTTCGGACAGCCGGAGGCACAAGTCTACCGTGTTGTAATCGAAATCGACCGCGATACGGATTTTCAGTTTCACATTGCCGATAATCCGCACAGCCTTGTTGTGCATATTCCCGCAGCGGCTTGGCCGGAGGTCAAGACCGCATCTATACAAACCATGCCGCCCTTTCAGCCTTTTATAGCTGAAAATTTCTCTGCCGAAGATGGCAAGCTCACCTTGGCTTTTGACGGAAATCTGCATGTTAAATCAGGATTTGTCATCAAAAAACAGGGTGATGGGAAAAATAACAGGATTGTCATTGATCTTGAAGAAGTGTCGGAAGGCTTGTTTGATGTCGCTGTCAATTCCCGCTGGCACCGTGATAAGGCATGGGGCGACAGGGCGGAGCGCGTCATCCCCGCCTATGGTTCTGTCGTCAGGAAAAACCGCAATCTCTATGCCGGAAAATGGCAGCCCTATACGGAGGCGGAAGGCAGGATCGGTAAACGCATTCTGGGTGAAACCGCCGCGGTTATTCCGCTGGCGCAAGATGACGATACGCTGCTTTTTGCCGATTTGCGTTTCCGTTTTGATAACCGCTCTTCGCAGGAGGGCAATTTCGGTATCGGCTTGCGCAAGCAGTTCAATGATCAATGGATCGGCGGCGTTTACGGTTTTTATGATATCCGCCGGACGCAATATAATAATGTTTTTCATCAGGTGACGCTGGGTGCCGAGGCGCTGACGGAAAACCACGAGGCACGCATCAATTTCTATCTGCCCGAAGGCGGAACGGAAGCCGCCGCCGCTGTCGGGGCCATCAATGGCGGACAAATACAGGTGCAGAATTTCAGGGAGCGCGCTTTGCCCGGCGTTGATGCGGAACTGGGCATGGGGCGCGCTTTCGGGGATGGCTGGAGCCTCTGGGGCTATGGCGGCGGATATTATTTCGATGCCTCCGGTTTTCAACAGGTGGCGGGGCCGCGCGGGCGTGTGGAACTTGCCAAAACGGGCCTGCCCTATATCAGCGAGGATGCAAGGCTGACGCTTGGCTTTGAAGCGCAGCGGGATAATGTGCGCGGCGGGCAAAGCTTTGCGCTGGCGCGGCTCCGCATACCGCTGTCGTCATTCACTGATAAGGAGAAGGGGAGTGCCCGCCCGCTATCGGAACTTGACCGTCGTATGACAACACGCATTCACCGCGATGTCGATGTCGTGACGGGAACGGCTGCGGGCCTGCTGGAAAATGCCACAATTGCCAACCCGCAGG
>SBHI01000071.1 GCA_006226225.1 Alphaproteobacteria bacterium
ACAGGAAACCACAGGAACCCTGCGGATTGTTCTGCAGGGTTCTGTCTTATGGCGGCAAGGGAATGCCGGCCAGTTGCGCGGCTGTTTTCGCGCAGGCAAACCAATAGCTTTTATCCGGCTCAAACAGGCTCCATGCAGCGCATTGCATGGCATGGAAAAATGTGAAATGCAGCAGCAGGTTCTTATCCAACCCTGCGCGCTCGGCAATGATATCCGCCTGTCTGCTCATACGGGCGCGATCCGCAGCAATCTCCTGTCGCGGGCAGGGGTTGCACAATGCATTGGCGTATTCATAGACGCGCGGCCCCAGAATACCTTTCGGGTCAATCGCCAGCCAGCCGCGCATATTTGACTTCATAATATTGAAATGATGAATATCGCCATGCAGCGGCATTTCCGTGTCTTTTGTTGCCGCGATCAGTGTCTCGCATAACGCGGCGGCGGCTTCGAAAAACGGTAGATCTGCGGCGGGAACACGCCCTTCCGCCATATGTTTGCGCATCTCGTCCGAGCGGCTGCGGAAAGGAATCAGACACTGCGGCGGCGTTTTGCCACCTGTGCCGTCATGCAATGCGGCAATAACATCGCAGATAATCTCTGTTGCCGCGTCATCATCACCGCGCAGAACCAGCGCTTCCAGATCACTTGTACCGTCATCGGTTGTGATCCGTTCCAGCAGCTGCACCGTGCCGTCTTTTTCGATCAGCCGCACAGCGCCGTTGCCGTCAAAAAATTCGAGGATTTCGGCGGCGTGGGCTTCATCGTCATCCGGTTTGACAATTTTCATCATAAGCGCGGTATCGCCGCGTTTCACAGGCCACAATAAACTGGAATGGGTGAAGAATATGTCGCCATCCGCATGGCAATGCCAACGGTCCAGATATGTTTCGGCAAGGCCGGTGAAGGCTTTTTGATCAATATCCATCGGAGAGATTCCGCAAAAGATTAGGCCGGACGGCTACATGCCGAAACCGCCGCCGCGGGAAGGACGGCGCGTCCAGTTATATTTTTCGCTGCCGCCTGTGGCCGCAATCAGCCCCAGCGTATAACCGCCATTTTCTGCGGGCATAATGCAGCGTCCGAAATCATGGCTTTGCGCCACAGCATTGAAAGCGCGGACAAAACTGCTGTTTACTTCCGTTTGCAGCGGCTGTGCGGCTTCGAATTCTTCGTAATAAAGCTCAAGGCTCATATCATCCATCGGAATATTGCTGTATTCGTTGACGTCGTTTCCTGTCGCGGCATTTTGTGCCTTTGTCAGGTCGTCAATATAGCCGAGAATATGCATTTGCCGGTAGGCTTCCGAGCATTTTGAGAGCGCATCTTCAAAATCGAAATCATCATAGGCGGGATCACTGTAATCTTCATCGCGGCGGTGTGTTTCTTCAATTTCTTCAAACAGGGCGGCAACGTCGGGGGAGAGGGATTTGACAGTTTCAATCATTTGTTTCAGCGTATCAAGCATCTCTTCCATATGGTCGGGCAGAGGTTCGGCGTCATCATCATCGCTTTCTGCGGCGATGTCTTCTTCGACAATCGCATGTAATGCGTCCTGCAGCAGTAATCCCGTAATCAGCGTATCCGTTAGCTGATTGCCGAGAAGATTATGCGCTGCCTCGACTTTGGCCAGCGGCCCTGTCTCCATAATGTGCAGACATTCATCTGCGGCATATTCGGGCGGTACAAATCCTTCTTCCACAAGTCCTGCGACTTGAATTTGCGTGGATAACAATGCGGCTTTATGCGCCAGTTGCATCAATTTTTCATTCATTGCGATGTCCCGCTTTTCTCTGGTTGCTATGAGGTGTTTTTTTGTCATGTGCCGTATAGCGGCGCGGCTCTTTCAGCTTTTCAGCCAGTGCTTCGGCAAAAGCCGTCACAAGGGCTTGCTGTTCAGACAGTTTTTCAAGACGTTCCTCTTTCTCCGCTGCTTTGATCTGCGCCAAAAGGTCTTGCCGCGTTGTATAAGTCTGCAGGGAGCGGTCACGCCCGAAATAAATATAAACACCGGGTGTTGCACCGTCTTTGCCACCGCCAAAGGGCGTAACTTTGGTGATGTTGTCTGTTTGAATCAGACAGTCCTCTTTTGAGGTATTTTTTACTGTAAGCCAAACCATATAAGGTGCCGTGTCCGTTTCAAAATATTTTGCGCAATCCATTCTTATAGCAAATTTTTATGTATAATACAAGAAAAACAAAAAAAAGCCCGTAGGCGCAAACGCTTACGGGATAAGAATTTCAGAAGAGGGAGGCACGTTTAATGCGTACGGCATGCCGTATGCTGGACTGCTGTCAGCTTGCTGACATAGCCCGGAATCTTGTGATAATGCGCCCAATCCAGTGCGCTGTATCCGCTTTCGGGATCGATCATGTCGAGATCAAGCCCGCAGGATACCAAAAAATCAACCATATCCTCATTGGGTGATTGCAAGGCATACCAGATGATATTTTTGCCTTGCAGCGTCATATAAGGGTCTGCGCCAGCTTTCAGCAGCATGCCGACAACTTCCGTCGAACGGCGCGTAACAGCCAGCATCAGCGCTGTAAAACCGCAATATTCGCGATGGTTCGGGAAAGCGCCGCAATCCAGCAGCAGTGAAATAATTTCGGGGTCGATAATGTGACAGCGGGCGGCATAAATCAGCGGCGTTTCGTCAAAATAGCCGATTTCATTGACATTGGCACCGGCACCGATCGCGGCTTTAACGCCGTTTAGATCGTTATCGGCAATAGCTTCGAGCAATTTGTCGTCTGCCGTTTTCATGATGCGTGATGCCTCCATTGGTCCGTGTCTCCCCATTATTTGTAAAGCAAAAGTGTAAATAAAGCGTAAACGGAAGAAGACCGCGGCGCGGATGGATATTGAGGTGAAAATATGATACATAGAAACGCCATATTCCAACCTTGAAACATTGCAGGCCGCCTTTGACGGATAAGATCATAAATGCCATTGATGCCGTAAACGAGCAGATAGGACGCTGTACAGCCTTTCTGGTGCTATTCATGACGATTATCGCCGTCGGGGTGGTTGTGCTGCGTCACGGCTTTGATACGGGCTTTGTCTGGATGCAGGAGCTATATGTCTGGATGCATGGGCTGCTGTTTACGCTGGGGGCGGGCTATGCGCTGCGTCATGACCGTCATGTGCGGGTCGATATCTTTTATGCGGATATGCCGCCGCGCCGCAAGGCATGGATGAACCTGCTGGGAACGCTCTTTTTGCTGTTTCCGATGATTGCGGTGATTGTCTGGACAAGTTTCCCTTATGTATTAGACAGTTGGCAGCGTTTTGAAACCTCCTATCAGGCAGGCGGAATGAAAGGATTGTTCCTTTTGAAAACGGCTTTGCTGCTGTTTTGCCTGTTTTTGGGCTTGCAGGCGCTGGCACTATTGCTGAAAAGCATTCGGGAGGTGCGGCGTGGAGGCTGAGATTCTCGCGGTTTTAATGTTTGCCGTCACCTGCGGTGTCTTGATGCTGGGCTTTCCGGTGGCATTTACTCTGGGCGGCGTTGCATTGATTTTCGCCGGAATCGGTATTGTGACGGGTGATTTCCGCCCCGCTTTCCTGAATGCACTGCCGTCGCGTTATTTCGGCATCATGACCAATGAAGTTTTGGTGGCGGTACCGCTGTTCGTTTTTATGGGGTTGTTGCTGGAAAGGGCGAAAATAGCCGAAAATCTGCTTGGCGCGATGGCGGCCTGTTTTGGGCGGCTGCGCGGCGGTTTGGGGCTGTCAGTAATCTTTGTAGGGATGCTGCTGGCGGCATCGACGGGTATCGTCGGCGCAACGGTTGTCACAATGGGGCTTTTAAGCCTGATGCCGATGATCCGTGCAGGCTATGACCCGAAACTGGCCACAGGGCTGATTTGCGCGTCAGGAACGCTGGGGCAGATTATTCCGCCCTCGATCGTGCTTGTGCTGTTGGGAGACGTTCTACAGGGTGCCCATGCGGCTGCACAGCGCGAATCGGGGGTGTGGGATGTGCAGCCGGTCTCCGTCATTGATCTGTTCGCAGGCGCGTTTATACCGGGATTAATGCTGGTCGGGTTCTATATGCTCTGGGTGCTGTTTTTGTCGTTTTTCCGTCCGCAGGCCGTGCCGCTGCTGAAAGCTGCGGAAACGGACGGGGATTTGTGGAAAAAAAGCATGAAAACCCTTCTGCCGCCGCTTTTGCTGATTGTTGCGGTATTGGGATCCATTCTGGCAGGAGTTGCAGCCCCGACCGAAGCTGCCGCTGTTGGTGCGGCGGGGGCTCTATTGCTGGGTTTGTTCTATAAAAGCCTGACGGGAGCGGTTTTGCAGGATGCCATGCGTGAAACCGTGCATATTTCCGCGATGGTCTTCCTGATTCTGATGGGGGCGTCCATTTTCTCGCTGGTATTTCGCGGACTGGACGGGGATATACTGGTTGAAAGCTGGCTGTCCGCCGTGCCGGGCGGTGCAATGGGGGCGATGCTGGCCGTCATGCTGTTGATGTTTGTTATGGGCTTCTTTCTTGATTTTATCGAGATTACGTTTGTTGTCGTTCCTGTTGTGGCACCGGTGTTACTGGTGATGGGGCTTGATCCGGTCTGGATCGGCGTGATGATTGCCGTTAATCTGCAAACCAGCTTCCTGACGCCGCCTTTCGGCTTTGCGCTGTTTTATCTGCGCGGTATTGCACCGCCGGAGATACCGACCAAAACAATTTATCTGGGCGTCCTGCCCTTTGTCGTCATGCAAATAGCCATGCTGCTGTTGCTGGCCGTTTTCCCGCAATTGGTGACATGGCTGCCGACACTGCTATTGAAGCAATAAAATGCACATAAAAGAACACGCATAAAAAAACACCCCGGCCATTTCTGGACGGGGTGTCTTTTGTCTTCAGCTAAGCTGATTGCGAGGCTTAACCTTGGATCTGGATAACCAGACCGCAGTCTTTGGACTTCAGTGTTTCGTTGAAGTCATAGACACCTGCGATCGGGGCACCGCCACCATCAACAGCCTGAACAAAGCAGCTTGTGGCTACGCCATAAGCCTGTACGGTACCGCTGGCGGATTTTCCGTCATCAATACGACGGTCAATCTGTGCAGCACGCAGCGGGGAAACGGCCTGTACACCAGCTGTGGTGTTCAGTGTGCCGCCCAGTGCGGAACGCAGTACCAGAACCGTACCAACGGGAACGTTGTCAAGGCCGTCACCGTCCGGACCACCGCGACCCGGGATTGCCGTCACAAGACCGGAGCTGGCGCCACCGGAGTGAGCGACAACAAAACCGCCGCCGATTTTAGCTGCAGGGTGCGTATCACCCCAGCCAGCGAAGGTCCCGTCCTGAATGGCCGCATTTGTCAGACCGCCCAGCAGGTCAGCCAGCAGCAGATGCGTCCAGAACAGTGTTGTTTCGTCTGCAAGCGTACCCGGCAGAGGTGTCGTGGCATTCACGCCTTGATCCAGAACAACTTCGTTCGGGGTACCGACCGTACCGTTACCGACTGCTGCCGCACCGGCGGACAGACAGCTGTTTGCGGCACCCGGGCAACCCGGAAGACGCTGGTCAGCACGTGCCAAGTCACCCGGAATACCGTTAAAGGTATCGCGGAATGTCGTCACGGATGCTTCAATTGCTTTTACCTGTGTCACAGTGGATGCGACACGGGCATTTTCCATGAGCTCCTGCCCTTTAAGAATACCGCCGATCAGAAGGCCGATAATGGCCATCACGATGGCAAGCTCTACAAGGGTAAAGCCTTTTTCGTTGGTTAATGTTTTCATTTACTTCACTCCTTACTCAAGTTTAATAGGTTGCTTAAAAATTCACTTTCATTACTCGTCACGTTTGTCGGTTCTTTTGAACAGGCCAGTCTTAAAACATCTTAAGCGGCAAATCCGGTCTTCAGTCTCCTGACAAATTTAACGTCAAGCTTTACAAGCCACCGTCCCAGTATCAAGCGATTGCAAATAGCAAAAGCCTTATTACTATTTTGGAACCTATACTCTCCATCTTTCAATAAAAAAATGAACAAATTCTTACTGAAAGCGTACCTTATCCCTCATTTTGGCGAATTGACCGCAAAAATTCACATAACATATTGAAATATAAGAATAAGACCGTACGTGTTATGACCTCTCATTTTGTAAAATTGAGGTAAGCACCTTCTCATTTCGTAAAATATGAAAGATCCTACAAGTGTATTCCTTCTCATTTTGCACTTTTGGGGCAAAAAAATGGCTCGTAACTTCTCATTTTGTATTTTTTTGTAATTTTATTACATGTTTTCATGCAAAAAGGAGTTTTGGAGGCTTTGTTGCTATAAAAAGAAAGAGTAAACCTGATGCAGGCTACGGATATCGGGGAATGTTTCCGGATTCTAGGGAAGAATCTGAATCAGCAGGCCGCAATCCGGTGATGAAACATTGCCGGCGTAATTGAAATCTATGGCTGTGCCATCCGGGTCGCTATAGCAGCTATCGGAGACACCATAAGCCTGCACTGCACCGCTGGCAGGATCGCCGTCATCCATTTTGATATCAAATTGCGAGGCATGACGCGGAGATAAGGGCTGCACACCGGGCTGCGCGGTGACAGCACCGCCCACATCTGTGCGTAATGCCAGTACGATACCGTTAGGCAGGAGGCCGAGTGCCGTTGCCGGTCTGCCCGGAACGATGGAACTGCCGCCGCCACCACCCGCACCGCCGCCGCCCAAGCCGCAGCCGGCGCCTTGACCGGGCCCTGCGCCGCCGCCGGGACAGCCGTTACCGCTGGGATTGCCGCCGCCGGGGCCGCCAGCACCAAGACCGGGCGGCCCGCCGCCGCCACCACCTGCGGCAACCGTCAGCGGATAACCGCCCAGATGTCCGGCAAAAAATCCTCCTCCGACTTTTGCGGCAAGGTGGGTTGTTCCCCATTCAGCGATGGTACCGTCTGTCACGGCCGAATCGGTTATGCCACCCAATAAATCTGTTAACAGCAGATGCGCCCAGAATAATGTCATTTCGTTTTCTTCTCCTCCGGGTAGAGGATTTGTTGCGGTGATGGAACTGCTGAGCACCGTGCTGTCGGCACCGCCAAGCAAACCGTTGCTTGCCGTGGCAAGTTCCGGATCACAGGCGGCTGTACATCCGGGAATGCGCAAAGACGCACGCGCCATATCACCGGGCAATGATTCATAGGTGTCATAGAATGTTGTCAGAGCCGCCTCAACGGCGCGTATTTGTGCAACGGTTGATGTTGTGCGTGCATTCATGATCATTTCGCGGCCTTTTAGTACGCCACCGATCAGAATGCCGATAATCGCCATGACGATCGAAAGTTCAACAAGTGTGAAACCAGAAAGATATTTCTTCTTATTTTGCGACATAACCTTTTCTTGTTTATTCAACATCTCTTTTCATTATTCCTGAAAAAAGTGAAGAAAATGTTGTTATCGGGAAAACATCATCCTCATTTTGATGAAATGAGGAGAGAATCACCCAAGACTGTCATTCCGGAAGGCGGAAGGTGATTGCCCGACCATTTGCTTGAAAACGCGGTTAAAGGACGGAAGGGAATTAAAACCGACTTCGAAAGCAACGGTCTGGATAGGAATTTCCGGGTTTTCCAGCATGCGTTTGGCATCTTCGACGCGGTGCTCGTTCAGTAATTGCGGAAAACTTTTGCCAAAAGCCGTGTTGATAATGGCGGAGAGGGCGTTTTCAGAGATATTCAGCTCCCGCGCAAGGTCGGCACGGCTGAAGCTTTGCTCATGATAAAGTTTGTCCAAAGTCATCAGGTCATGGATTTTCTCGGCCAGCGCGTATTCGGCATCGCTTAACTGGCCGGTATTGGCGGGTTTTTTCTTTTTTTCTTCTACGGCACGCAGATCAATGGCGGGCGGATAAATGCGGAAGAACATAGTGGTTGCCAGATAGGTAAAACCCAGCGCAATAATAATCAGCAGTGCATCGGCGGTTTGCGTCGTTAAATCCGGCTGGGCGACCCTGTAGATATTAATACCGACAGCGGCAAGATTGGTCAGGATAAGGCTGATGACCAGCCAGTATCTTTCATATCCGCCTTGCGCTTTGCCCTTGATGTCTTCGAACAGATGGCTGTGTCCGAACAGGAACAGCAGGCTGATGGCACCGATAATACCGTTGCCGATATACAGAAACTCAAAAAAGGTACTGCAGATGGCTTTTTCGTTTTCACAGACATAGCCCGCCCTGTTTGCGGCAAAAACGACAAAAGCGGCAAGAACGGGCAGCAGCAAGATCCAGGAATAGCGGAATTTCGGAGGATGTCCGGAGGCAATCTGCATAATCAAAAGATAGTTCAAGGGCGGTATCATTGCCCATCCGCCCCAAAGGGAGAGCCGGATAATATCCTCGACATATTCCAGCCTGAAAGAAAACTGCATGCAGAAAACCCAGGCCAGTGCCAGAAAGTAAAGCACAGGCACAACCGCCTGACGCCAGTTATAAAGGCGCAGCAGCATATAGACGATAATCAAAAGACATTGCGCCAAACCGGTAATGGCCAGCCATTCGATCAGAACAAAGGAGATATTAAAAAAAATCGACATGGGTTTTCGTCAGTGGAGGAAAACGGAACGGGTCTACATACTTCCTGTAAAGTGTAACCGCTTATTGCGGGACAGTCACCAAAGAATTGCCGATTTCGTCTTCCGGAACGCCCAGCTGTTCGATCAGATAGGCGCGCAAGAAGTTGGCTTCATTCGGGTGCAGATTGGTTCCCGTCACAAGAACGGCTTCAAGAAGGGCGCGTGCCGCATCCTTTTGATCCAGTGCCGTTAGAATAAAGGCGGGCATATGACGCGCCCAAAGCGGCAGGACTTCACCATCGGGATCCATTGCGGTCAGTTTATTGGCCAGTTCCAGCGCATAATTCAGATCCTCCGTTTTATGCCGCGCCAAAAAAGCGGCATGTGCCAGCCAACGCCATTTGTCGTGTTCCAGCGTCGTGCCGACACTGGCCAGATAATCAATGACAACCCATATCTTGGCGGATGTTTCTTCGGATGCCTGAATGCCGCCGAAATAATAGGCGGCAATCAGCGGGATATGGTTGGATACAGGATCAAGACTGTTGAGCAGGTGAAACCATTGTCCCAGCTTGGTGTAATCCATGTCTTTCAAGGGGATCGTTCGCCCGCCGGTATCGCCAAGATTTTGCAGGGTCAAAGCACCGCTGCGATAGGCGAATTGACGGTCACCCAGTGTAATCCCGGCGGCGGTATTTTCCGATGGAGCGGGAGGAATACCCGTCCAGCGCGCGCGGACATTATGCGAGGCTGACCATAACAGAAAATTCAATGCCAAAATAAAGAAAAGCAGGCTTGCCGTACGGCGTTGCAGAAGGGTGTGTTCCATTGTGAATGCCTGCCCCTAAAATTGTTTTTTGAGCAAATCCAGAACAGCAGCCCCCAGTAACAGTGCCGTGAAGAACAGTCCCTGAAAAAATATAAACCCACCGATGCGCAAATTTTCAAACAACCAGACGGTCCAGGGAGTACTCATATTGCCGCCTTGGCCCATAAATTCGATGCTATCCATCCCTTGGAGGCCGTAAACCAGCCAGCTGGTTTGCGCCATCAGATCAAGGCGGGGAATAATGATTGAAATGATCTCCATGATATTACCCAAAAAGGCTATCAGCGTATTATCCATCACATAGGTGATGCCAAGCAGCATACCGATAAGGCGTGCCAGAACATAAACACCCAGACAGGCCAGGGCGGAACCGGCAGCACTGGAAATAACCATGGAAAAGAACAGGGCCGTGGTGGCAATAATGATATATTCAACGGCAAGACTGCTGCCCCACAGGAGTAGCCCTTCAAAATCCGCGTTGCCGATCAGAGAAACGGCAATACTGATAACAGCCGCAATAGCGGTGCCGATAATCATGAAGGCTGCGGCGTGGCTGATCAGAAAGCCGATACGGGAAATCGGGCGTGACAGCAGGAATTCCACCTCTTTATGCTCAAAGCTGCGGCGGATGTGGAAACAGCAAAACAGAATTGTGCCGAGCGCTCCCAAAAACCGCAATCCGCCTGCACCGAAAACAACAGCCAGCTCTTGCTGTTCGGCAACGCTGGCCGCACCCAGAAAACTGGCTGTGGCAGCGCCAATGGCAATCATCAGAAAAATCGTAATAACGATCTTGTCGCGCAGAGCCGCTGTAAGAACATAGCGGATTAAAGGAAATGATAGAACGGACATGACTTCTTTTGTTTCTTCTCCGTTATGATGCGGATTTTACATTTTAACAGGTCGTCTGTCCTGACCGAACTCGTTATACAGCTCTTTATCATATTCGTGGATGCTGTCGCTGCCCGGCAGGATGGTCGCACGGACGAAAATGACCAATTCGTTTTTCTCAATCAAATCGGATTGTGAACTGAACAGCTTGCCGACAACAGGCATATTGCCGAGAACCGGCACGCCGGTGCGTGTGACGGCATTTTTGTCGGTCATCAAACCGCCCATCACGATGACCTCGCCGGATTGCAGTTTAACGATGGAATCAATTTCCTGCACCGACAATTCGGGAATAAGGTTATCGGGGATGTTACCAAGTGCGGCAATGGTTGCGGCATCCGCTCCGGCCAGTGCCAGACGAATACTGGGATCAACGATACCGGGGCCAGCTTTGGCAACCGCCGTCGGGCGCAGCATCATGGTGATTTCACCGGTTTTAAAGTTAACGGAGGGGTTAACATTCAGCATAATGCCAATCGGTACTGCGCGGATCTCCGTGCTGACATCCGTTGTAACAGCGCCGGTGTTCGGGTCTGTCTCGCGGGAGAAGTCAAATTCGAAGAAGACTTCATTCTCAATCACGTTCAAAATAGCGCTTTGGTTGTTCAAAACGGTCAGGCGCGGGCTGGAAAGTGCGCGCACTGTGCCGAACTGGTTCATGGCATCAACCAGAACGGCGATATCGCTCCCCAGTCTGACACCGATATTAAAGGCATCGGCAGGCTGGGATGTCAGACCCGGACGCGGGAAGTTGGCGCCGAAATCAATCAGACCGGTCAGGTCATGGCGGAAAAAGGCATCCCAGTTAATACCGGTGTTAAATTCGTCATTCAGCGTGACTTCCAGAATTTTTGCCTCAATCAGGATCTGGGTCGTTGCGCTCTTTTTCAGCTCTACCAGAAAATCTTCAACCAGCTTGTGTTGGCGCTGTGTCGTAAAGACGGTAATGATGCCGGATTGACGGTTGATAGAGTATGATGATGCGGGGTTCGGTAAAGCCGGGCCGCTGGCGGTCGGCGGTGCACGCACATCCAGAATGGGCGGCGGCAGTTGTGACATATCCGTGATGCTGACACTTTCAGCTTGCGGCGTTGCGCGGGGCTGTGCTGCGGGATCTGCCAATGTTGCCAAGGTAATCGGGTTTTCTGAGGCGGTCAGGACTTGCGACAGGTTATCATTCAGGCTGGCCCAGAAATCGGTTTCCAGATCGGTTTGAATACTGGAGTTGGAGCCGACAGTTGCTTCATCTTCGGAAATAACGGATGCATCAAGGGTAATACTGCTTTTGACCTTGCGGATAACGTTCAGATAGTTCAGCTCGTAGTTTTTAACATAGGGGCGGTCAAGCTCGACACGTAGCAGATTGTGATCCAGCGTGTAACGCAATCCGGCCATTGTGGTAATACGTTCGATGACTTCATCAAAAGGGCGGTTACGCACGGTAAAAATCAGTGTTCCGCGAATCTGCGGATCCATTTCCAGATCGACGCCAGCCTGTTCGGACAGTTCAAACAGAAGATCGCGCAGCGAAACTGTTTGGTTGACGGAGACGGAGACCAGCGGGAAAACGGTTCCTGCTGCCACATCTTCGGCGATATATGATTCAAGCGGCATATTGTCTTCCGCCAGTTCTTCCTTCGGCAAAGGGCGCGGCGCAAGGGCGCGGCGGTAATCCTGCTGCTCTTTGCTGGCGCTACGGTCGAACTGCATATTGTTCTTGGCCATTTCACAGCTGGTCAGGAACATCAGGGCACCACAGAGTGCAATAACCGATAGAATGGAAAGACGATAGTTTTTCATGGTATGTATTAACCTGTTCTTTTGCAAATAAACGCGCTTTGCAAAATTCTAGCGGTTTTTAACTAGCATGAGAAGGGGAAAAACACTTTTCCCGGAGGTATATTTTTTCGCAGAAGCGCGCCGTTTGTGAAAGAGGTTCCTAAAGAGAGAGTTTCGACGTATCAACCTGGTCAAAGCCGCCTGATCTTTCGCCGCCTTCGCCGACAACGCCGGACATGCGGTATTGCTGGATACGCATCTTCATGTCGCTGGGGATGTCGCATTCTGCAACGGCTGTTGTTTCGTCGATAAAATCTTCGCGGAACAGTTTGAACAGGCAATCATCGAACAGCATCATGCCCGATGTGGTGTTGTTTGCCATCACTTCGCGGATCTTATTGGTTTCGCCTTTAAGAATCAGGTCCTTAATCAGAGCCTCGTTCAGCAGAATTTCGAGTGCGGGGGTCAAACCGCCATATTTGTTGTTCACAAGACGCTGGCCGACAATGGCGCTCAAATTCATGGACAGGGCAATCCGCACCTGATTATGCCGTTCTTCGGGGAACAGGCTGATCATGCGCTCAATGGCCTGAATGGCGTTATTGGTGTGAATGGTGGAGAGGCACAGGTGACCGGTCTCGGCGGCGTTCAGAGCCATTTCCATCACTTCCGCATCACGGATCTCACCCACCAGAATGGCATCGGGCTTTTGCCGCAGCGCGTTCTTTAGCGCAATCTGGTAGGATTGGGTGTCAATGCCGACTTCACGCTGGGTGATAATGCTTTTTTTATGGTCATGCGCATATTCAATCGGGTCTTCAATGGTGATGATATGGCCGCCCATATTCTGGTTGCGGTAGTCAATCATTGAGGCAAGCGAGGTTGACTTACCGGATGAGGTCACACCGGAGATCAGGATCAACCCGCGTTTTTTCAGAGCCAGTGTCCGGAAAATATCAGGCAGATGCAGTTCTTCGAAACTGGGAATTTGAGATGTAATCCGCCGGATGACCATGGCGGGAAACTGTTTCTGACGCAGTACATTGACACGGAAACGGCCGCTGTCGCCCATATCAAGGGCAAGGTTCAGCTCCATCGTGCTCTCATATTCGCGCCTCTGACGGCTGGTCAGAACCTCGGACAGCATATCCTGTACAGTATCGGGAGAAAGCGGATTTGAATCGAGTGCTTTCAGTTCGTTTTCGATACGCATGGTCGGCGGCAGGCCAACGGTAACATACAGATCGCTGGCCTTGTTTTCGACCATTTCTTCGAGATAGCTGTAAATAACAATACCGCTCAAAACGAGTAACCTCCTTCATCGCCTTCCGCACCTGCAGGCGGAGCGCCGGGTGCCGGGGGCTGTCCGGGTGCGCTTTCGCCACCGGGCAGCGGCGCACCGTCCTCATCATCAAAGTCACTGACTTCACCGCCGGCCTCTGCCAAGGCTTCTTTCGCCGTTTCCGGTGTGATCATGCCGCCCTCAAGAAGATCCGTCACCGCATCTTCCATGGTCTGCATGCCGTAACGGGCACCGGTCTGGATCATTGAATAAATCTGTGCCAGCTGGTTTTCGCGGATCAGGTTGCGGACAGCGTTGGTGCCGACCATGATTTCCTGTGCGGCGCAACGGCCGCCACCGGCCTTGCGCAACAGCGTCTGTGCCACAACCCCTTGGATCGAACTGGCCAGCATCGCACGAACCATCGCTTTTTCCGCTGCGGGAAACACGTCGATAATACGGTCAATGGTTTTGGCACAAGAGTTGGAGTGCAGGGTTCCGAAAACAAGGTGACCCGTTTCGGCAGCGGTCAGGGCAAGGGCAATGGTTTCATGGTCACGCATCTCACCGACCAGAATAACGTCAGGATCCTCACGCAGGGCACTTTTCAGTGCCCGGGCAAAGGATTTGGTGTCGGTGCCGACCTCGCGGTGATTGACCAGACATTTGATGGAAGAGTGAAAAAATTCCACAGGATCCTCAACCGTCAGAATGTGTTTGGACATACGGCGGTTAATGTAATTGATCATTGCGGCCAGTGTTGTTGATTTACCGCTACCCGTCGGGCCGGTGACCAGCACGATGCCTTTTTCAAGGCGGGACAGGCTGCGGATAATCGGCGGCAGGTTCAATTCCTCCAGTGTCGGCATTTCATGTGGAATAATACGAAAGACCGCAGCGGAACCGTGCCGGTTGGTAAAGGCGTTAACACGGAAACGGGCGCTTTCGCCGAAGGAGATAGCAAAGTCAATCTCCAGATCGCGTTCGAATTCCGCGCGCTGTTCCTCCGTCATGATGGAATAGAGCATGGTTTGAATCATGTCATGCGTCAGCGGGTCAGCTTTGATTCGTCTCAGCTCGCCGTCAACGCGAACAATCGGTGAGTTGGTGCCGCTTAAATGAAGGTCAGATGCGCCGTTTTTAAGCGTAAAAGCCAAAAGTTCCGTAATATCCACCGTTATATGCCCCCCTGTTTTTTGTCATTCGGCAGAATCTTCTCTCTATAGAGTACGCAATAGGAGGTTAAGAAACTATAAAAACGCAGAAAGAATTTTCTCCGGAAGGCATAAACATATCGTAAATGCGATAATGAGTGCCGGACCGAAGGGAAATGCGTCTTCTCCCGTTGCTTTTTTCCAGACAAGACCCAGTAAAATTCCGCCCAGTCCGGAGATTATCAGAAAAAGCGGTAGGGCAGACAGGCTGAGCCATAAGCCTGCCGCCGCAAAGAATTTTATATCGCCGAAACCCAGCGCGTCTTTTTTGGTGACCAGAAAAAAAACATAGCGGATGACGATGGGAAGAATGCCGTAAACAGCTGCGGTTAAAGCGGCGGTTCCAAGCGTTTTTCCCAGTGTTTCCAAAGATGCGGCTGCCGTTATATAGGGCAGAAGCAGGGCCGCTGCGCCCAAAACACCGACGGCGATATTCAGGCGGTTCGGAATAATTTTATGTTCCAGATCAATCGCGAGAATGGCGGAGAGGGTCAGCGCCAGCATCATCATAATCAGAAAACCGGGGATTGAAGCTTGCGCAAGCGGCGTAAAGACAAAAAGAACCGTGCAGAAAACCGCCGTCATCAGTTCGATTAGCGGATAGCGCCGACTGATCTTCTTGTGACAGTGGCGGCATTTTCCGCCGGAAAAAAGATAGGAGAACAGCGGCACAAGGTCTCTGACACCTAAAGCCGTGCGGCAGTGCGGACAGACGGAGCGTTTACTGCCGTCAATGCTTAAAATGGAATAACCGCGCGGCATGCGCCATGACAGGGCACTGACAAAACTTCCCAGAAACAGCCCCAGGACAAAAACGCCACTTGTGACAAGCCAGAAGGGGAGTATCGGCCAAGCAGAAGATATCGGAACGGACGGCACGGATGATCATCCTTTTCGCGAAGAGCTATTAATGCGGTGCATATCAGCCTTAATAGGCGGGAATGCCAAGACGTCTGCGCAGGGCGTTCAGCGGAACCTGCTGGCGGCCTGTTTTGCCTTGCTCCAGCATCGTCAGCGCTTCCTGATAATAGCTGTTTGCCTCGCCTCTGCGTCCCATACGGTCAAGGATCACACCTTTGCTGAACGGGTAATAGGCGTTGGGCTTATCCAGAGATGCCGCAATGTCGAAATAATGCAGCGCCTCGCGATAGTTTTTCTTGTCGGCATGGGTAACGGCAAGCTGCGCGGCAACGCCCGGATGGCGGGGGTACAGGCTGTGCAGCTCGGTCAGTTTTTCCAGTGCCAGTGTTGAATGCTGTTTCCGCAGAATACCCAGCATGTTGGTCAGCGCGTTCAGATCTGACGGGTTTTCGCTCAGGATTCTCTCATAAGTCTGCAAGGCGGCGGCTGTATTGCCCGACCGTTGCTCGGCAATGGCCTGTCCCAACAAATCCGGCTTGCTGGAGACCGCTGCCAAAGAGGTTCCGGCTTGCGGCTGCGGAGGCTCTATCGCTTTTCCGGCCTGGCCGTCAGCACGTTTGATAATCAGATAGGATTTCGGGAGCGGACGGATCATTGCTTCCTTCGCCGGAATTTCGCGCAATGTCTTTTTATGTTCCTGAATGGCATCGCCTTCAAGCTCTCCCTGCGACATGGCCATGCGGGCCTGTTCGATACGCGCCTGTTCCGCCAGCGTCAGTTCCGGCTTGGTCGGTGGCATCATCTCTTTGACCTGTGCCGTGTCGGATAAAAGCGGCGGCGGCTCACCGGGCGCCGGTGACGGGCTTAACGGATCAGCCGCTTTCGGGGCAATGGCCGCCTTAACAGCGGGCTCCGTCAACGGATCGGCGGCTGTTTTTATTTGCGGCGTTTCTACGGCAGCGGTGCCTGCTTGCGTCCCCATCATGCCGGGCGGTTCCAGATCGGAAATGGCCACCGGCGGAGAATCCGTAAAGCCGTTTTCTCCGGCCAGCGGATCGTCTACATCCAACGCTGCCAGCGGGTCATCGACAGCGGCTTCTGTCGCAGTTGCGG
>SBHI01000179.1 GCA_006226225.1 Alphaproteobacteria bacterium
TATTACAGTGATGACGATAATTTCGGGCGTGTGATGCTGTTCCTGCTGATACTAGCGGCGGGAACCGGGATCGGCGGCAACATTCTGCGCGGCCCGCTCAGCAATGCTTTTGGAAAGGCCGAGCGCAAATTGCGCGGTGCCGGAAAAAATCTGGGCAAAAAAGTCGCCGATGCCAAAAAGAAAATGAAAAGCGGCGGCGGCAAATTCACCCACTAAAGCTTTATCTTCCTTCCTAAAATATTTCCCCTGTGCAAGCAGGCGTCTTTCCGTTAAAATGGAAAGAAAAAATACGCCTTCAAAATAAAATCAATACATCGACTTTCCAACCGCCATCCCAACTCTCCGGCGGCTTATTCAAAAAAACAAAGCGACGTGCAAAATGAAACAGAAGAAGATTCTTTCCCTTGCAGGGATTGCGCTCTGCGCTCTCATGACAATCAGCGCCAGAAATACGCCACCGCCCGTAGCGGAATATAAGCTGAAATGGAGCTGGCCGCCTGTGATTACTGGTCAGCATGATGCTGATGCCGTGGAAATAGCCGTGGTCGAAACGGAGAAGGCGGATGCTGAGATTGCGGATGTGCTGCCGCACCCGTCACCGCTCAGGCCGGAACCGCTGCTGCCAACGGCTGTGCCGCTTCCGGCATGGCTGAAAAACGCCGTTGCTGTTCCTGCACGCGGTATGCGTCATGAGCTTGCCAAAAATTCTTCCACAGCCGCTCTGCCTGCGCCGGCGCTGATTGCCGTGGTGATTGATGATATGGGACTTGGCTCTTCCTATAATGATGACGTTCTGAATCTGCCTGCACCGCTGACACTGTCTTATCTGCCTTACGGCGAGGATTTGCCGCAGCAGACGGCCGCCGCGCATGATAAAGGACATGAATTGATGGTGCATATGCCGATGCAGCCGGATAGTCATGCAACAGATCCGGGGCCTGTGGCTCTGCTGGCAGGGCAAGGGCATGATGAAATGCTGGAAAAGCTGCGGCACAATCTACAGCAGTTCGACGGCTATGTCGGCATCAATAATCATATGGGCAGCCGGTTGTCGCGTGACAGTGAGGCCATGAAACTCGTTATGGCAGAGCTGAAAACTCGCGGCTTGCTTTATGTCGATTCCCGCACGACGGCGGAGTCGATCGGAGAAAAGACGGCGGAAGAATACGGTGTGCCGACGGCAGCCCGCGACGTGTTTCTGGATCATGAGGAAACGCCGGAATTTGTTGCAAACGCATTGGCGCGTCTGGAACAAGAAGCGCTGAAAAACGGCAGTGCCATTGCCATCGGTCATCCGAAAGGCGTGACGGTTGTGGCGCTGCGTGAATGGCTGCCAAAAGCACAGGCAAAAGGATTCCGTATCGTGCCTGTCACGGAAATCATCAAACAACGCCAGTTCGAGAAAACCGCGCCGCAGCTTGTCGTCGCCAAAGCGCCTTAAGCCGCTTCAAGAATGGTGGTAATGCCCTGGCCGCCGCCGATGCACATGCTGGACAGCGCCAGCGATTTGCCTTCGCGTTTCATGATTTGTGCGGCCTTGCCGGTAATACGCGCACCTGATGCACCCAGCGGGTGGCCGATGGCAATTGCGCCGCCATCCAGATTGACTTTTTCCTCGTCAATACCCAGCTCGCGGATAACGGTCATGGCCTGTACGGCAAAGGCTTCGTTCAGATCAAAGACATCGATATCATCAATCGTCAGTCCGGCGCGTTCCAGCGCCTTTTGCGTGGCGGGAACAGGGCCGTAACCCATCAGTTCCGATTTGCAGCCTGCAACGGCCATGGAACGGATTTTCGCCATGATATCCAGATTATGCGCCTTCGCATATTCTTCTGTCGTCACCAGCACGGCGGAGGCGCCATCGGTGAGGGGGGAGGATGTCGCTGCCGTCACCACGCCGTCCTTGTCAAAAGCGGGGCGCAGATCGGCAATCGCCTCGGGTGTCGTGTTGCCGCGGATGCAGCCGTCACGGTCAACAGTCTCGCCGTCTTTTGTAACCAGCGGCACGATTTCCGCATCCAGACGGCCATCTGCTTGTGCGGCGGCAGCTTTGCGGTGCGAATTGACGGCAAATTCCTCCTGCTCCTTGCGGGAGATTTTAAATTCTTTGGAAAGGTTTTCCGCCGTTTCCCCCATAGAGATATAGGCTTGCGGATATTTTTCCATCAGCGCAGGATTCGGCAGCGGATTAAAACCGCCCATTGGAATGCGTGTCATGGATTCCAGCCCCGCGCAGATGAAAACCTCACCCGCACCGGCCAGAATGGCACCTGCGGCGGAGTGAATCGACTGCATCGAGGAACCGCAAAAGCGGTTGATGGTCATGCCCGCGACGGAAAGCGGCAGATCCGCCAGATTCACAACCAGCCGTGCGACATTATAACCCTGTTCCCCTTCGGGAAAAGCGCAGCCCATAATCAGGTCTTCAATATCTTTGGGATCAACACCGGTCTCGTCCAACAGCGCTTTGACGGCTGCTGCGCCCAGATCATCAGGGCGAACCCGTGCCAGCGCACCTTTATGCGCAAAATGGAACGGCGTGCGTTTATATCCGGCAATAACAATATTTCTTTCCATCTGAAGCCTCTTTCCTGTATCAAATATGTACGGGATACATGGTATAGGAAAGACCCATGAGTGAAAACAGCAAATTCTGGCAGGCGTCTTTTTTTCTGCCGCCGCATACGCCGGAGACGCTAGCGGCGGAATATCTGGATTGCTTCGAAGATTTTGCGCATAGCTGTTTTTTGCGTGCGGAAGATGACGGAAATTTTCGTCTGGAGCTGATGTTTAAAGATGAAAACCCGCCGACGGCGGCGGAGATTCTTGCGCATTTCCGCAATTTTGGGGAAACGGATTTGCAGGCGCAGGATATCGAGATTGCGGAAGTGCCGGATAAAAACTGGCTGGTGCATGTTTACGAAGATTTGCCGCCCTTCCATATCGGACGTTTCTTTATTTACGGTCATCATTATACGGGCGATATTCCGCATGGCGTGTTTCCGGTGCAAATCCATGCGGCGGAAGCTTTCGGATCGGGAGAACATGAAACAACTCAAGGGTGCATTTTATCCATTCAGGAGCTGTCCGAACAGGGCATTGTCTTTCACAACATTCTCGATATGGGCTGCGGATCGGGCATTTTGTCGCTTGGCGCAGCCTGTCTTTGGCCGCAGGCAACACTGACGGCGGTGGATATCGAGGAGGATGCCGTGCGTGTCACCGAAAATCACGCGCATATTAACGGTTT
>SBHI01000088.1 GCA_006226225.1 Alphaproteobacteria bacterium
CTGAGATCAATGACTTCGCCGCCGGAAATTTGAATGGTCGGCGGATTTTCGGAACCCAGTGTTGCGGCGTAATCTTCAATAACAAGGCTGGAGCCGTCTTTAAAGCCAATGGTGAGCGCGCCTTCGGTGTTGACGGAGACTTTGCTGAGCTCGGCAGTGGGGAAATCCAGAAGCACGCGTTCTGTACCGGAAATCTCGACGCTAGCCGTCATTCCCGCATCCGGTTTTCCAAAAATAGTGACATTTTGGTTGCCGGTCTCAATATTTTGTTCGATTGCCATGTTCTCGTACCTCTTTTGCCTTTATTTCCCTGCTTTTGCGTATCCGCTTACGGTGCGGTTTGCGCCCTTCAAGATTTTGTCTCTGCCGGAAACCGGAAAACCCCGAATTTCCCCCATGTTCTAAGCATTTCCAATACTAAAGTAAAACAATAAATCTAAAAAACCCTTAACGCTTCGGAAAAAAACAAGCATGAGCCACTGGCTGATGCTTGATTCTGTCGCGGAAACCATAAAGATTCTGCAGAGTTATAACATTTCTTTGACATATTGTCAAACTGATAATTATGTTTAATAAGGTGGGGAAGTTACTTTTTCAGAGTAGAGAATCGCGGCAGTTCATAGCCGCATTTTTGTTCGGACTCTTTTTGCTCTTTCATATAGTTGGAAAAGGTGTCGATACGGCGGTGTTTGGTATTGGCTTTTTCCGTTGCTGCTTCCAGCGTGTCGCGCACCGTGCTGCTGAACAGCAGCTGCATATCTCGCAGAACATCTGAAGAAGTTTTCCCCCGTGGCACAACGCGCCCATCGATTTTTTCGACATGATCTTTGATCAGGTCTTCAATAACCGCGCCGTAATTTTCCACAGCGGCTTTATTGAACAGGGCGTGCAGCTCCTCATGTTCAATCACGCTGTCGAGGTGGCAGCTGTAGTTTAAGAGCTCTAAAGCCGTCTGAATTTTTTGCGAGAAGGTGACATCAATATCGACTTCTTTCAGATGGACACATTCCTCGCCATTGACGTGATAGGTCGTGCCGCTAACGGTAACACTGTAACTGTAATTGCCGCTGGTCGCCCCAAGCGTCTGCGAAATTCCGGGTAGAGGGTTGAGATGTAGTTGATCCAGATCGGCCACAGTCAGGCTTTTGTGATCGTAAACCGTGTCGCTTACGGTCACTTTCGTGTCAATCTGTGGTTCTGCTGTGACATGTGTGCAGCTGTCAAGACGGCGTAAATCCCATTCCGAAGGATTGCGGTAGCTGTATTGATAGCTGACGGCCGCGCTGTGCATGTCGCGGTTAATCTCGGATTCGGACGGGTGATAGCCTTGCGCATTGGCAATGGACGGTGTTAGGGCGACCGCCGCGAAAACGGCGGATAGCGCCGCCTTGCGCAGGGCTTTGCGCGGTGCTTTTTTACCGGGGTTTTGCGGCGCTTTGGGCGGCATCATCATTTATCCTTTGCGGTGTGGCGGAATCAGCGTAAAGGAAATACGGTAAATGTGTCAAGATTATTGCGGAATCGACTCGAAATACGACATATTCTGTTTCCATTTTGACTGTGTTTTTATGAAAAAATAGCGGCGATTTTATGTGTTAACCACATGATTTATAAGGGGGAAATGTGCCTGATATTTGTCTTTACAGCCCTATCCCGCCTGTGCTACTAATTTAGGGCTCTTAAAAGCAACAGGATATATCAAATTTATATGGTTACTCGCAGGCGGCCGAAACGACTGCGGGATATTGTGAACAGGTTACAAACCCGTTTTATTGCTCTTTACAGGATTAAGAAAGGTAGACGCACCATGGCTGAAAAGAAGAAAGCGACGAAAAAATCTGCGGCTTCGACCCCCGCATCGAAAAAATCCGCACCGGCTTCGAAAGAAAGAACCGTTGTTATTGCAGGTTACGTTCGTTCCCCCTTCACGCCCGCACATAAAGGCGAGCTGAAAGATGTGCGTCCGGATGATCTGGTGGCGCAAACCATTAACGGCTTGTTGAAAAAAACCGGTGTTGATCCGAATCTGATTGAAGATGTGAAACTCGGCACGGCCTTCCCCGAAGCGGAGCAGGGTCTAAACGTTGGCCGTAATATTAACTTCCTGACCGATTTGCCGAAAGAAACGGCGGGTGTAACGGTCAACCGTTTCTGCGGTTCCTCGATGCAGGCCATCCATGATGCTGCTGGCATGATTGCGCTGGGCTCTGCCGATGCTGTGATTGCGGCAGGCGTTGAGTCAATGTCGCGTGTGCCGATGGGCGGTTTCAACCCCGCACCGAATCCCGATATCTACGAACAACGCCCCGGCGTTTACATGGGTATGGGTGAAACGGCTGAAATCGTTGCCGACAAATATCATGTTGCCCGCGACGAACAGGAAGATCTGGCTGTGTCTTCACATGATAAAGCCAACAAAGCCGACATCGCCGGATTGTTCCGCGATGAAATCGTTGAAATTACCAAAAAAGACGGCAGCAAAGTCAGTCATGACGGTTGCATCCGCCCCGGTACAAGCAAAGAAGGCCTATCCAAGCTGAAAACCGCCTTCAAAAAAGAAGCGGATGGCGGCACGGTGACAGCCGGTACCTCTTCACCGCTGACGGATGGCGCTTCCGCCGTTCTGGTGACGACCGAAGAATTTGCCAAAAAACACGGTCTGCCGATTCTGGCGAAAGTCAAATCCACCGCTGTTTCGGGTTGCGATCCGGAAACCATGGGGATGGGACCGGTTGAGGCCACGAAAAAAGCGCTGAAACGCGCCAATCTGGATATCAGCGATATTGATGTTGTTGAAATCAACGAGGCCTTTGCGGCGCAGGGTCTTGCCTGCCTGAAAGAGCTGGGTGTTGATATGGATAAAGTCAATAAGGATGGCGGCGCGATTGCAATGGGTCACCCGCTGGGAGCTTCCGGCGCGCGTATCACCGGTAAAGCAGCACAAATTCTGAAGCGTGACGGTGGACGTTACGCGCTGGCGACGATGTGTATCGGTGGTGGCCAAGGGATTGCGACCATTCTTGAGCATCCGTCCAATGATAACAAAAAGCCGAAACCGGCACCTGCAAAAACAATGGAAAAGCCTGCGGAAAAACCTGTGGCGCGCAAGCGTTCATGGAACCCGTTTAAACGCGGCTAAGCTTGAAGATGTCCCGGCGCTTTGAAAAAGGCGCCGGATATCGGTTATTTTCTAAGGAATTTTGAATTTAAAGGGGTTTTTAAGATGGAAGTCAAAAAAGCAGTTGTC
>SBHI01000148.1 GCA_006226225.1 Alphaproteobacteria bacterium
CAAAGCCGCCAATACTGACGCTGACATTCAACTCGCCTCCTTCAACTTGATCGCATTCGAAAACCTTATCGCCGATCATGCGGCGCAGACGTTCGGCAACCATGATGGCAACTTCTTGTGTGGCATCAGGCAGAATGGCGACGAATTCCTCACCACCCATCCGTGCGACCATATCAAGGCTACGCAGACCTTTATTAATGCGTTCGGAAAAAGTTTTCAGGACAAAGTCCCCGATATCGTGACCATAGGTATCATTAAAGGGTTTGAAGTGGTCAATATCCAACATCAGGATACCAACAGGCTTTTTATCGATTTCATGTTTTGCCAGAATTTTCTCAAGGTGAACCATCAGATAGCGGCGGTTGTAAAGCCCGGTCAGCTCATCCGTCAGCGCCATGGAAAGGCTCAGCTCGTAATTTGTTTTCAGCCGGTCCTGATAACGTTTGCGGCGAATCTGTGTGCGGACGCGGGCGATAAACTCGTTCCTGTCCAGTGGGCGCAGAATATAGTCATGCGCGCCGATTTCCAGTCCGCGGGCGATACGCGGCATATCTTGTTCTTCACCGACCATCAAAATCGGCACGGCGCGGCTGCGTTCATTCGAACGGAAGAAGGAGCAAAGGCGCAGCCCATCTTCATTCACCATGTTCAGGCTGACGACAATCAGGTCAAAATCCTTGAACTGGGCTTCGGCCATGGCATCTTCGCCCTGTTTGACGGCGACGACTTTCGCGTTGTCGCGTTCCATGGTTTCCACCATTTTGCTGTTTTCCATCTGGTTGTCTTCCACCACCAGAATATGGGCATTTTCGACCGACTCGGCCATAATGGTCTTATCGTCGTCCATTGCGCCAAGCTGGTTGGCGGCTTTTTCACGCACCTGCCATTCATCGACGATCATTTTCAGACGTACAAGCGAACGTACACGCGCCATCAGCGCGGTATCATTGACGGGTTTGCTCAAGAAGTCATCTGCACCGGCTTCCAAGCCGCGGACGCGGTCGGTGGCATCGGTCAAAGCGGTGACCATCACGACGGGAATATGGACGGTGGCAGGGTTTGCTTTCAGACGCTCGCAAACCTCGAATCCGTCCATGCCGGGCATCATAATATCCAGCAGCACGACATCGGGTTTTTCCTTTTCGGCAATTTCCAATGCTTCCGGCCCGCTGGTTGCGGTCAGAACATCGTAATACTCGGCCTTCAACTTGGCTTCGAGCAGTTTTACGTTTGGCAGGATATCGTCAACAACCAGAATACGTGCGGACATTTTTTTCCATCAATCGCCGTTAATTTTTTTATACATACAGGATCAAAATAACGTGAAATTATTTTCTCCTGTCCCCTCTCTTCACCCTAAAGGATAAAGATAAACTCTTCCTTAATCCAAATATTTTTTTACCGTCTGAATAAATTGCGGAACTGAAATCGGTTTGGCGATATAGTCCTCACAACCTCCGGCGCGTATTTTTTCTTCATCACCTTTCATGGCAAAAGCCGTAACGGCAATCACCGGAATATGTTTCAAGGCATCTTCGGCCTTCAGCATTTGCGTCACTTCAATGCCGGAAATTTCCGGTAGCTGGATATCCATCACAATCAAATCAGGCATATGTTCACGCACCAGATCAACGGCATCACGCCCATCCCGTGTTTTCACGGTCTTATAGCCGTGTGCGGAAAGCAGATCGTCGAAAAGCTTCATATTCAGCTCGTTATCTTCAACAATCAGAACGGTTTTGGACATATATCACCTGCATTTTGAAAGAAAGGAAGGACTTTAAAAGACCGTGTTTCACCTGTCACATCACTTTATAACACGGTATTGGTTAATAAAATCTTTACCTTTTATTTCATAATTTCTTTAAACGGGAATATGTCAGCAGTCGTTCTTTTTCT
Organism: Alphaproteobacteria bacterium; assembly: GCA_006226225.1. GTDB lineage: Bacteria > Pseudomonadota > Alphaproteobacteria > Micavibrionales > CSBR16-224 > CSBR16-224. Next base: position 1,900 of record SBHI01000148.1, read on the forward strand.
TGGGGCCTAAAGATTTCAAGGTTTCAAGAATGGTAAAACTGCCGAAATGTACGGAAGCTTCACTGACGATACCGTTATCGTGCAGAATCACATCCATTTCGTGGGATGGTGTACCGCCCTCGGTATCTTCAGTTTGAGAAAGTGGGAAAAAGGCCAGACGCATGCGCCATGCGCGTTCTGTCAGCATTTCGGCGGCAATATCCGGATTTTTTGCCAGTTTCAGACGCAATGCGATCATTTCCTCTTTTGTCAGTTCGTCACCGATAAAAGTGTTCACCTCGACAAGGCCGCTTTCATCTGCACCGTCGAACCAGACCATGTTGTAAAATTTTTCGCCTTTTTCAGCGCGTTTTAACAGCTCCAGAATATATTGATTGGGAAAAAGCGTTTTTTGCTCGAAATCAAAGGACAGCCCTTCAGGAACTTGAAATTCTGCATACCCGTTGCCATTGCCATTGATTTGTGTCGCACTGCCGCGAAATTCATCGCTGAGCTCACCATTTACAAGGCTTTTGGACGCGAATTGAAAACCGCTCCCGTCTTTGGCTTCCCAATTGGTAAAATGCTTCTTTTCGGAAAAGCCGCGCTGGTTGCTGTAGAGATAATGCAAAGAAAAACTTTGCGAGACCGTCCAGCCGTCACAGGTATCATCCAGATGGTAAGACATTTCGCCATTGATGCTGACAAGCGGGCTGGCGGAATTGCGGTCGGTCATGCGCACCGTATAGCTTGATTCATGCGGCGCAAGAATATGCGGTGCGTTCAGGGCATAGGCATCTGTTGCGGTAAAAGACAGCACGGATAAAACCCCCGCCGCAAAGAGTGATGCGCCGCGCTTTCCGCAAATTTTGTCCGTGAAACTCATAGATAAACCCTTTTTTCTACCGCTTTTTCAGCCTACACTAAAAACATTAAAAAAGGAGAAAAAAATGCGCATAGCCGTACTCGGAGCAACAGGACGCATGGGGCAGGCCGTTATTCGCGCCGTGCTGGAAAAAGACAAGGGATTTTTGTCAGGCGGGCATATCGGCAAGGATAAAAGCAAGATTGATAAGGATCTGGGCGTCATTGCCGGCGGTGAAGCCGTGGGCGCACTGGCAACAGACCGGATGCAGACGGTTTTCGCCGGCGCGGATGTGGCGATTGATTTTACCGCCCCTGACTGTGTGGAGGAACACTGCCAGTTTGCCAAGGCAACAAAAACGGGTTTGGTTGTCGGCACCACGGGTCTGACGGAAGAGCATCTGGACATGCTGCGCGACACGGCGGAAACTGTGCCGGTCGTCTGGGCGCCGAATATGAGTCTGGGTGTGAATATTCTTTGCGCGCTGGTGAAAAATGCGGCG
>SBHI01000126.1 GCA_006226225.1 Alphaproteobacteria bacterium
TTGTACGTATTGTCCGTATCACTTATTTCTTATCATCCGTTTTGTCAGCAGCAGCTGTCTCTTCAGCAGCTTTTTTGGCTTTTTTCGGCTGAATTTTACCCGTATCAACCTCTTCGCCAGCAGCTTCTTGTCCCGGACGAACGCGTTTTTCCGAAGGTGTGCCGGTGCCGCCTGAAATCACAATCCAAGATTTACGCTTGGAAATGCGGGGGCATTCCTGAATCTCGACTTTATCACCCAGTTGGCAAACATTTTGCGGATCATGCGCTGCATATTTTGCGGAACGACGAACAACTTTTTGATACAGCGGATCCTTAACGCGGCGCTCGACCAAAACCGTTACAGTTTTGTCACATGCGTTGCTGACCACTTTTCCTTCCATAATGCGTTTGGGCATCGTCTAAACTCCTTAATCTCGCCTTATCAGGCTTTCTTTTTGGCGGCTGTTTTCTTTGCCGGCTTTTCATCTTTTGCTTTTGCAGCTTTTTTCGGTGCCGCTTTTGCTTTTTCTTCCTTCTTCGGAGCCGCTGCTTTCTTCGCTTTTGCTTTTGCGGGCTTCGCATCGTCATTAGCGTAAGAGATACCGTGGCGGCGTTCACTCAGAACCGTCTGGATACGTGCGATGTCGCGACGCAGCAGGCGCTTCTGTGCCGTGTTGTTCAACTGGCCGTTAGCCTGTTGGAAGCGGAGGTTCATCTCCTCTTTATACAATTCCGTGACCTGCTTTTTCAGCTCGTCATCGGTTTTCAATCTTACGTCAGCGATATCCATCTTCTTATAACCTGTTTATTCGTTGTTATCATTCACCGATACGGGCAATAAAGCGCGTTTTAACCGGCAGTTTCGATGAGGCAAGCGCAAATGCGGATTCCGCAAGCGCGCGCGGCACACCGTCCAGCTCAAACATCACACGGCCCGGTTTAACGCGGCAAGCCCAAAATTCGACAGAGCCTTTACCTTTACCCTGACGTACTTCAAGCGGCTTTTTCGAAACCGGCACATCCGGGAAAATGCGGATCCACAAACGTCCCTGACGTTTGATGTGACGCATAATCGTACGGCGTGCAGCCTCAATCTGGCGTGCAGTCACACGTTCCGGCGACAATGCTTTCAAGCCATAGGCGCCAAAGTTCAATGTCGTGCCCGCCTGTGCATTGCCATGAATGCGGCCTTTATGCGCTTTGCGGTACTTTGTCTTCTTCGGACTCAACATCGTTTTGCTCTCTCTTTTAATATGTTATCTGTGTTTCGTCAATCATTTTCCGTAACACAAGGTGTTTTTCTTTAAGATCTTTGCGGCTGTCCGTCGCTCAGTCTTTTCTCATGCGCCATCGGATCATGTTCCAGAATGTCGCCTTTGTAAATCCAGACCTTGATACCGATGATACCGTAGGTCGTCAGTGCTTCTGCCGTACCGTAATCGATATCGGCACGCAACGTATGAAGCGGCACGCGGCCTTCGCGATACCATTCCGTCCGTGCGATCTCGGCACCGCCAAGACGGCCGCCGCAATTGACACGAATACCTTCTGCACCCATGCGCAGAGCGGATTGTACACCGCGTTTCATGGCGCGGCGGAAGGAAACACGACGCTCCAACTGCTGGGCAATGCCTTCGGCAACCAGTTTGGCATCAATTTCCGGCTTACGAACCTCAACAATGTTCAGGGAAACTTCCCCGCCAATGCGGTCTGCAATCTGGCGACGCAGTTTTTCAATATCCGCGCCTTTTTTACCGATGATCACACCCGGACGCGCCGTAAACAGCGTGACCTTCGTGTTCGATGCCGCACGCTCAACCAGAACGCGGGAGATACCGGCAGATTTCAGCTCACCCATCAGGTATTCGCGCAGTTTGATATCGTCAATCAGCTTTTCAGCGTAATCTTTATCCGCATACCAACGGCTGTCCCATGAGCGGTTGATGCCTAGTCTCAATCCAATCGGGTTAACCTTCTGACCCATTATTCACTCTCCTTCACGTCACTTTTTTCACTGACGACAATACGCATATTGCTAAACGGCTTTTGGATGCGGCCTGCGCGTCCACGTGCACGGGCACGGAAACGTTTCATCACAAGAGCACGTCCGACAGTCGCTTCTTTCACATACAGTCTGTCAACATCAAGACCATGGTTGTTTTCCGCATTTGCGATGGCGGATTCAAGAAGCACCTTCACTTGCTGTGCGACGCGGCGTTTGCTGAATTCCAGATCCAGCAGGGCGCGTCCCGCGTCTTTACCGCGGATCAGTTCAGCAATCAAATTCAATTTTTGCGCACTGGAGCGGATCTGGGTAGCGCGAGCTACTGCCTCATTCTCCGCAATACGCTTTTTATTTGCCGGTTTCCCCATCGTTCTTACTTCCTTTTCGCTTTCTTGTCAGCGCCGTGACCGTAATAGGTGCGGGTCGGCGCGAACTCACCAAACTTATGCCCGATCATTTCTTCCGTCACCAGGACCGGAATGAATTTCTGGCCGTTATAGACACCGAAGGTCAGGCCGACGAATTGCGGCATGATCAATGAACGGCGTGACCAGATTTTGATCACTTCATTACGGCCTGCTTCGCGAACAGCCTGCGCTTTTTTCAGCACATAACCTTCAACAAACGGGCCTTTCCAAACTGAACGAGCCATGTTCTCTTCCTTTCCTAATCCTACTTGCGTCCGCGCTTCGCGTGGCGGCGGCGCAGAATGTATTTATCGGTTGCTTTGTTGCTGCGCGTCCGCGCACCTTTTGTCGGTTTACCCCACGGCGTCACCGGATGGCGACCACCTGATGTTTTACCTTCACCACCACCATGCGGGTGATCGACCGGGTTCATCACAACACCGCGGACTGTCGGACGACGTCCCATCCAGCGTTTGCGACCGGCTTTACCCAAGCTGATATTGGAGTGATCTGTATTCGAAACAGCGCCAATTGTCGCCATGCACTCACCGCGCACAACCCGGAGTTCGCCGGAGGACAGTTTGATCTGGGCGTAACCGCTGTCACGACCGACCAGCTGTACGTAGCTACCTGCGGAACGTGCGATCTGACCGCCTTTGCCGGGCTTCAGCTCGACATTGTGGATAATCGTACCAACCGGAATGCTTTTCAGCGGCATTGCGTTACCCGGCTTCACATCGGCTTTTTCAGAGGCGATGATACGGTCACCGGCTGCCAGACGCTGCGGTGCCAGAATATAGGACAGCTCGCCGTCATCATATTTGATCAATGCGATAAAAGCCGTGCGGTTCGGATCGTATTCAATCCGTTCAACCGTTGCTTCAACGTCGAATTTACGGCGTTTGAAGTCAATCAGGCGGTATTTCCGCTTGTGACCGCCACCGATATGACGTGTCGTAATCTGGCCGTGATTGTTGCGTCCGCCTGATTTCGTCAGACCAACCGTCAGACCTTTGACGGGTTTCCCCTTCCAAAGTTCGCTGCGGTCGACCGTAATCAACTGGCGCATAGCTGGCGTTCTCGGCTTATATGTCTTCAATCCCATTGTTCTAAACCCTTTTATCTTCCTGCAAGAAACTCTTGTCTAAATCCTGCGTTCTTAAACTCCTGCCGTCACATCGACCGTTTGTCCTTCGGCCAGTGTTACGATTGCCTTTTTAATATCGCTGCGGCGGCCTTTATAGCCACGGAAGCGCTTGGTTTTCCCTTTCAGGCGCAATGTGTTAACGGCTTTGACTTCAACACCGAAAATTGCTTCAACAGCATCTTTGATTTCCGGTTTGGTCGCATCAAGCGCAACTTTAAAAGTAACCTGTCCGTGCTCGGAGCCCATGGTTGCTTTCTCGGTAATGACCGGCGCCAGCAGAATGTCGTACATGCGCGGCGTCACTTGTGTTTTTGCTGCTTTCTTACTCATTTCAAACGCTCCTCAAGTTTAGCGACGGCATCTTTCGTCAGCACCAGCGTATCGCGGCGCAGGATGTCGTAAACATTGGCACCCTGCTGCGGCAGAACATCAATATTCGGAATGTTGCGAACAGCGCGGAAGAAATTCACATCAATTTCCTCGCCGCCGATGATCAATGCCGAAGAAATTTCCATCTTTTTCAGATTTGCGGCCATTTCTTTGGTTTTGTGCGATTTCGATGCCAGATCATCCAGAACGACCAGCTTGCCTGCCGCATATTTTGATGCCAGAGCCATACGCAGGCCCAGCTTGCGGAATTTTTTCGGCAAATCATGTGCATGGCTGCGAACGACCGGACCGTGAACGGTTTGACCGCCACGCTGCTGCGTACCGCGCAGCGAGCCAAGACGTGCGTTACCCGTACCTTTTTGACGGAACGGCTTTTTACCGGTACCGCTGATCTCGCTAATGGTTTTCACCTTATGCGTACCTGCGCGGCGTTTTGCCAGCTGCCAGTTCACCATGCGGTGCAGGATGTCCGGGCGTACCTCTAAGCCGAAGACCGCATCGCTCAGCGTCAGGTCTCCTACTTTTTTATTTTCCAGATTTTTCACGGCGACTTTCATCGCTTTTTCCTTTCCTTAGCTAAGACCTTGGTCCTATTTCTTCTCTTCTTCCGTTTTCTCTTCAGAAGCCTGTTCCGTTGCTTCGGCTTTCGCCTCTTCTTCTTTCACCGGCTCTTGCGGAGCTGCTTCAACAGCAGCCTCTACAGAGGTTTCAACTTCATCAGCCTGTGCAGATACGTCTTCTTTCGGCTTATCTGCGGCTTTTTTCTCGCCCGTACGCAGTGCTGCGGGGAACGGCACATCTTCAGGCAGAGCCTTTTTCACGGCATCCTGAATTGTCACCCAGCCTTGTTTGCTGCCCGGAACTGCGCCCGTTACAAAAATCAGACCTTGCTCTTCATCAACAGCGATCACTTTCAGGTTTTGTGCCGTGCGATTACGCGCACCCATGTGACCGGCCATTTTTTTGCCTTTAAAGACACGGCCCGGATCCTGACACTGACCTGTCGAACCATGCGAACGGTGTGAAACGGAAACACCGTGCGTTGCACGCAGACCACCGAAGTTCCAGCGTTTCATAGCACCGGCAAAACCTTTACCGATCGTCACGCCTGATACATCGACATATTGTCCCGGAACAAAATGCGCGGCAGACAGTTCTGCACCGACATCCACAAGACCGTCATTGCTGACGCGGAACTCAACCAGTTTCGCTTTCGGCTCGACCTTTGCCTTGGCATAGTGTCCACGCACCGGCTTGGTAACGTTTTTCAAACGCTTTTTACCAGCACCGAGCTGCAGAGCGACGTAACCGTCTTTCTCTTCCGTCTTGACGGAGACAACCTGACAACCGTCAACCTTCAGCACCGTAACCGGTACGTGGCGGCCTTCGTCGTCAAATATACGCGTCATGCCGATTTTCTGTGCAATCAATCCTGTACGCATCTTTTTTAATCCTTGCTTTTAACTTTTTTCTCTTTTTCAAAGAGCGGTCAGCCTTAGGCTGCTGCGCGCTCCTGCAACTTGATTTCTACATCCACACCGGCAGCCAGATCCAGCTTCATCAGCGCATCAATGGTTTGCGGCGTCGGATCAACAATATCCAAAAGTCTTTTATGCGTACGCATTTCAAACTGCTCGCGTGACTTTTTATCAATATGCGGGCTACGCAAAACCGTAAATTTCTCGATCCGTGTCGGCAACGGCACAGGGCCTCGCACTGAAGCACCGGTTCTTTTCGCGGTATGCACGATCTCATGTGCCGACTGATCGAGGACACGATGATCGTAAGCTTTCAAAACCACACGGATATTTTGCGTTTCCATTATCTTTCTATCCCGTTTCTTTATCTTTTCTCGAGAAATGCCCGCCGGAACCCGTCCGGCGGGCGTATCTCTTAGTTACTCAACGATCTTGGCAACAACACCGGCACCGACCGTACGACCGCCTTCGCGGATAGCGAAGCGCAGGCCTTCGTTCATTGCGATAGGCGCAATGAGCTCGATGTCCATTTCAATGTTATCACCAGGCATTACCATTTCCACGCCTTCCGGCAGGTGTACGATACCTGTCACGTCTGTCGTCCGGAAGTAGAACTGCGGACGGTAGTTCGTGAAGAATGGCGTGTGGCGTCCACCTTCATCCTTCGTCAGGACGTAAGCTTCAGCTTTAAACTTCGTGTGCGGCGTGATGGAGCCGGGCTTGGCCAGAACCTGACCGCGCTCAACATCTTCACGTTTCGTACCACGGAGCAGTGCACCGATGTTGTCACCGGCCTCTCCGCGATCCAGAAGTTTGCGGAACATTTCAACACCCGTAACGGTGGTTGTCGTGGTCGGACGCAGGCCAACGATGGCAACTTCGTCACCGACATTCACAACACCTTGCTCGATACGGCCCGTAACAACGGTTCCGCGACCGGAAATCGAGAATACATCCTCGATCGGCATCAGGAACGGCATGTCAATCGGACGATCCGGTGTCGGGATGTAGCTGTCAACAGCTTCCATCAGCGCCAGAACGGATTTTTTGCCCAGCTCTTCGTTGCTGTCTTCGATAACAGCCAGAGCAGAACCGCGGATGATCGGAATATCGTCGCCCGGGAACTGGTATTCGTTCAACAGTTCGCGAATTTCCATTTCAACCAGATCCAGCAGCTCGGCATCATCAACCTGGTCACATTTGTTCATGTAAATAACCAGAGCCGGAACACCAACCTGACGTGCAAGCAGGATGTGCTCGCGCGTTTGCGGCATCGGGCCGTCAGCAGCGGATACAACAAGGATACCACCATCCATCTGTGCCGCACCCGTGATCATGTTTTTCACGTAGTCAGCGTGGCCGGGGCAGTCAACGTGTGCATAGTGACGGTTGGCTGTTTCGTATTCAACATGTGCCGTCGAAATCGTGATACCGCGCTCACGCTCTTCCGGAGCTTTATCGATATCAGCATAGTTCGTTGCTTTTGCGCCGCCCGTTTCGGACAGAACTTTTGTAATAGCTGCCGTCAGCGTCGTTTTACCGTGGTCAACGTGACCAATGGTACCAATATTGACGTGCGGTTTATTTCTTTCAAATTTTTCCTTAGACATTTCCTCTAGTTCCTCTTCCTTTTCCTGTTACGTTACGAGAGCAAATAACACTTTATGCCAGCTTAGCCTTTACCTCATCGGCAACGGCCTTCGGCACTTGTTCATAATGATCGAAATGCATCGTGTACTGCGCACGGCCTTGGCTCATAGAACGCAGCGTGTTGATGTATCCGAACATATTGGCAAGCGGTACCATCGCAGACACCACTTTTGCATTGGCCCGATCGGTCATTTCCGAAATCTGGCCACGGCGGCTGTTCAGGTCGCCAATAATGTCACCCATATAGTCTTCGGGTGTCACAACTTCGACTTTCATGACCGGCTCCAGCAGAACCGGACCTGATTGTGCAATACCTTCGCGGAAAGCCGCGCGGGCAGCGATTTCAAATGCCAACACGGATGAATCCACATCGTGATAGGCACCATCAACCAGCGTTGCTTTAAAGTCAATCATCGGGAAGCCAGCCAGAACACCTGTTTCCTGTGCTGACAGCAGGCCTTTTTCCACACCCGGAATGTATTCACGGGGAACGGAACCACCAACGATCTTGCTTTCAAACTCATAACCCGCTCCGGGCTCTTGCGGTGCGAAATCAATGATAACGCGCGCAAACTGACCGGCACCACCACTTTGTTTCTTGTGGGTGTAGTCAATCTGGAACGGTTTCGTGATCGTTTCACGGTAAGCAACCTGCGGCGCACCGATATTTGCTTCAACTTTAAATTCACGTTTCATACGGTCAACGATAATGTCGAGGTGAAGCTCACCCATCCCTTTAATAACCGTTTGACCCGTTTCGTGATCAACGCTGATACGGAAAGACGGATCTTCCGCTGCCAGACGTTGCAGAGCCGTAGACATTTTCTCCTGATCGGCTTTTGATTTCGGCTCAACCGCAATCTCAATAACCGGATCCGGGAATTCCATACGCTCCAGAACGATCGGCTTGGACGGATCGCACAGCGTATCACCCGTTGTCGTATCTTTCAGACCAACCAGCGCGACGATATCACCGGCTGTTGCCGTTTTGATATCTTCACGGTTGTTTGAGTGCATAAGCAGCATACGGCCGATACGCTCTTTTTTATCTTTCACCGAGTTTTGTACATAGCTACCAGCTTCCAACGTACCGGAATAGATACGCGCGAAAGTCAGGCTACCGACAAAGGGGTCGTTCATGATTTTGAACGCCAGAGCCGAGAACGGCGCATCATCTGAAGGCGGACGTGTGTCCCCCTCATCCGAATCTACTTTCTTGCCATGAACATCACCGACATCCAGCGGTGACGGCATGAAATCGACAACAGCATCAAGAAGCGGCTGTACACCTTTGTTTTTAAAGGCTGTTCCACAAAGAACCGGAACAAATTTGCCTTTAATGGTTCCTTTGCGGATGCATTTTTTCAGTGTTGCAACATCGGGCTCGTTACCTTCAAGATAGGCTTCCATTGCCGCATCATCGAACTCAACAGCGGTTTCCACCAGCTGCACACGGTATTCAGCCGCTTTGTCTTGCAGGTCTGCCGGGATATCGCGCTCTTCAAATTCCGCACCCAGCGTTTCCTCTTTCCAGACAATCGCTTTCATGCTGATGAGATCAATAACGCCCACGAAATCCGATTCAGCGCCGATTGGCAGCTGCAGAACCAAAGGTGTTGCACCGAGGCGGTTAACAATCATGTCAACGCAGCGATAGAAATCGGCACCGATACGATCCATTTTATTCACAAAGCACATACGGGGAACGCGGTACTTATCAGCCTGACGCCAAACCGTTTCCGATTGCGGCTCAACACCTGCAACCGAGTCAAATACGGCAACTGCACCATCCAGAACACGCAGGCTGCGCTCAACTTCAATCGTGAAGTCAACGTGGCCAGGGGTGTCGATGATGTTAATGCGGTAGTCTTTCCAGAAACATGTCGTTGCAGCGGAGGTAATCGTGATACCACGCTCCTGCTCCTGCTCCATCCAGTCCATTGTGGCGGCGCCGTCATGCACTTCACCGATTTTGTAGGACTTACCGGTGTAGTACAGCACGCGCTCGGTCGTCGTCGTTTTACCGGCGTCGATATGAGCCATAATGCCGATGTTGCGGTATTTCTCAAGTGGCGTATTGGTACCAGACATTGTTCTTCACTCTCCCTATTTCGCTTACCAGCGGTAATGTGCGAACGCTTTGTTCGCTTCCGCCATTTTATGCGTGTCTTCACGCTTTTTCACCGCCGTACCGCGGTCGTTTGATGCATCTTCCAGCTCACGTGCCAGACGATCAATCATTGTGGTCTCGGAACGTCCGCGTGCCGCATCGATAATCCAGCGGATCGCCATTGCCTGCTGCTTTTCGGGGCGGACTTCGGTCGGAACCTGATAAGTCGCACCACCAACGCGGCGAGAGCGAACCTGAAGCGACGGCTTCACATTGTTCAGAGCATCATGGAACAGTTCCAGCGGCTCAACTTTTACGCGGCTCTGCAATTGCTCCATTGCGCCGTAAAAAATGCGCTCGGCCTTAGAACGTCTTCCGTCCTTCATAAGGCCGTTGATGAATTTTGCCACAACCGTATCCAAATATTTCGGATCGGGGAGGACTGCTCGTTTTTCTGCTCTACGACGTCGGGACATAACTCTTTATTCCTTCTTATCCAAAACTCTTAAATTACTTCGGACGTTTCGCGCCGTAGCGTGAACGTGCCTGTTTACGTTTATCAACACCCTGCGTATCCAGCGCACCACGGATAACCGTGTAGCGGACACCGGGAAGATCTTTACGACGACCGCCGCGCACCAGCACAACGGAGTGTTCTTGCAGGTTGTGACCGATACCCGGAATGTAAGTGGTCACTTCGCGTTTGTTGGTCAGGCGCACACGAGCGACTTTCCGCAAAGCCGAGTTCGGCTTTTTCGGGGTTGTCGTGTAAACGCGGACACATACACCACGCTTTTGCGGGTTGGCTTTCAGATCCGGCGTTTTCGTCTTCTTGACGACTGGCTTACGCCCTTTACGTACAAGCTGGTTAATCGTGGGCATTTTGCGCCTTTCCTTTTCAATTTTAACCTTAGTAACATTATAGTCCTGAGACAGATAGCCTGACGCGGCTGCGAATGCAACAGAAAAAAGAGCAACAACTTATCTGTGCTCTCTGGCGACCATCTCTGTTCGGTCGCCTCTTCTGTGTTTCTTTGTCTGCGGTGATGCGCAGACTGCGTCTAGGCCTTAACATTACGGCCTACAGCCAGTCTATCCTTACGAGACTTGCGCGGAATATATCACGTTTTTACGGAACGTCAAGCAGAAAATTGCATAAAAACAGTTTTTTTATTGCGATAATGCGGAACACCGCCTTTTCCTTTTAAACGTCGCACCAAAAGCTGCTGGAAAACAGCACCGGCACCGCCATGATTTCCAGCCGTCCGACCAGTATACCTGCCACCATTATCGGAAAAAACATAAAGAAAGACAGCCCGATCAGGCAAAGACCGTATGTGATAAAAATCGTACGCATTTTATCGGCCAGCTATCCTTTTTTACACTGTTATTTTTACTTATGGATATGAGTGGGCATAGATTGCGCCGATGTGCGCCGCTTGTCAAGAAATCCGCACATCAGTGATAAGACAAAATCACAAATGGCGGAACTGCAAAGCCCCGCCATCTTGATAGAATACATATCTGCCGTATTACAGACGAATACCCGTCCAGTCCGGCGGCGCAGGCATTGGCCCACAGCACAAGGACAAAATACGGTAACACAGCTTGGCCACCGTAAAGTCGCAGCCGTGCAAGCCGTCGATCGGTGCCAGTTCAACCACATCCGCCCCGACAAATTGTGGATTGTTTTTGCGGACAGCCAGCAGAACCTGCATGACATCATCCCAATCCAGCCCGCCCGGTTCAGGCGTGCCGGTTGCGGGCATCAGCGCTGCGTCAAACGCATCGACATCAAAGCTGATATAAACAGGCCCTGTTCCGACGGCTTTGGCAACATCTTCCGCCGTCCAGCCTGCGCGGCGCATGCAGGACCAGAAGATTTTGACGCGGTCATTCTGCCATTCCGTCGCACAGAACGGGATTTCCCCGTCGGAAATATTGCGGATGCCGACAGACACCAGCCGCACCTGCGGAAAATCGAGACAACGCCGTAAAGCGGCAGCATGTGAATAATGCTCTCCGTCATATCCGTCACGCAGATCGGCGTGGGCATCGAAATGCAGAATGGTCAGACCTTCGGGATGACGATCGGCAACCGCTTTCACGGCACCGGGGCTAATGCCGTGTTCCCCACCCAGAATCAGCGGGAATTTTCCGGCATCCATCATCGCACCGACCTGCGCCTCCAGCGCGGCAAGCGCCATCGGCATATCCTGATACACGGACAGATCCGTAGGCGCAATCGTCGCCACACCGTAATCATGCACCGGCTCGGACCACCACCATTCGTCAAACAACTCGACCTGATGTGAAGCCTCAATGATGGCTTGCGGCCCCTCTCCCGCACCGCCGCCATAGCTGACGGTACGTTCAAGACCAAAAGGCAATATCCATGCAGCCGCCGCAGCCGGGTCGGGCGCTTCTGCGCCCTCCAGACCGAGGAAGCCGTCCTCCTGCGGCAGAAAATCAAAATCCGCCGCAGGGTTTTCTTGCGTTTTAACCTTTAAAGACATCAGCCAGTCTCCTTGCCTGACGGTTTTTCCAATGACCGCGGTGATAAGCGTCGCTGGCCAGCAGCGGCAATACCGAGGTTGCCTCCGCAAACACCATTTGTTCCAGCGCGATATCGACCTTACCCCATGAGCAGGCTTCCTTCAATGTGGAGGAACTGCAAGCACCGTCACGCACATCCGCCACCGTAATCTGGATGGCATATTTATGCATCGGCACCTCATGGCCAAGAATCTCGGCGCAGACAACCGTGTCCTGTGCGAAGTTTTTCGGCACACCGCCACCGATCATCAACAGACCGGATGTTCCGGTTTTGATTTTCAGTTCGGTCAGTTCGCGGAAATCGGCAATCGAGTCGAGAACCATATGATTGCCCGGGTTATTGACCTGATGTTTTACAAGGCCGAAACCGGCACTGGAATCGGTAAAGGCCGGACAAAAGATCGGCACGCCTTTTTCAAAAGCCAGCTTCACCAGTGAATTTTCTTTTTTGCCGTGCTCGGTCAGGTAACGTCCCATTTCGGCAATAAACGCGCGACTGGAATAAGCTTTCGGCTCCAGACCGTCAGCAATTGCCTGAATGGTATGGTCGCAAGCTTGCAGGTCTTCCTCGTCAATATAGGTGTCGTAGATACGGTCGATATACATGTCGCGCAAAACGCGGTCATCGACGCTGGCGGATGCCTGATAATGTTTAAAGCCCATACCTTCGAAAAAGTCCATATCCACAATCGACGCACCGGTGGAAACAATGGCATCAACCATATTGTGCTTCACCAGATCCGCATACAGATCCATGCAGCCGCCCGCAGATGTCGAACCGGCCAGTGTCAGAATAACCATACAATCCGGATCAGCCAGCATCGCGTTATAGATATCCGTTGCCCGCGCCAGATCACGCGAGGTAAAGGACATGTGACGCATCTGGTCTACAATCGGACGCGCATCAAAGCTTTTGATGTCGATATGTTGAACTTCCTTGCTGAGCAGCGCCTGTTTTTCAGGATGCATCAGGTCTTCATTCGTGTTTGCAATTTGTGCCATTGGTCTTTCCTCCTTGGTTTTATCGTTACTTGTTTTGTTTTCGTTGTTTTATCGGTTTGACGGGTCTTGCGCCGGGCATATTGAGCACCAGAAAACCGGCTGCTCCAAACCCGTTGAAATCCGTCCGCAGGCACTGTGAATAAGCACCTGCCTGTTTGATTTCGATCCAGTCACCTGCTTTGATCTCGTCAGGCAGTATGAAAGGACCCTCCATCATGTCGATGGAATCGCAGGTCGGCCCTGCGAAACGGAATGCTGTCGTCACACCCGACTCCGTCTGCCCGCCATCGCGGGCAATGCGGCGCACGGGATAACGCCAGCGCAAAGACGGGCCGGCATCGAACAAGCCGCCATAGACTCCGTCATTGATATAAAGAAGATCGCCGCGCCGTTGTTCCACGCGCACGATCAGACTCATGCAATCGGCGACCAGCGCCCGCCCCGGCTCCGCCATCAGCTGCATATGCTGCAGATTGTGCAGCAGCAGTGCGGAACGGATTTCATGAAAAATCGCGGGCAAAGACGGTGTGCGCTCCAGATAACGCGCAGGAAAACCACCGCCCAGATCAAGAATATCAACAGAAACATCCGCCGTGGCAATTACCCCTGCCGCAACAGCAACCGCGCGCGCATAGGCGCCGGTATCGGTATTTTGCGTCCCGACATGAAAGGCCAGCCCCAATTTGCGGCAGACCGGACGGCAGGCCTGCAGCAGCGCCGCAGCCTCTTCCGGCAAAGCGCCGAATTTTGACGAGAAATCAAGAGCCGCCTTGCCGTTTTTCGGCAGACCCAAACGTACAAAAAGTTCCAGATCCTGCGCGAGCTCCGTCGCACGCAGAATTTTATACAGCTCATCCACATGATCCAGCACAAAGGCGCGCACACCGTAATCATGATAGGCGGCGGCAATATCCTCAGGCGCTTTCACAGGATGCATGAAGAACAGCTTGGCTTGCGGCGCAGCAGCACGGGCAGCGCGGATTTCGGCAAGAGAGGCAACATCAAAGGCGGCAATCCCCTCTGCAGCCAGCACCTCCAGCACAGCAGGATGCGGGTTACATTTCACGGCATAGGCGATCTCACCGCCAAAACTGGCAGCAAAACGGCGATAACTTTGCGCCAGCCGTGCCGCATCAAAAACATAAAGCGGCTGTTGCGGTGCCAGCGCCTTAATTTGCGCATCCACCCGCGGAACAGATACGCGCGCAGCGGGGCGGGCATTCAAGAGAGGTGAGGTCTGCCGGATGTCGTCCATTGCCTTTGCCATGCCGCTCTCCCCCTATGCCGTCTTGCAGGCATAAAAAAGACCGCTCCGCAAAATACGGACCGGCGTGACAAAAACGCGAAGATTTTGTTTACCGCCGACGTCCGCTTTGCAGCAACGTCGGCCATTGACAATTTCCGGGTTCGGAGGAGCACGCTCCCCGCCAACAGCAAGTTCGGTCATCAACGAGACCCTTTCAAATAAGAGGGGGATCAACCCCGGTTACCAAAGGTACGTCGTAGCATAACCTGCAATGGGCCATCGGCACGTGCGTATACAGTTTCATTATATCATTTTTTTACGCAAGGAAAGTAAAAAATCGTATGCAGAAAAAATATTTTTTTACTACTTGCAAGTGTCTCATTAATAAAGTAGAAAAGTATATTATATACTATATTTAAGGTTGTATATCTTTGGTATGTATATTCATTTAAAACAAGGCTCCTGATTTTGAAAGTTCTTATTGTTGATGATGATAATATGATCCGCGAGATCATGAAAAAGACCCTGACCGCCGCCGGATTTGACGTTACGGAAAGCGGTAACGGCAATGATGCCTTGAGAAAATTACAGTCTCAACGCTTTGACATTGTCGTGACCGATAACGTCATGCCGCGCGGCGGCTCAGCACCTATCGCCAGCTATATCCGTACGGAAGACCCTATGCTACCCCTACTGGTTGTCAGTAGCGGCATGTCGGATGCCGAACTGGAGACGGACAATATCCTCTACAAACCTTTCAAAAGGCAGGAACTGATCGAAGCGGTCAGACAAACGCTGGAGAAAGCCGGGCGCATCCTGCCGCCATAAAATTACCCTCCCTGCAGCTGTGTCCAGATCTCCATCGTCACAATCACCGCCGCAACCGCCAGCGTGAAATAGGCAAAAAACTTCTGCATTTTCTTACCGTCAAATTTTCCCGAAAGTCTCGTGGCCGCCCACATTCCGGTAAAAGTCGCGACAAAAAAGATCGCCAGCATCGGAAACTGCAAAGCGATTCCCGCCTGCAAATCACCGATAAAACCGATCAGGGATTTCAGCGCGATAATCAGCAATGATGCCCCTACCGCTTCCTTCATCGGCATACCGATCAACAACACCAGCGCCGGAACGATCAGAAAGCCGCCTCCTGCCCCCAGAATACCCGTCACCACGCCGACGACCGCCCCCTCTATCACAAGCAATATCACAGGATGCTGCGCCTCTTTCGGCGGCGTCAGCTTGCGGCTGTTTCGCAGCATCATCACAGCAGCCGCCACCATCAATGTCGCAAACAGCACCATAATC
Organism: Alphaproteobacteria bacterium; assembly: GCA_006226225.1. Taxonomy (GTDB): domain Bacteria; phylum Pseudomonadota; class Alphaproteobacteria; order Micavibrionales; family CSBR16-224; genus CSBR16-224. Next base: position 15,278 of record SBHI01000126.1, read on the forward strand.
ACCATATCCTTGCCCAGCGTCACAGGTGCGGAGACAAGCGGGTCAGGAATGGCAGGCATCAGAAAAGCGCGCGTCAAATAAACCGCAACCACGGACGGCACGGCAAAGGTCACTGCCGCACGCACATTCACCAGCCCTTGCCGGTAATAGCGCAGCGCCCCGAAGGCGGCCGCCGCACCGACAATCAGCAGGGAATAGCCCGTTGCCGTCACCGGCGGCACATCCATCAGATACACCAAAATCGGCACGGTCAGGATTGAACCGCCACCGCCCAGACTGCCCAGCGTCAGCCCCATAATAAAGGCCGCGATATATCCGAGAATTTCCATCATTGCTTTTCCTGTTCTGCCGCCTTTCTTGTGCGAGACGGCTTTTGTCTTGCGGCGCTTTCCCTTTATACTGGTCTTGCAAGTGACCTTAAACAAGACAACCAAGACGGGCAAGAGACAGATGCAAAGCCTTTTTGAAAAAATGCAGGACAAAGCCGCCGAATTCAAGCAGGAACTGGAAGACGAAATCGAAGAGGGAAAGGAAAAATTCTTCTATACCGTCGAGGAAAAAAAGGTGCATTTTCAGGAAGCCGCACTGGCGCAGCAAAAGGAATGGCGCACAGGGCTGATGAAATATTTTTTCAAATACGCCCAATTCAGACACATCATCACCGCTCCCTTCATCTATGCGCTCATCCTGCCGCTTTCCCTGCTGGATCTCTTTGTCACGATCTATCAGGCGATCTGTTTCACAGCCTATGGTATTCCGAAGGTCAAACGCGCAGATTACGTGGTGATTGACCGCCAGACGCTGGAATATCTGAACCTTGTTGAAAAACTGAACTGCGTCTATTGCGGTTATGCCAACGGCGTCTTGACCTATGCCGCCGAAATCGCCGCCCGTACCGAGCATTTCTGGTGTCCGATCAAGCATTCCCGCCTGCCGCGAAAGACGCATGACCGCTATCACGAATTTCTTGAATACGGCGATGCCGAAAACTACCGCGACAGGCTGCTGAATATGCGCGACAAATGCCGCGCCTGCAAAGAAGGTGACGGCTGCA
>SBHI01000008.1 GCA_006226225.1 Alphaproteobacteria bacterium
ATATCGGCGGCATTTTGCGTGACCGTCATCGCCGTCGCGGGCGAGGCGGACACATCCGCCGCAGATAATGCAGGGGCATCATTCAAACCGTCCCCGACCATCAGCACGGTTTCTCTCTTTGCTTTCATTTCCTCCAGCACCGCACATTTGCGGTCAGGAAAAACGCCGGCGTGATAATCCGCCACACCCAGTTTACCGGCGATCTCCGCCGTGACGGTCTCGCGGTCACCTGACAGAATTGCGGTTTTCAGGCCGCGCTTTTGCAAATCCGCAATCACCGCGGCGCTGTCATCACGCAAATCATCACGGAACAAAAAGCGTTGCACGGCTTTGCCATCCTCGGACAGCCATAACTCGACCGCAGCATCGTCGTCGGCGGTTTTCACATCATCCAGTGCCCAGTCGCGCCGCCCCAGACGAATGCGCTTGCCGGATTTTTTCGTTTCCAACCCGCATCCGGCAATATCCACAACTGTCAGCGTTTGTAATTTTCCGTCATAACTTGCAGCCAGTGCCTGTGATAACGGGTGGCGGCTTTGTGATGCCATAGATGCCGCCAGTTTCATCACGGCAGGTTTGATTCCCTGCCCGTCAATGAGTGACATTTTTCCACGTGTCAGCGTGCCGGTTTTATCAAAGACAATCTGCGTAATTTTTGACAATCTCTCCAGCGCATCGCCGGATTTCAGCAAGATGCCTTTTTTAAACAAGCGCCCGCCTGCCATCACTTGCACGATCGGGATTGCCAGCCCCAGCGCACAGGGGCAGGTAATAATTAAAAGCGATACGGCATAGATAACCGCCTGATGCATGCCCGCATCCATCACAAAATACCAGAACAGGAAAGCCGCCAATGACAGGCTGTGCACGGCAGGCGTATAAAGCGCCGCCGCACGTTCGGACAGACGTACATATTTCGCACTACCCTGCTCCGCTTTTTCCATCAACTGGATGATTTCCTGAAACAGGGAACGTTCTACGGAACGCGTCACCCGCACCGTTACCGGCGCAGAAAGATTAACCATCCCCGCCAAAACCGCCTGTCCGGCTTTTGCCTTTTGCGGCAGGCTTTCCCCTGTCAGCAAGCTCGTATCGATCTCCGTCAGTCCGGTTTCAATCACACCGTCAGCGGCAATCTTTTCGCCCGCCGCGACTTGCAGCAGCATATCCTGTGCAATATCTTTATAGGGAAGCAACCGCGTTTTACCGTTTTTTTCCAAAACAGTCGCAAAACCCGACATCAGAGCCAGCAAATCCTGCGCTGCTGACCGTGCTTTGCCGCGCGCCTGAAAGTTCAGGTAACGCCCTGCCAGCAAAAAGAACATCAGCATGGTCACAGCTTCAAAATAAACATGCCCCGCAGTGCCCGACAACATCTCGTAAAGACTAAGAGCCGTCGCCAAAATCAGTGCCAAGGAAACCGGCACATCCATATTCGCATGCCCCTGTTTCAATGCACCAAAAGCCGAAAGAAAAAACACCCGCCCCGCATAAAACAGCGCCGGTAAAGCAATCACCGCCGACAGCATCTGAAACAGGTCACGTGTGGCACTGCTGCTGTCCGCACCGCTCCAGACCGCAACGGAAAGCAGCATAATATTCCCGCTGGCAAAACCGGCAACCGCCATGCTTTTCAGCAAAAAGCTGCGCTCACGTTTTTCCGCTTCCTGCTCCGCATCCGGCACATAAGGGCGCGCATCAAAGCCCAGCGCATTCACCGCACCCAAAAACTCATTGGCTTTTTCCTTTGCACCGTGAAAAACAAAAGTGAGATGGCGCGTCGTCATATTGACGCGGGCACTAATGATCTCGGGAAAAGCTTGCAGGGTTTTTTCAATATTGCGTACACAGGACATGCAATGGATTCCGCCGACAACGGCTTCCAGACTATAGCGCCCGCCGCCTTCTTCCGTCAGGTATGACCGTACATCAATCTCCATTTTCAGATGACCTGTTTTCAGCGTTCTAAAACAACGCGCTTATATTTCTTATATGAAACACCGTCTTTTTCCGCGCGGATGCGGATTTCCCACACCCCTTTTTCCGGAAAGGGAATAGCCGCCATATAATGGCCGGGCGTTTCCGTTTCAGATAATGCCTGTGTGAAATCTTCACCTTCACTTGTCGGGCGTATCACCTGCGCCGTGACAGCAGCACCGGAAATTTTTTCCCCTTGCGCGCCTGTCAGATCAAAAACGACGACATGACCATCCGTCAAAGCAATCACGGACGACCAGCCGCTTTCCTTCTGACGCGCTTTTTCCGCCAATGTGGCATTATAATTGACGCCGCGTTCATAAGCGTCTTTTTCAATCACACCCGTATGGGTCGAGACTGCCAAATACGCCATAAAGCCGTCAATGGCAAACAGGCACAGAAAGAACGCGACAAAATAAAGTGGGATGAATTTATCGCTTTTCCGCGGTGCTGTTTTGATATCCATGCCGTTCATCGTCCTTCTCCGCTAATAAATATTGTGTCCTGCTCCGTCATAATACCGTCTTCCTGTTCCGTTATCTTGAACGTGATATTACTGCGGAAGTCTTTTTGCTTTTTTGCAAACAGGAACAAGCGGTAATGCCCGACACTGTCGGCAAAGACCGGCAGCGTCTCAACCGCCGCATCCGGTGCATTTTGCAACATCAGCTTCGTGGTTTCAATCCCTTCCACATGCAGGCTGTAAACGCGATCCTGATGGGTTTTGTTCAGAATTTTGAGTGTATAGCCATTGCGGATATCACCGTCCGACATCACCACATAAAGCGGATTGCGGTCATGGGCAACATGCAGCTCCGACAGCGAACGGTGCGTCAGACCAAAAATAACAAAAGCGCCCAACACCGTCAGCAAAGCCGTATACCAAAAAGTGCGCGGACGGAAAAAATGCGCCAATTTTAGCTCTGTGCCTTTTTCAATATGGCTCGCCGTATCATAGCGGATTAATCCGCGCGGCAATTCAATCTTATCCATGATATTATTGCAGGCATCCACGCATAAACCGCAGGCAATACATTCCATCTGCAACCCATCACGGATATCAATCCCAACCGGACAGACATTGACGCATTGCATGCAATCAATACAATGGCCGCGCCCGTCCCAGCTGTCACCTTTCTTGTGCTTGCCGCGCTGTTCGCCGCGCTTTTCGTCATAGCCGATGATCAGCGTATCTTCATCAAACATTGCCGATTGAAACCGCGCATAAGGACACATAAAAGTGCAAAC
>SBHI01000045.1 GCA_006226225.1 Alphaproteobacteria bacterium
TTGTCCTGACCTGTAAAGACGTTTTTGAACTGCACCATTCCGGCGGATGTGAACATCAGCGTCGGGTCATTGCGCGGGATCAGCGGGCTGGAGGGCACGATTTCATGCCAGGCCTTTTTGAAATAGTCCAGAAAATGTTTGCGGATATCGTTTGTCGTTTTCATTTTTTACCGTCCATTTTGTCCAGAAAGCGTTATAACACTAGGGAATATAGCACAGTTGACCCAATCGGCAAGAGCGTATTGACTTGTATTCCGTAAACATGTTATCGATAGCGTCCGACGTAAAAGGTGAGTGTAAACCATGACCGGAAAATTACGCGTAATTCTGGCGCTTGGCGCCGTGATAAGTATTTTGACAATCCATTTGAACATTCAGGAAGGAAACGCAATGCCCCGCGATTCACAAAAAGGACAACCGCAACACGAGGCCGGATGCCAATACAAGCCCGAGGTTAACACGCTGAACAAGCTGGCTCTGGTTTTTGCAAAAGCTGCGGCAAAACATCAGGACGATAAATCCGACAATCTGGTGCTGTCATCCTATAACGCAACAACAGCTCTGTCGATGCTGTCCAAAGGTGCAAACGGCCAGACCAAGGAAGAACTGGCGCAAACCCTGTTCGGCACCGATGCGGATGCAATGGATGCCGAAATCGATAAACTGGCCGCGCTGAACGCCGAAATTCTGGATGCGAATAAAGAGCAAGTGACGCTGAAAACCGCAAACGGTATCTGGACGAATGATGACATTCTGACATTGAACGGCAATTATGCCGCCGATCTGAAAAACATTTTTGATGCGGAAATCAATGGCGAGCATTTCTCCGATCCGTCTGTTCCGGGAAAAATCAACAAATGGGCATCTGACAACACAAACGGCCTGATCGATAATATCGTCGACAAGCTGACGAAGGATGACTACGCCATTCTGGCTTCCGCTTTGTATTTCAAAGGCGACTGGACGAAGAAATTCGACAAGGCGCTGACGGAAGACCGCGGCTTTACAACGGATGACGGTGCTGTTTCCGACACGCCGATGATGCAGCAGAACTTCAGCAAGAAGGGCGACATCACCTATCTTGACGGCGGCGATTACGAAGCCGTTGCCATGACTTATGGCGAGCAGGATTATAAAGAAGGCAAAGAGCCGACCATGCGTCTGGTGTTGATGCGCCCGAAAGATGACAGCAATGCCGCACGCGACTGGCTGTCCGATCAGGCAAACGGTCAGGTTCCGGCATGGACGGATCCGACTGCGTTTGAGCGCGTGATCGGCCAAGTTGAACTGCCGCATATGGATATTAAACAAAAACATGACCTGATTCCCGTTCTGAAAGAAATGGGCATCAATACCGTCTTTGATGAAGACCGTGCGGATCTGAAAGGCATGATCGAAGAAAAGAACGAACAGCTGGCTGTGAACAAAGTCACGCATGATGTTGTCTTCAAAACCGATGAGGAAGGCAGTGAAGCCGCTGCGGTCACGACAATCGGTGTCATCCGTGCGACATCCATCCAGATGCCGCCGAAACGGATCGATATCAAATTCGACCGTTCTTTTGCCTTCGCATTACAAGACATCAAAACAGGCACGGTTCTGTTTGCCGGTGCGGTGAACAAGCCGAATAACGAGATGAAGCCGAAAGCGGCTGCAAAAGGCCCGAAACGTTAAGACAAGAGGCCTGACCTATAATTCCCGGGCTGCGGCATTGCCGCAGCCCTTTTTTTTATTCTGAGGTTAGTTTTTGCGGCGGGAGAGTGTGCGGGCAGGGCGGCTTTTCAGCGGGTATTTCAATGCCGTGTTAAAGCTGCCTTCATCAAGTTTTTTACCGCTTTTCAGAAACTCCTCTTTGGCTTCCAGCAGCAGCCCGTAATCAACGGAAGGATCGCAAAAAGCGTTCTCCTGATGGCTTTGCAGCTTGTCAGCCGTGTTGCTGACCACCGTCATCACATTCATGGCACGGAAATTGAAGGTGCGGGTAACGCTTAAATCCCCATCCAGACTGAAATGCTGGATTTTCTCATCGGATAAAACCTGCCATTTGCGCGCAGCCTTTAATAGTCGGCCAATGCCTTGATGTCCTTCTTTTTCAGCAAGATCGAAGGCTGTGCGGCCTTTATTGTCACGCAGGTACTGGTCTGCGCCGCGCTCCATCAACAGCTCGACGATTTTGCCGCGCCCTTTATAGGCGGCACACATCAGCGGTGTCCAGCCGTCATCTTCATCACTGATGTTTAGGTCGGCACCTTGTTCAATCAGGAAAACCGCGAGATCATAGTGGCCGTGATAGGCGGCGGCGACCAGAGGTGTCCAGTATTTGGAGTTGGAATCATCCGGGCTGCATCCTTCTTCCTGAATATAGCGGCGAACAAGCTCCAGCTTGCCTTCTTTGCAGGCTTCGGTATAAGCGTTATCTCCCATGTTTCGCCTCACGGCGGGAGACGCTGTGCAAACGGCGGCCATGGCGCGGATTGACCAGCGCATCATTGACGGCACGCTCATCCAACGCGCCACCGCGCTCCAGCAATTCCCGCTTGGCTTCCTGAAGCATTTCAAGGTCAACGGCAGGGTTGGAGAAGTGCATCTCGCTATGGCTCATCGTCTGATGGTCGCGGTCCTGTATGACCGTCATGACATTCATGGATTTAAAGTTGAAAATGCGGGTGACTTCAAACAGCGGCTCGATACTGTGGTTCTGGATACGGTGCGTGCCAAGTTTTTGCCAGCGCAGACTTTCATTCAAAGCCATAACAACGAGGCGTTGGTTCTTTTCTTTCGCATAGGCCTCCGGCGTTTTGCCTTTTGTGGTGAGCAGCGGATTGGCGCCGTTCTCCAGCAGATATTGCACAATTTCCAGATTGTCATTATCCGAAGAGATTGCAGCCCAAAGAGGAGTCCATTGGTCGCCTGATCGTATATTGGGGTCGGCTTCGTGCTCGATAAGGAAACGGACAATCTCCAGATAGCCGCGGCTGGCGGCTTTGATCAGCGGTGACCAGCCGTCATTGGCGTAGTTGACGGGGGCGTTCTGATTCAGTACAAGGTCGCGCACGCCTTCCAAATCGCCGCCTTCAACGGTATTTATGAGTTTTTCGCCCAAACTGGATGACATTCTGCCGCCTCTTTGGTAAAGAATAATGAAGGTAGAATAAGTAACATAAATATGTAAATATGTCAATGATAATAGGGAAAATGAGGCCAGTATGGATTGGTTTAC
>SBHI01000048.1 GCA_006226225.1 Alphaproteobacteria bacterium
TGAATCTGGATTGGGAATCGGGCGAAACGGGGCAGCAGGTTGAAACGCTGATCGCGCGTGAGGAAACCGTGCCATTGTCGCAATTGAAACATAAATTGCAAAATCCCGACCGTTTGCAGGACATGTCCGGTAAAACAACGGCCGTACAAAAGCCTGCGGCAAAGCAGGACGAGATGGCGGATGAAGAAAAAATGTCGGCCTTGGTCGAAAGACTGACCGCCGCACCTGTCGCGGATGTCGAGGAAGTGAAATCCGCACCGGTCAAACCACCGGCACCGCCTGCCGAAGTCGTACAGCTGGAAGATGTTCCCGCCGTGGTGCCGACACGCGGAACGGAAATTGAAATTGAAACTTTGAAAAAAGATATCGAACCGTTCAAAAAAGCCTTGGAAAGTGCTGCACAACAAGATGTTAAAACAGCTGATGTCGCAGCATCTGTTGCAACATCTGTGGCAACCGGAGAATGGATGCTGCAATTGGGTGCGTTTGGCACGGCTGCCGCTGCCGAAAAAGCATGGGGCAGTTTCGGTAAAAAATACGGCAGCGTTCTGGACGGGCTGTCGCCCGATTACCAGCAGGCTGATGTGAAAGGCAAAACACTGTACCGTTTGCGTGCAGGCGGTTTTGCAACGCGTGCCGATGCAACGACGCGCTGTGAAGATTTGAAAAAACAGGGAGGCAGCTGCCTTGTCGTTAAATAAAGAAGACGCAAATTTGAAAGCTCTGGCACCGATTGTCACAGGCTGTGCAGGGGAAGTTCTGACAGCGGATGAAAAAGCTCTGTTTGCCGATCATCCTCCGGCAGGGCTGATTTTGTTCCGCCGTAACTGCGTCAGCAAAAATCAGGTTGCCGATCTTGTCGCGTCTTTCCGTGAACGGGTCAACTGGTCGGAAGCACCGGTGTTGATCGATCAGGAAGGCGGCACAGTCGCTAGATTGAAAGCGCCGGAATGGACGGAATTTCCTCCCGCAGGTGATTTTGCGGCGCAGGCGGAAAATGATTTGGAACAAGCCTGCGATGCGGTTTACCAAAACGCTTTTCTAATGGGGCGGGAACTGGCGGCAATCGGCGTGACCGTCAATTGCGCACCGGTGATGGATGTGCCGTCGCCGGAATGTCACGCTTTCTTATCGGGCAGCCGTACTTACGGCACGGATGCGCATCAGGTCACCGAACTGGCGGAACATGTTTGCCGCGGATTGCTGGCGGCAGGCGTGACCCCTGTGATGAAACACATCCCCGGTCACGGGCGCGGCACATCGGACAGCCATAAGGAACTGCCGCAAGTGACGGCGGATTTATCTGCGCTAAAAGAAATTGATTTTGCACCTTTCCGCACCTTGTCAAATTCCGATCTGGGTAATGCCGTCTGGGCGATGGGGGCGCATATTGTCTATACCGCGCTGGATGCGGATCATGCGGCAACGGTGTCAGGTAAAGTTATCCGCGAGGCTGTGCGCGGTTCGATCGGTTTTACAGGTGTGGTGATTGCTGATGATATCGGCATGGAGGCGCTGTCGGGAACATTAGCGGAACGCGCCGTAGAGACCCTGAAAGCCGGATGCGATTTGACGCTGCACTGCAGCGGCGATTTTGATGAAATGCGCGGCGTTTTTGCGGCGCTGCCGGAAATCTCGTCCCTGTCGCTGGAGCGCATGCTGCGTGCGGAAGAACTGCGTCACGAGTTTATGACGGATGCTGAAGCGCAGGCGGAACGCGGAATGGTTGGTTGATGACGGATCAGGATAAACATCAGCCGCCTGAAGACGCCAAGCCGGATTTTGAAGAAGATCCGGAACGCGCACCCTCCGCAGAGGAGGGCGAACAGTTGCTGCTGCAGCTGGACGGTTTTGACGGGCCGATTGATATGCTGCTCAGCATGGCGCAGGATCAGAAACTCGATCTGACGCAAATCTCCATTCTTGAACTGGCCAATCAATATCTGGATTTTATCGACAACGCCCGTAATCTGCGTTTGGAACTGGCTGCTGATTATCTGGTAATGGCGGCATGGCTGGCCTATTTGAAATCGCGGCTGCTGATTCCGGAGGAAGAAACAACGGAAGAGCCGAGCGGTGAACAGATGGCCGAGGCGCTGGCCTTCCAGCTCCGCCGTTTGGAGGCGATGCGCAATGCGTCGGAAAAACTGATGGCACGCCCACAGCTGGGCTATGATTTTTTTCCGCGCGGACATGCGGACGGGGTGGAAATTATCACCAAGCATATTTGGGATGCGGGGTTTTATGATCTGCTCTCGGCCTATGCCGATATCCGCCAGCGTTCGGATAGCAGCATCTATGAAATTCGTGCCTTTAAGTTATTGTCGATTGATGATGCACTGGCGCGGATGACAAAAATGCTGGGCAGCATTCCTGAAGAGTGGCTCAGCCTGCGCGCCCTGCTGCCTGCCGGCTTGCGTGAGGAGGAACCGCTTGTGAAACGTTCCGCCGTGGCCTCGACTTTTGGGGCATCGCTGGAAATGGCAAAACGCGGCATGATTGAAATTCGGCAGGAAGAAACCTATGCGCCGATTTATCTTAGAAGAAAGGTGACGGAAGAATGACCGGACAGGAAAACCAGAAAACGCCGGACAGCAATCTGGATGGCTATGCGGAGGAGTTACGTGTTTTGGAAGCCGTGCTGTTCGCCGCAAAAGAACCCGTGCCGCTGAAAGAACTTGCGGAACATCTGCCGGAGGAACGCCGTGAGGACACGGATGATATTTTAAAAATGCTGCAATACCGTTATGAAGGCCGCGGCATCGGACTTGTATACCGTGACGGCGCATGGGCGTTTCGCACGGCACCTGACTTGGCGGGCAAGCTGCGCATCGAGCGCGAAGTGCCGAAAAAACTCTCCCGTGCGGCGATGGAAACATTGTCGATTATTGCCTATCACCAGCCGGTGACGCGGGCCGAGATTGAAAATATCCGCGGCGTTTCAACAGGCAAGGGCACGCTGGATATTCTGATGGAAATTGGCTGGATCAAACCGGGACGCCGCCGCCAGATTCCCGGGCGTCCGCTGACATGGCTGACCGCACCGCAATTTCTGGATCATTTCGGTCTTGCCGGACTGGATGAATTGCCGGGACTGGAAGAAATGAAAGAGGCCGGATTGCTGGATAGCCGCGCTGCGATTGATACGCTGGGACAATCGGATATGTTTCAGGGCGCAGATGACGAGGCGGATATCAACCC
>SBHI01000136.1 GCA_006226225.1 Alphaproteobacteria bacterium
CGCTGAATAGCGGCAAAACAATGCATCAATCCCGTCAACCGCCGTCCGGCATTGGTTGAGGAAATCAGGCTGAGAAACGGCTCGATCACCTGCGGTTCATGCACGGCAAGAAAAGCCATGATATGGCGGTCAAAAAATCCGTCAATTGCGGGAAGTTTTCCGTCTTCGGCCATTTTTTCAAAAGCCGCCAGCAATTCCGCCGCATCGCGGATAAAAAATTTTCTTACCATCGGGCTTAGGCAATGCATATCTTTGCACAGCATATAAAGCCCGCGTTCAAAGCCGCGCGCGGGCATTTTCTGTTTCATGAAATTGCGGGCTTTTTCAATTTCCTGTACCAGCGATGCGGATTCCGGCAGATGGATATGCTGCATTTCAAACCAGTAATTATAAAGCTGGTATTGCAGAATTTCGAGATAGGGGGCATTGTCCTCGCCATGCAGGACGGCATGTGCCAAAGCATTACCGAACCCGTCAGGCATCACGGACAGACTTTTGTAACGGATCGGTGCATCGGGGTCGAGTGCGATGGTCGCATGTGCCACCATCAGGGACGGGCTGTCGTAATTTTCGCCCGGATTTTTGTCCGATCCGAAATGACGCTCGAAATTGGCGATGGTGTTTTTATCGGAAATATGACGCTGCAGCCATTGCAGCAGTTTCTTGTCCTTCAAAACCTGTGCTGTCATATTCGGCGTTTTGGCCATGGCGGTGACAAGGCTGCGTAAATAACTGTAATGATGTTCGCCGAATTGGAATGATCTTGCGGCCTTGGCCGTTGCGCGGGCAGGCTTGACCGTCATGCGGCTGCCCTCCATCCATTTCAGCGCATCTTCCAGCCCCCAGCGGGCGGATAGATCATCATTCAGCACAGCACGCAGGAATTCTGCCAGCCCGGGCGGCATGCGCTCGCGCCCGACCAATGCCCCGTATGAGCCTTGCTCGATTTTACGGGCGATAATCTCGCCGCTTTTCGCACCTTTGAACGGATTTTTTCCAAGCGCCAGCAACGCGGCGCAGGCACCCAGCGCATAAAGGTCATGCTTGTCCTTGGCAGGGCCGCGCCCCAGCGGATCGGCCAGTGACCGTCCGACAGGTTCGAAAATCACATTCTGTTCATAGGAATGCGGCGCGCTGATAAATTCGCCGAACAACACGCCGCTGGTGGAAAAATCGGGGCGGGCGTAAATATTACTTAAATTGATGGCACCGTGACTGATATCACGCTTGTGCATTTCGGCCAGCAGCTGAATGCCGGGTTCGATGAATTTGGTCAAAAGCGGCTTTCCCGCCGCTTCGTAACTGATCTCCAGATTTAGATCATCTTTTGGGCTGTCCATGATGCGCTTGCCGCGCGGCTTGTCAAAGATGCAGGCGTAATAATAAATATTATCCTCCGGCCATAACACGGAGCCGCCGCCGTGGAATTGCTGCAAGCTGGGCGAGAAAAATGTCCGGACTGTCGAAAGCTGCCGGAAACGCGGAATAACGGATTTTCCGCTAAGCAGTGCGACAAAACTTTTATTGCCTTCGCCTTGAAAAGCGCGATAGGCAGGCGCATGCGGCTTTGACAGCTCCGGCAGCGGCGCTGCGGGATCAATGTAAAAATCCGTTCCGGGAATATGCACGGTGCCCTTCGCCGCCGCGCGGCGCGGCGCTTCATTTTGTTCCATCCGGTCGCGGCTGTTATCGGCTGTGGCCATGGATACCTTGAAAAAAGCAGAGATTAGGCGTGAATGCGATTGCTATGAAAGGCGGACAGAATGGCCACCATCATTCCATAATGGCGCAAATGCCGCAAAACTTCAACTGTTAAGCGACATGATTATAAGGAAGAAAATCAGGCAGCCCGCCGTTTTTTCGCATCTTTCAGGATTTCCTGTGCGGATAACCGCCCGGGAATGCCGGAAACACCGCCGCCGGGATGTGTCCCCGCGCCGCAAAGATAAAGGTTTTGCACAGGTGTGCGGTAATCGGCGTAACCTGCGGCGGGCCGCAGGCTGTAAATCTGATCCAGATGGATTGATCCGTGGAAAATATCGCCGCCGGTCAGAGAATATTCACGCTCAAGGTCTTGCGGCGTTAAAACCTGCATACCCAAAATAGCGTTTTTGAAATTCGGCGCGATTTCCGTCACAGTATCAATGACGGCTTGCGCCGCATCATCGCGCAGCGCGTTCCAGTCACCGCCATCGGGCAGAACAGGGTTGAAATGCTGGCAGAACAAGCTGGCGATATGCTGCCCTTCCGGTGCCAGCGTGTCATCCATCAGGGTCGGAATATTCATAGACACAAAAGGCCGCTTGGCATAGCCCGTCATACGGGCATCATTATAGGCTTTTTCAAGATAGCGCAGTGACGGACAGATAAGGATGGAGCGTTTCATTTCTTCCATCGCATGGGGGTTTCCTTCAAGTGCGGTAATCTGCGGCAGTTCCGACAGGGCGACATTCATGCGCAGACTGCCCGATCCGTAACGGAAATTCTTCATGCGCGTGCCGAAGCTTTCGGGCAGTGCCGCGACATCCATCAATTTTGTGAACAGAATACGTGCCGTGCAATTGGCGGCAATGCGGGCGGCGCGGATTTCGCGCCCGTCTTCCAAAACAACGCCAACGGCTTTGCCCCCGTTTTTCGGATCGCCTTCAATCAGCAGCTTTTTCACAGCTGCGTCGGTCTCGATCACCGCGCCATGTGCTTCGGCGGATTTGCGCATGGCTTGCGTAATGCCGCCCATTCCCCCTTTGGAATGCCACCACTTGCCCAGCTTGCCTTTGATATTGCCGAATTCATGATGCAGCAGATTTAAGGCCGACCCTGTTGAATAGGGATGCACAAAATTTCCGGTCGATCCGTCACCGGCATAGAGACCTTTCAGAATATCGGTCTCGAAACGGTTATCCAGATAATCCCCCAGTGAGCAGGCCATGATCTCGATCAGTTTCTGCTGCTGCTCGGTGCTGTATTTGCGCAGCTTGTTGCCGATTTTGGCCGCGTTCCACATCTCCAGAATGCCGCCGCCCATATTTGGCGGACGGTTTTCGGCGATCTCGCGGAAAATCAGCGCCATTTCCGTCATATCGGCTTCGAATTTTTCAAAAGCTGCGGCATCTTTTTTGCTGAAGCGCCCGATTTCATAAGCATCATTATCCGATCCGGCAACGATATAGTCGCCGTCTTTGTTCACGGCGATCAT
>SBHI01000163.1 GCA_006226225.1 Alphaproteobacteria bacterium
ATTAAAAAGGCGGTGCGTGACGGCGAGCGTTTCGATGTCTGGACCAGCGGCGTGATTATTGTCGGCTATGCCATTCCGGGCTTTATGTTTGCGATTTTGCTGATCGTGTTATTCGCAGGCGGTACTTATTGGGATATTTTCCCTTTGCGCGGTCTGGTGTCAGATAACTGGCATGATCTCAGCTGGCCAAAGCGCATTCTGGATTATTTCTGGCACTTGGCACTGCCGATTGCCGCCTTGGTGATTAGCGGTTTTGCAAGTCTGACAATTTTGACCAAAAATTCCTTTCTGGATGAGCTCAATAAACAATATGTGCTAACCGCCCGGTCAAAAGGGCTGGTGGAAAAACGCATCCTTTATAAACATGTCTTCCGCAATGCCATGCTGATTGTCATTGCCGGTTTTCCGGCGGCTTTGATGAGTATATTTCTGACAGGGTCGCTACTGATTGAAACAATCTTCTCGCTGGACGGGTTGGGACTGCTTGGCTTTACCTCGGCACTGAACCGTGATTATCCGGTCATGTTTGCGACACTGTATATTTTTACCCTGCTGGGGCTGGTGATCAAACTGGTCAGCGATCTGACGCTGACATGGGTGGATCCGCGCATTGATTTCAACGCGCTGGAGGGCAGATAAACATGGTTCTTTCCCCGATCGCAAAGCGCCGCCTGCACCAGTTTCGCCGCAACCGCCGCGGCTATTACTCGCTGCTTCTGTTTGCGCTGTTGCTGTTTCTTAGCCTGTTCGCCGAGTTCATCGCCAATGATAAGCCGCTGCTGGTGCGTTATGACGGACAGTTTTATACGCCGGTTTTTGTCTCCTATGCTGAAACCGTTTTCGGCGGAGAATTTGAAACAACAGCGGATTACCGCGATCCTTATGTGCGCGATTTGATTAACGAAAAGGGCTGGATGATCTGGCCGCTCATTCCCTATTCTTATGCAACGATCAACTACAATCTGGATCAGCCTGCCCCGTCACCGCCGACACAAGAAAACTGGCTTGGCACCGATGATCAGGGCAGGGATGTAACGGCAAGGCTGATTTACGGTTTCCGCATTTCGGTGCTGTTCGGATTGTGCCTGACCTTGCTGGGCAGTTTGATCGGTGTCACGGTCGGGGCGATGCAGGGTTATTTCGGCGGCTGGTTTGACCTGTTGTCACAGCGTTTTATGGAGATATGGTCAGGGATGCCGGTTCTGTTTCTGCTGATTATCATGGCCAGCGTGATCGAACCCGGATTTTTTAGTCTGCTGATTTTGATGCTGCTGTTCTCATGGATGACCTTGGTGGATGTCGTGCGGGCAGAATTTCTGCGCACCCGCAATCTGGATTATATCCGTGCCGCACAGGCGCTGGGTGTGCCGACCCCTGTGATCATGGTCAAACATGCGCTGCCCAATGCCATGGTGGCCACGCTCAGCCTGATGCCGTTTGTGCTGACAGGGGCGATTACAACCCTGACCAGTCTGGATTTTCTCGGCTTCGGCCTGCCGCCGGGGTCGCCGTCTTTGGGGGAACTGCTGTCGCAGGGAAAAAACAATCTACAGGCACCGTGGCTGGGCATGACGGCATTTCTGTCATTGGCAGTCATGCTGAGTTTGCTTACATTCGTCGGAGAAGCCGTGCGTGACGCCTTCGATCCGCGCAAGATTTTCGTCCAGCAGGGCGTGGAAGAAAACGCCGTTGAGGAAATGGCACAAAGTAAGGAAAAGGACGCGTAAATGACACTCCTGACCGTCAAAGATTTATCTGTTACTTTCCGCGTACCTGACCAGCAGCCTGTTGAGGCCGTAAAAAAGGTCAGTTTCACGGTGGAAAAAGGCAAGACCACGGCACTGGTCGGCGAGTCGGGATCGGGAAAATCGGTCACGGCCTTATCCATCCTGCAATTATTGCCCTATCCGATGGCGTCGCATCCGTCGGGCGAGATTGTCTTTGACGGGCAGAATGTGATTGGTGCATCGAAATCCGTGCTGCGCGGCATTCGTGGCAACCGTATTTCTATGATTTTTCAGGAACCGATGACGGCGCTGAACCCGCTGCATACCATTGAACGTCAGATTGCCGAGCCACTGTTTCTGCATAAAAAACTGTCTGAAACGGCAGCGCGCGCGCGCGTGCAGGAGCTGCTGGAAATGGTTGGATTGTCGCAGCTGAAAACCCGTCTAGGCGCGTTTCCGCATGAATTATCAGGCGGGCAGCGTCAGCGCGTAATGATTGCGATGGCACTGGCGAATGAGCCGGATATTTTGATCGCGGATGAGCCGACGACGGCACTGGATGTGACCGTACAGCTGCAAATTCTGGAGCTGCTGCAAAAACTGCAAAAAGAGCTGGATATGGCGATCCTGCTGATTACCCATGATCTGAATGTGGTGCGGAAAATGTCCGACCATGTCTGTGTGATGAATCGCGGCGAGATTGTCGAGCAGGGGGAAACGAAAACGGTTTTTGAAACACCGGAGCACGCCTATACCAAGGCCCTCCTGTCGGCGGAGCCGAAAGGGGCGCCGCCGTCGGTCAATGACAATGCCCGTGTGCTGCTGACGGCCGAAGATGTGAAAGTCTATTTCCCGATCAAGAAAGGCGTGATGCGCCGCACGGTGGATTATGTGCGCGCCGTGGACGGTATTGATATGGTGCTGCGTGAAGGCCAGACGCTGGGCATCGTCGGCGAGTCAGGTTCGGGGAAATCGACTTTGGGCTTTGCCATTTTGCGTTTGCTGCAGGCACAGGGAAAAATCTCCTTTAACGGGCAGGATGTGACGCATCTCAGCCAGAAAGAAATGCGTCCGCTGCGTGCCGATATGCAGCTGGTGTTTCAGGATCCTTACGGTGCGTTGTCGCCGCGCCTGTCGGTGCGCGGCATTATCGAGGAAGGCTTGCTGGTACATCAAAAAAATCTGTCACAAAAAGAACGCGACGAACGTGTGGTGGATATTTTGAAAGAGGTCGGGCTTGACCCTGAAACGCGCTTCCGTTATCCACATGAGTTTTCCGGCGGACAGCGGCAAAGGATTGCCATCGCACGGGCGATGATCTTGAACCCGAAACTGGTGGTGCTGGACGAGCCGACCTCCGCACTGGATATGTCGGTACAGGCGCAGATTGTCGAATTGCTGCGCGACTTGCAGAAACGCCATAACCTGTCTTATATTTTCATCAGTCATGATTTGAAAGTCGTGCGTGCCATGTCGCATCATGTGCTGGTCATGCAGCATGGAAAAATTGTTGAAATCGGCAGCCGGGAACAGATATTCGAGAACCCGGAAACGGATTACACAAAAGAATTGCTGCAAGCCGCCTTTTTTACCGATGCGCCGAAAACGGCTGTGCCTAAGAAAAAGAAGAAATAGAAAACGGACGCTGATGTACCGCCTTTACCGTACAGGAACAAAATTGCTGACCCCCTTTCTGCCGTGGTATCTGACCCGTCGGCTGGAGCGCGGCAAGGAAGATGAGGGACGTCTGGGAGAACGTTTCGGCAAACCCTCGCGTAAACGTCCGCGTGGCAAACTGATCTGGCTGCACGGTGCCAGCGTGGGCGAGGTCTTGTCGCTGCTGGCCTTAATCGAACAGATGCAAAGCCTGTTTCCCAAGGCACATGTGCTGGTCACCTCCGGCACTGTGACCTCGGCACAGTTGATGGAAAAACGCCTGCCCAAACGCGCCTTTCACCAGTTTATCCCGCTGGATCATCCTGAATATGTTGCGGACTTTCTGGATCACTGGAAGCCGGATGTTGTGCTGTGGGCGGAATCGGAATTATGGCCGAATATGCTGATGGAAATGAAACAGCGCAATATTCCGGCAGCGCTGATCAACGGACGCATGTCGAAACGCTCCTTCCACCGCTGGTCAAGACTGGGCGGATTTGGCAAGGATATTCTGGGCGCGTTCCAGATGTGCCTTGTACAGAATGAATATGAAGCCGGGCATTTCGAAGGTATCGGCGGCCAGAATGTGCGCCCGTCGGGCAATCTGAAATATTCCGCCGCACCGCTTGGCTGTGACGAACGCGATTTGAAAAAGCTTCTGGATGCGCTGGAGGAAAGACCGCACTGGCTGTTTGCCAGCACGCATGAAGGTGAAGAGGAAATCGCCCTGCGCATACATAAAAAGCTGAAAGAAAATTTTCCGGCCAATGTGACGATTATCGCGCCGCGCCATCCCGATCGCCGCAATGATATTCTGGAACTGTGCCGGGAAGAGGGGCTGAAGGTTTCGCAACGCTCGCTCGGCGCTTTGCCGGGGCCGGAGGATGATATTCATCTGGTTGATACGATCGGTGAGCTGGGGCTTTATTTCAGCGCAATTTCGATGGTTTGCATCGGCGGGTCATTCATTCCGCATGGCGGTCATAACCCGATTGAGCCGGGACGGCTGGAATGCCAGATTCTTTACGGCCCTTACATGCATAATTTCGTGACAATCTGTGAGGATTTTGAAGATGTCAGTGCTGCCCGCCGCCTGGAAAGCGAAGACGAGCTTTACACGGAAATCCGGCATTTATTTCTGAATCCGGTTGAGGGGAAAAAACTGGCGGATACCGCCTTGCGCCTGACCGAAGCCAAGTCCCATGTCATCATGGATATCCTGAGCGAACTTTATCCGGTGTTCCAGCGCGCGGAGCTGATTGAGGTCAAATAATGACCCTGCCGCCGCTTTAGGCGGCGAGGCATTGTTCCGGCGCGGAAAATTCCAGTTCAAGATCATGTGCGACCTCGGCATGGGTAATTTTGCCGTGGAACACATTCAGCCCGTTCAGCAGATGCTTGTTATCCTGCAAAGCTTTTTGCCAGCCTTTATTTGCCAGCTCCAGCGCGTAGGGCAGCACCGCGTTATTCAGCGCTTGCGCTGATGTCAGGGCAACCGCACCCGGCATATTGGTGACACAGTAATGCAGAATGCCTTCATCCAGATAGGTCGGCTCGTCATGCGTGGTCGGACGGCTGGTTTCCAGACATCCGCCTTGGTCAATGGCGATATCGACGACAACCGAATTCGGGCGCATCTGTTTCAGCATGGCGCGGGTGACCAGTTTCGGCGCTTTCGCACCGGGTACCAGAACCGAACCGATGACCAGATCGGCATTGACGACACATTGTTCCACCGTATCGGCTGTGGAATAAAGAACGGTTGCTTGTGATCCGAACAGATCGTCCAGATAACGGATACGGTCGAGAGAGCGCTCCAGAATGGTGACATTCGCACCCATACCAACGGCCATTTTTGCGGCATTGGTACCGGCGATGCCGCCGCCGATAATGGCAACAGATGCCGGACGCACGCCCGGTACGCCGCCGATCAGGATGCCTGCACCGCCTTGCGTTTTTTGCAGGAAGTAACTGCCGACCTGAATGCTCATGCGGCCTGCGACTTCACTCATCGGTGCCAGCAGCGGTAATCCGCCATGCGTGCCTGTAACGGTTTCATAGGCAATGGCAATGGATTTGCTGTCGATTAGACCTTTGGCCTGCACGGGGTCTGCGGCCAGATGCAGATAGGTGAACAGGATCTGCCCTTCGCGCAGCATCGCGCATTCCTGCGGCTGCGGTTCTTTGACCTTGATGATCATATCGGCTTTTGCAAAGACGGTTGCTGCATCGGGGGCGATTTCTGCGCCTGCAGCTTTGTAATCCTCATCCGTGGCGTGGACATTTGCACCTGCCCCGGTCTGAACCAGAACCTTGTGTCCGCTGCGAATAAATTCACGTACCGATGCCGGGAGTAATCCGACGCGATATTCCTGAGTTTTGACTTCCTTGGGTACACCGATCAGCATGGCAATCTCTCCTTTGCGCAAAGATGGTATAAAAGATAAGACAAGGTTTAGCCGAAAATCGCGGAGAGTGCAATTATTTTCAAGTAAGGAGAAACAGTGTTTTTCAGCCCAGCAGAATCCCGAAAAGCGCCTTTAGCCATGCGATTAGGCAGGCGAGCATGATGACGGCAAACCAGATAATCAAAAGCCAGTAGCCGACGGGATTTTTGGCCTTATCGCACAGGCTTTTGCTGTCTGTGTGACGGATCTTGCCCGTTTTCAGTCCGCTGGCGATAACGCGCCCCAGAAAAAAATACAGGCCGCCCAGCAGCAGGGAGATCAGGATAAAGGCAAGAATATGCATTGCGTTTGTAGGAACCTGTTTTTTATGGTTTTGAAAACCTGCTATAATAGTAAGGTATGACGGAAAAAACTGATAGCGAAAACCGAAAGCGGGATCTTGTCATGATGAAATATCTGAATATGCCTGTCTTGACGGTGGCGGCTTTGTTTTCCGTGCATATTTTTTTCGGCTTTCCCTCTTCCGCTTTTGCCGAAGAAGAAATTATCCACAATATTGAGAAGCGCGCCGGAAAACTTTATAAACCCGGTGCAGACCGCCCTTATACGGGAGAATATCAGGTCAGCAATGAAGATACGGGGATTAGCATAGAGATTCATATCAAGGATGGCGCGCTCGACGGTGACTATATTGAACGCTATGCCAATGGTCGCAAAAAGATGCAGTCACATTGGAAAAACGGTGTGCAGGACGGCATGCTGACCTATTGGGATGAAGAGGAACATAAGCTGATAGAGTCGAAGATGCAAAACGGTTTGCCGCATGGCGTGGAAACCATGTGGAGCAATGACGGCAACAAAATTGCGGAAACGCCGTATAAAAACGGCAAGATAGACGGCATGGCGCTGGAATGGTATGTGAATGGCCAAAAACGGCTGGAGGCGGAATTTTCAGACGGAAAACAGCACGGTAAATCCGTTTCATGGTATCCGAACGGCCAGAAACAGGCGGAAGCCTATTACCGCAATGATCTGGAACATGGAACACTGACAAACTGGGATCCCGCAGGCAATATCACAAAACAAACCAGTTTTATTAATGGTGTGCCGCAGCAGAATTTAAGTCCGCAATAGACAATCAGTGCTTCACGGCTTTCTTTTTGGAACGTGCCGGAACGCGGCGCGGCTCGTATTTGCCCCAATGTTCCAGCTTTGTGACACCGATTGCCAGCATCAGCATCAGACCAAAAAATGTTCCGACGCCGGAGAAAAATCCCGTATCACCGGCAGAGGAAAGCTGGCTTTTCATCTCTGAATCAAGTTTTTGCAAGTCTTTCACCGGATTGTTAGAAAAGCCGTCTTTTCCCATTTCCTGCCGCGCCTCATCCAGATAGGCGATTTTATCGACGGAAAGCGGTACGCCGAAATCGGAAGTTGCGCCGACTTTTTTTGTGAACAGATTTGCCAGTTCCACGACTTTATCTTCGGAAATATCGGCTTCGTTGCCTGCTGTGCCATGCATCAGCATATCCATGAGCACGCCTTGCCCCTGAAAAGCGAAATTGCGCTGCATATCGTCGATTTCGCGGGAGGATGCATTCAATGCATCGCCTGATAAATCGCCGGTTAGACTGCCGAGTTCATGTCTTTTCTGGGCGATTTCCAGCGCGGTTTTGCCTTCCTCCAGCGCCGTAATGCCGTCCAATATGTTTTGATAGGCGGCTTCTTGCTGTGCCGTTCCTTCCGTATCGGGTGTTAGTGTTTGATCATCGGCGATATTGGTGCCGACACTAATGCCACCCGCCGCTGCCAGCCCGAATGTCGTGATAATGCACATAGCGTTGCTGCGGAAAGGTTTGCCGAGATAATGTTTCCAATTAATGCGTGTATTTTCGTCCGTCATAACATGCCGTCCTTATTCATTTGTCGCTGTATTTTAATGATTGATGCCTTTGGTCTTTTTGGGACGGCGGCGTTCAACGCGTTTGTCTTCCCATGCCCAGTCCTCAAGCTTGCCGCCGATCGGGATAAGCATCAGGCCGATTACGAGCAAAGCGCCAAACGCGCCTAAAACACCGAAACCGGTCGGGTTTTCGTTCATACCTGCCATCTTGTCGCTCAGCGTTTGTGCGTCAATAACCGGATTTCCGGTAATTTCATCATCATCCGCCATATCCGCGCGCGCCTCGTCAAGATAGGCGGCGCTTTCGGCATTAATTTCGAGACCAAAGCCCTCGGTTGTGCCGATTTTCTCTTCAAAAACCTTTGCCAGTTCCAGAAATTGCTGTTCGGAAATATCAGCTTCTTGTCCCGGTACGCCTGCATTGAACAGTCCGACCAGCGTGCGGTGGCTTTCGAATGCGAAATCTTCATTCATTTTGCGTAGATTGCGCTTATCTGCGGCAATGTCGTCACCGGTCAGCGTGCCGTTCAATACATCCAGATCATGCTGTTTTTGCGCGATTTCAAGCTGTGTCTGCTGCAGGTCAAGGGCGTTAATGCTGCTTAAGCCTTCCTGATAGGCTGTTTCCTGCAAAGCGGTTCCTGCGGTATCAGGGGTTTTGTCCAAAGCGGAGTGAATACCGATCCCCGTGCCGGCAGCGCCGCCAAGCATAACGATGAGTGCCGAAATGGTGGCAACGGCATCATTCCGGGTGAACGTCCGGCCGATATAATGTTTCGGATTGATACGTGTGTTGTCGCTGCTCATCTTTTATCCGTATTTTTCAGGTTAATGTTTCAGGCCTTTTTGTTTTTTCGGACGGCGCGCCACGCGCTTGTCTTCATAGCCCCAGTCTTGCAAACGCTCTGCACCGGCAAACAGCATGCTAAAGAAAATACCGATAAAGGTCAGCATGCCTAGGCCGAAACCAAGACCTGCGGGATTGCCTGCGGCTTCGGACATATATTCTTGTATCTGCTGCGCATCATTGATGGCAGAGCCCGTCAGTTTGCCGTCATTGCCCAGCTCTGTGCGGGCATCATCCAGATAGGCCGCTGTGCCTTCCGTAATTTTGAAACCGAAATCGGAAACGGGAGAGATTTTGTCTTCGAACACTTTGCCCAGCTCCAGAAACTGTGCTTCGGAAATATCGGCTTCACCGCCTTGTGCGCCGTGATTGAACAAATCCAGTAAGGTGCCATAGCCTTGCAATTCAAAATTTCTGCGCATCTCTGCAATATGCTGTGCAGACTCTGTAGCGGCATCGCCGGTTAAGGACCCGTCAAGCATACCGATTTCATGCTGTTTTTGCGCGATATCCACTTGCGCTTCTTGCAGATCGAGGGCGTTGATTTTAGAGAGCATATCCTGATAGGCGGCCTCTTGCTGTGCCGTGCCTGTGACATCTGGTGCTTCTTCCAATGCGTTGTTTACATTGACACCAACGCCGACGGCGCCGCCCAGTCCCAGCAGGATAGAGGCGGTAATGGCAAAAGCTTCGCTGCGGAACGGCTTGCCGATATAATGTTTCAGATTAATACGTGTGTTGTCGCTACTCATCTCTGTTCCGTTATCTTTCGAGTTAGTGGTTCAGGCCCTTTTGTTTTTTCGGGCGGCGTGCCACGCGCTTGCTTTCATAGCTCCAGTCCTGCAATTTGTCCATTCCCGCAAACAGCGTGAGTAACAGTAAAGCAATGCCTGAAAGCGTACCTACGAGGGTACCAAGCACTTCCGGGTTTTCTGCGGAAGAATTCATCTTGGCGTAAATGGTTTGCGCATCTGCCACGGGGTTGCCGGTCAGTTTACTCTCTTTGGCCGCTTCGACGCGGGCTTCATCCAGATAGGCGGCGTTATTGGCAGTCAGTTTCAGTCCGAAAGCCTCGGTGGAACCGGCATTTTCCTCAAAAGCCTGTGCGAGTTCGACAAATTGCGCTTCGGAAACATCAGCCTCTGCGCCTTGCGTCCCGTGATTGAACAGATCCAGCAATGTGCCATAGCTTTGCAGGGCAAGATCTTTTTTCATCTGGGCAATGGCATCTGTGGACTCAGTGACGGCATCGCCTGTCAGTGTTCCTTGCAGAACATTCAGCTCATGCTGTTTCTGGGCAATTTCGATCTGCGCTTTTTCAAGGCCGATGGCGCTGATATCGGCGGATAGTTCCTGAAAAGCGGTTTCCTGCTGCGCTGTGCCGTCCATATCAGGTGCGGTATCTGTCGCATTGTGTAATCCGATGCCGACACCGGCACCGCCGCCGACACCGAGTGCAATCGCTGTGATGATCGCAAAAGCATCACTGCGAAACGGTTTGCCGATATAATGTTTCAGATTAATTCTGGTGTCATCCGCCATGTTCACACTACCCTGTCTTATAATTTATGCCTGCCGCATAAAGTCGGCGGCAGAATATATAGACAACACCTTAACAAAATATTAAGATTATGTCAATCAAATTATGGGTAATGTCAGGATTTCAGATAAATCAGGCCAACACCGGAAAAGATCAGTAAACCGCCGACAGCTTGCGGCCAGTTGATTTGTGTCTCTTTCAGGAAAATCCAGGCAAACAGGCAGGTAAAGATCGGATAGGTAATCTCGATCAGACTGGCAAGGGTGGCGTTTTTTTCATTAATACTGCTGAGAATTAGCAGATTGCCGCCGATGACCAGCGCACTCATTGCCAGTGTCAGTAGGATCATCTCCTTACTGGTGAAAAACAGCTGCCACTGTCCTTTGCCGTGGTCAAGATAGGCGGTGATGGCAATCAGGACGGGCAGCATCAGAATATTTGAAATCACCATCATAAAGGCGGGCGTCATGCCGACCCGCATCAGCTTTTCCGAAATAACATAACCCAGCCCCCACATTACGGCAGCAGTTAAAGCATAAATAAACCAGAGATGAGCGCTCATCGAAGCGTCTTTCCGTTTGTGTTCAAAAGGGGCAGAGACCGTTATTTATAGGCGATGCCCAGAATTTCATAGGCTTTACTGCCTTTCGGCGTTGTTACCTCGACGCTGTCTCCAATGGCTTTGCCGATCAGGGCACGCGACAGCGGCGCGGAAAGAGACAGCATATGTTTGTCGATATCGGCTTCGTATTCGCCGACAATCTGATAGGTCAGCTCTTCTTCCGTATCTTCGTCGACAACATGGATGGTGGCGCCGAATTTCACCGTATCACCGGCGATTTTTTTCGGATCAATGATTTCGGCACGTGCCATTTTATCTTCTAGATCGGCGATGCGGCCCTCGATAAAGCTTTGTTTTTCACGGGCGGAGTGGTATTCGGCATTTTCCGACAAGTCGCCGTGTTCGCGGGCGGCGGAAATTGCTTCGATGACCGCAGGGCGGTCTTCGCTTTTCAGTTTTTTCAGCTCGGTTTCCAGCTGTTGATAACCTGTGGTCGTAATGGGCATTTTGTCCATTTTGTTTAAACTCCGGTGTTCTTATTTTTTTGGAATACGATGGTTTTAGGCTGCCTTGTCGCGGCCGGTATCTTTCTCACGCTTCATATAATCCTGCAGGGGAACGATACCGAATGACTGGCCGTTCTTCAGCGCGGAAATCGCTTCGACGGCGGCCCGTGCACCCGAAATCGTCGTATAATAAGGTATCTTATTATGAAGAGCGCCGCGGCGCAAGTCAAAGCTGTCGGTGACGGCACGGGGGCCTTGTGTGGTGTTCAGCATCATGCAGATATCGCCGTTGATCATGGCGTCAATCACATGAGGCTGACCTTCATGGACTTTGTTAATTTTATGGGCGCGCAATCCGGCATCCACCAGATATTGTGCCGTCCCGCCGGTGGCGACGATTTTAAAGCCCAAATCCTGCAATTTGGCCGCCAGCGGCACAATGCGTGATTTATCCTTGTCTTTCACGGAAATAAAGACGGTTCCTTCCAGCGGAATTTTCGATCCGGCAGCCAGACGTGCTTTGGCGAAGGCCAGCGGAAAGTTGCGGTCAATCCCCATGCTTTCACCGGTCGATTTCATTTCCGGCCCCAATACGACATCAACACCGGGAAAGCGCGAGAACGGGAAAACAGGTGCTTTGACAGCCACATGCCCTGTCAATGGTGTGGCGGGCAGAGCCCCCTCACGGCGCAGGTGAGAGATTTTTTCACCCAGCATGATGCGGGTGGCCAATTGCGGCAGCGGTACGCCCGTTGCCTTTGCAACAAACGGTACGGTACGCGAGGCGCGCGGATTGACCTCCAATACCAGAATTTCATAGGCGTCCAGATTGGATGGATCGCGGCTTTCACGCACAACGAATTGGATATTCAGCAGCCCCTGGATGTTCAACGCCTTGGCCAGCGTAATGGTCTGATCCATCAAATCGATCATCACATTTTCTTTCAGGGAATAGGGCGGCAGGGTGCAAACGCTGTCACCGGAATGGATGCCGGCCTCTTCAATATGTTCCATGACACCGGCGATATGCACATCCTCGCCATCACAGAGCGCATCGACATCCACTTCGATCGCATGCTGCATATATTTATCAATCAGCACAGGGGATTTGCCGGAAATTTCGGCGGCGGCGTCAATATATTCCTCAATCTGGCTCGCTTCATAGGCGATGCGCATCCGCTCGCCGCCCAGCACATAGGAGGGGCGGATAATAACCGGATAGCCGATCTCGCTGGCAATTGCCAAAGCTTCGTCACGGGTGGTCGCCGTGCCGTTCGGCGGTTGGCGCAGCCCCGTATCCTGCAGCAGTTTCTGGAATCTTTTGCGGTCTTCGGCAAGGTCGATTACATCAGGCGCTGTTCCCAGTACCGTCACACCGGCCTTTTCCAGTGCTTCACACAGTTTCAGCGGGGTTTGTCCGCCCAGCTGTACGATCACGCCCAGAACTTCACCATTCTGTTTCTCGCTGTCGATGATATTCATGACATGCTCAAAGCTCAGCGGTTCGAAATATAAACGGTCAGAGGTATCATAATCGGTCGAAACCGTTTCCGGGTTGCAATTGATCATGATGCTTTCGATCCCTGCTTTTTCCAGCGCATAGGCGGCATGGACGCAGCAGTAATCAAATTCAATCCCCTGTCCGATGCGGTTGGGGCCGCTGCCCAGAATGACAACTTTCTTGCGGTTTGTCGGCAAGGCTTCGCATTGCGGCTGGGCAAGTGCCGCCGCAGGGCTATAGCAGGAATAGAAATAGGCTGTCTGGCTCGGAAATTCCGCAGCGCAGGTGTCGACACGGTGGAAGACGGGAAGGATACCTGCCTGTTTGCGCAAAGCGGCAACCTCTATCTCGCTTTTTCCGGACAGTGTGGCAAGCCGCATATCGGAAAAACCTGCATGTTTTAACGCATGCCATCCGGCGCGGTCATCCGCCTGCGGCAATCCGTTTTCAATGATCTGCTGTTCGGTTTTGATCAGCGCTTCAATTTGGCGCAGGAACCAGGGTTCAAAGCTGCAGGCGGCATGGATATCCTCCACCGAGAAACCGTGGCGGAAAGCCTGGGCAATCACCAGCAGGCGGTCAGGACGCGGCGTAGACAGAGCTGCCAGAATATGCTGCGGGTGCATCTCGCGGGTTTTGTCGGGGTTTAGATCAAGATCATCCAGACCCGTCAGGCCGATTTCCAGTGAACACAGCGCTTTTTGCAGGGATTCCGCAAAACAGCTGCCGATACCCATCGCCTCGCCGACGGATTTCATCGCCGTGCTGAGGATGCGCTCCGCACCGGGAAATTTTTCAAAGGTAAAGCGCGGAATTTTTGTGACGACATAGTCAATCGATGGTTCGAAAGAGGCAGGGGTCACTTCGGTAATGTCATTGCTTAATTCATCCAGCGTATAACCGACGGCAAGTTTGGCGGCAATGCGGGCAATCGGATAGCCCGTTGCTTTTGAGGCAAGGGCGGAGGAACGGCTGACACGCGGGTTCATCTCGATAATCACCAATTGGCCGTTTTCGGGATTGACGGCAAATTGCACATTGGCGCCGCCGGTTTCAACACCGATGCCGCGCAGCACATCGATCGAGGCGCGGCGCATGATCTGATATTCCTTATCCGTCAAGGTTAGGGCAGGAGCAACCGTCACGGAATCGCCGGTATGCACGCCCATCGGGTCGATATTTTCGATGGAGCAGATAATGGCGCAATTATCCTTTTTGTCGCGGATAACCTCCATCTCGTATTCTTTCCAGCCCAATACCGATTGTTCGATCAGGATTTCATTGACGGGGGAGGCTTTCAAACCCTGCTGGACGATATAAAGATATTCATCGCGGTTATAGGCGATACCGCCGCCGGTTCCTCCCAGCGTGAAAGAAGGACGGATAATGGCGGGCAGGCCGACGCTGTCCAGTGCGGACATGGCTTCATCCAACCCGCGGGCGATTTCGCTTTTCGGGCTGACATAACCCATTTTTTCGATGCATTCACGGAACAGGCGGCGATCTTCCGCAAGGCGGATAGCATCCGGCTGCGCCCCGATCAGGGCAATGCCCAGCCTGTCCAGTGTTCCGTTATCGTAAAGTTCCAGAGCGGTATTCAGTGCCGTCTGTCCGCCCATGGTCGGCAGCAGCACATCGGGTTTTTCCTTCTCCAGAATGCGGGCGACAATATCGGCGGTAATCGGTTCGATATAAGTCGCATCCGCAAGGGCGGGGTCGGTCATGATGGTGGCGGGATTGGAATTGATCAGGATGACGCGATAGCCTTCCTCTTTCAAAGCCTTACAGGCCTGAACGCCCGAATAATCGAATTCACAGGCTTGACCGATAACAATGGGGCCTGCGCCGATCACGGCGATGGAGGATATATCCTGACGTTTGGGCATGATGCTGTGCTCTCCCGCTGATTCACGTGATTCTTCGTGCTCAATATACAGCGTGCGGGCGCTTAAAACAAACCATACCGACTAAGAACCGAGAGAATATTCGAATGTTCATCCGTCCAGGGGGCGGTTTTGAAATCTTCCGGCGGCATAATCATCCAGCCTTCATTGATCAGCGGCGACAAATCGACATGCGGCGGCGTCAGAATGACCCAGATGCTGAAAACCTGCAGCGGGTCGGCACTCTGTGTTGTATGGATAAATGTGGCGGTCATGCCCAGTGTGGCGGCGGTCGCAGTGATTGCATATTTTAAATCCAGATAGCGGTTGGAAATATGCAGGGCAACGACACCGTTTTCCGTCAGGCGGTTTTGATACAATGCGAAGGCCTCTTCGGTGACCAGATGGACAGGGATAGAGTCGGAGGAAAACGCATCCAAAATCATCATGTCATATTTGTCATCCGTGCGTTTTTCCATTTCCAGACGACCGTCACCGACGACGATGACATCCTTTTCATGGCCGCAGTCACGCAGATAGTCGAAGTATTTATTGGCGATATCGACAACGGCGGGATCAATCTCGTACATGGTGAAGTGCCTGTCGGGTGCGTGATAACAGCGGATGGTTCCTGCGCCAAGGCCGATGAGGCCGACATGTTCGGGTTTATAGGCATCAATTGCGGTAATCAGCGGTGCGTAATAGGAGGTCACCGGCGATGCTTTCAAATCGACATCCAAACGCTGCAAACCGTGCAAGGTTGTGCCATGCATGAAAAAGCGGACGGGTTCTGACTCTTCATCCGGCCCGTTGACGGGGGTCATGATGTCCGAGACCTGCATAACGCCGAAAAAATTGCGCTGCAGGGTCAGAACACTTTGACCGGCCGCTGTAATATTCAGCATCACAAAAAACAGAACCAGCGATACATACAGCCCCAGCTTGGCATGAACATTGACCATCAGTGTAAAGGCCATCACAAGGAAATAGACTTGCAGCAGCGATCCGCTTTCCTGCGAAGCCAGTGAAACATCGAAGATATTGAAATGCAGTCCTGCGGCATAGAGGAATATCATGACAAGACCGCTGGTAAAAAAGGCCATATCCGAATTGGCAACTTTTGTGCGGAAATACGGGTTCATCGCGCAGGAAGCAATGGCAACCAGCGGGTATTCCAGAATGTCATTAAAAATCACGGGAGATAAAAAGGCGTTAAAGCTGCCCCCCAGCGCACCGCCAAGGGCAAGAAAGAAATAAAACTGCGTCAGATGTTTGCTATGCGGGCGGTTTTCCGCCAGATAGGTATGCAAAGTCAGCGCAATCAGGAAAAAGGCCGTTAGACTGACAATGACACCGTTCCATGATGCTGTGATCATTTGCAGTTCGGGAAATTTGACGGAAATCAGCACGATGGAACAGGTCGAAATGGCATGTGCGCTGTAAAGCGTTTCCCGCGAAATATATTTTTTGCGTGAAAAGGCCATGATATGGGTGATCAGGTAAATGCCCAGCGGCAGCACCCAGAGCAGCGGCGCAGAGACCACATCCATGGTGATATGCATGGTCGTTCCCATCAACAGGCTGGAGGGGAAGAAGGCCAGCAGCAGCCATGTAATGCGCTGATGCCATGTGAT
>SBHI01000096.1 GCA_006226225.1 Alphaproteobacteria bacterium
AACCTTCCTTCAGCGTGTTGATGAGGCTTTCCGTAAAATCTTCACGCGTCTGGATAATGTTCAGATTGGTACCGAAAGACCGTGCCTGTGCGCGAGCCAGTGTCAGTGCCGCGGTAATTTCGTCCAGTGCGGCCTGTGCGGTTGTTGCATCAGAGAAGTCGGCTGCCGAGATAGCCAAGTCACCACCTGTCGTAAAGTCGACACCCGAAACCGTCAGGGTCGAAGAGCCGTCCTCGTTAAAGGTCACCGTCAAGTCACCTGAATCGAGCAGGTTGGTACCGCGGTATCCGGCATCGGCCGCCACGAAGTCAAGCTGTGCAATCAGCTCGTCATAGCTGGCCTCCAGAGAGGTTTGGTCAACCGGTGCGCCACCTGAAGCACTTGCCTGATCCTTCGCTTCTTGTGCGACGGCTTGCAGCTGCTCCAAAAAGGATGTGATGGTCGTGATACCCTGATCAGCCGCTTTCAGTACCTGTACGCCCTGCCCGATACCGTCGAGCAGACGCTCCAGATCGTTTGCACGGAAAGTCAGCGATTGCGATGCGAAGAATGCGTTAGCATCATCGAGCGCGCTGTTGACCTTTTTACCCGTGGCAAGACGGTTCTGGGTCAGATCCAGGAGCCCTTGTGTGCGTTGAAGGCTGAGGAGGTTAGTCCGCAGTGCTGCGGTAAGTGTAACTTCATTACCCACGATAATTCTCCATTTTTGAGTTGTTATGTTTATAGTGGTATATTCTTGTGCCACTCTACCATACAACAAAATAGAGCAATTTCTGTGCCAGTTTTATTGTATATAATAAAATCAATCTATTAATGTGTTTTTTTATTCATCAAGTACCCGTTATTTTTGTGCAAATATACAGAAAATTTCTGCGCAGTAGGCAAATAATTCACAGTTATCATTGAGGCTTGTCACAGAAATTATTAAAAATAATTTTTATTGGTTGTGTTGTTTTCTGCTTTGAAATATCAACATCATAAAAATAATGGATTGTTTTTCAGTTTTTTTTCTTAAACAGCTGGAAGATACCTTGCTGTCCGAGAAAGCCTCCGATTTCTATTCCGGTGGCTGGAAAATCGTAGAGGTTGTTATGATTCCCGCCTTCTATCGTGACGATTTTTTTTGGTTTCACGGCTGCTTCAAACAGTTTTTGTCCTTCTGTGAACGGTACAACACCGTCCTCGGTACCATGAACAATCAAAACAGGCATTGGTTTGATATGGCTGATTTTTGCAATATTATCATAGCGGTCTTTTAGAAGCAGTTTTGCCGGAATAAAGGGATAAATAGCAGAGGCAACGGCAGCTGTACTGGAAAACGGTGTTTCCAAGACAAGTGCTGCTGCATCATATTCTGTTGCCATCTGTACGGCTATGCCGCTGCCGAGGCTTTCGCCGTAAATGGCGATTTTCTCAGGCGGCAAATTCAGTTTTTTCGTCAGGAAATCCATGGCGGCGCGTCCGTCCGTGTAAAGTCCTTGCTCGGTCGGTGTGCCGCTATTGTCGCCATAACCACGGTATTCAGCCAGTAAAACACCGACACCGAAAAGGTGATAGACGGCGCCTTTGGCGATCCGGTGGCCGGCATTCCCCGCATTACCGTGAAATAGTACAATTGTTCCGGCTTCTTCCGTTTGCGCAGGCATATAAAAAGCTTCCAGGCTCAAACCGTCTTTGGTTGTCAGGGAAACCTTTTCTAGCGTATCAATGCCGTAAACCCGTGTCGGCAGCAGCGGTGTTGTATCCGGTAAATACATTAGTTTCCGCTGAAAAACAAACATGCAGGCGACAAGCATGAGCCAGGCTAAAAATAGACAAGCGGCAGTAGAGAGCGCTATTTTCATTAAGGGAGGCATCGTTATTCCGTCGTCTTTTCCGGTAAATTGTTCTGCGTTGTCGTATTTTCTTCCGTAAACGCTGTTATCACGGCCGGGGTTTGTGTGAAATCCCACAGATTATTATGCCCGCCGCCGTCAATGCTTGCAAAGGCTTTTGGTTGTGGAGCGGCATTATAAAGTCCTGCACCTTCAGCTTGCGGTACAATATTGTCATCGGTGCCGTGAATAACAAGTAGCGGCATATTCACATTGCCAATTTTCTTGATGTTGTCGTACCTGTCTTTTAGAAGGAGATCGATGGGTATCATAAAATAGATGTTTTTGGCGACGGCGGCTGTGCCGGTAAAAGGTGCCTCTAGAATAAGGCCGGCGGCTTTAAATTCTGTCGCCATTTGCACGGCGACACCTGTGCCGATACTTTCACCGTAAATAAAGGTTTTTTCCGGAGGTATCCCCAGAGTGTTTTGTAAAAAACGCATCGCAGCGCGCCCGTCTTTGTAAAGGCCTTGTTCCGTTGGTTTGCCGGGATTTCCTGCATAGCCGCGATAGCTGAGCATGAACATACCTGTTCCGGCGGCACGCTGGAGTGTTTGTGCCTTGCCTGCACGGTAACCGAGATGTCCGGCGTTACCATGAAAGAAAGCGAGTACGGGCTTATTGTCCTGTGGGGGAATATACCACGCAAGCAGGTTGAGATTGTCTTCTGTGGTCAAGGTGATTGCGCGGATGCCGTCTATTGCATTGACGGGCAGCGTGGGCACATCCGTAGAGGGGCTGTACATGATATGACGCTGAAACAGGTAAAGACAGGCGATAACGTAAAGCCATGCTATGGATACACAGAGAATGACTGTCAGAATATTACGGTGAAGAGGCTTTTTAGAAATTTTCGCCTCCGCCGTAAAGGCGTTTATAAACGCCGTCTTTCTTTAATAACGCTTTATGCGTACCGTGCTCAACAATTTGGCCGCGGTCAATCACGTAAATAAGATCGGCATTCTGTACGGTGGATAAACGATGGGCGATCACCAGCGTTGTGCGTCCCTTTTGCAGTTTTTTCAGGGCGCTTTGAACGGCACGCTCGGATTCATTGTCAAGTGCGGAGGTTGCCTCATCCAGCAGCAGCAGTGGTGCGCCGCGCAAAACCGCACGGGCAATGGCGATCCGTTGTCTTTGGCCGCCGGAAAGCGTGGCACCTTTTTCCCCCAGCACCGTGTCATAGCCGTTTTCCATCTCCAGAATAAAGTCATGCGCAGTCGCAGCCTTGGCGGCACTTTCAACATCTTCATCGCTGGCATCAAAACGGCTGCAGCGGATATTGTCGCGGGCGGTATCATTGAAGACGGTGACGTCCTGACTAACCAATGCGGCATGCCCGCGCAGACTGGCAAGACTCACGTCGCGGATATCCTTGCCATCGACCAAAATACGCCCTTCATCGGCATCGTAAAGGCGCAACAGTAGATTGATAACGGTACTTTTGCCCGCACCGGAGGGCCCGACCAGTGCAACGGTTTTCCCCGCTGGAACAGTAAAGCTGAGATGATCCAAAGCGGTTTCCGCTTCGGTGGTTTTGTTATTGTCGGGATAAGAAAAACAGACATTCTCAAAAGTGATTTCAGGTGCTTTTGACAGTTTCAGCTCTTTTGCACCGGGGCGGTCGGTAATTTCCGGCTGTACATCCATCGCATCAAAAACCCTTTGTGCGGCGGCAAGCCCTGTTTGCAGAATGGTGTTCAGATTGGCAAGACGTTTCATCGGCTCATACGCCAGCAGAAACGCTGCAATGAATGAGAACAGTTTTCCTGCCGTCGTGGCACCGTCCATCACCTGATAACCGCCATAAATAATAATGGTCACAATTGCCAGCCCTGCAACGGTTTCAGACATCGGGGTGGCCAGTGCCGAAGTGCGGATGACTTTCAGGTAAAATTTATAGAGACGGGTGATATTGTTTTTGACGCGGTTATCTTCATGCTCTTCCAACCCGTAGGCGCGGATATGGCGGATCCCCTGAAAGCTTTGTTGCAGAACTGCGGTCAGGTTACCGGATTCCTCTTGCATCAGTGTGGCGGTTTTACGCAGTTTTTTTCCCAGCCGCATCACGCCGTAGGAGATCGGCGGAAAGATGAACAGGGAAATCAGGGTCAGTTTCCAGTCCTGATAAAACATCACGCAGACCAGTACAATCAATGTAAAACTGCCTTTTGCCAGTCCTGTAATGCTGTCGGCCATTGCCATACGCATCATCGTGGTGTCGGAAACCATACGGACAATTAAGTGGCCGCTGTCTTTTTGCTGGAAAAAAGAAATATCCATACGGATAAGTTTTGAAAAGAGCTCCTTTTGCACATCGGCAATCATTGCCTGTCCTGCTTTTCCCATTAGAACCGTGTGCCCGTATGTGGCCGCGCCGCGCAGGGTGAAAGCGCTGAAAATCAGAATGGCCACCTGCCAGAGCTGTTTTAAATCCCCGCGTGAGAACACATCATCAATCACCGGCTCCATCAGTTTGGCAAGCAGGCCCGTCATGGCGGCGGCAAGCATCATCAAGAGAGCGGCGGCGATAATAATAGAAATATGCGGACGCACATAGCCGGAGATAATGCGGCGCATGAGCTTATGCGTTGCCTGATGTTGTCCGGTTTCTGTTTCTTTGGCCGTCAATGTTGCCTCGATCTTTCTTGTGCAATTCTTCTAGGCTTTGCCTTTTTAAACGGATATGATAGTAAGAACTTGTATAGCCTTTTTGTTCAAAAAATACCACGTTTTAGGCCATGATCGACAAGAAAAATAACAATAACGGCGATGATGCCATATCCGGCGACGAAGACGAAAATCCGGAAAATCACGATTCGCAAAAACCTCAAATGCTGCCGCCGCCGCAAATCGGTCTGGCGCTGGGAAGCGGCCTTGCGCGCGGCTTCGTTCATATCGGTGTTTTGCGCGGATTAAAACGGCATGGTATTACGCCGACGATTTTGTCGGGAACCTCGATGGGATCACTGGTCGGCGGGGCATATCTGGCGGGGCGTCTGGATGCGTTGGAAGATTGGGCCTGTTCTCTGAACCGCCTGAAAGTTTTATCCTATCTTGATTTTCGTGTCCGTAGTGGCGGGTTGATCGGAGGAAAGCGGCTTTTAAAGCTGATGATGACGCATTTCGGCGAGGTCGAAGTTGAAGAACTTCCCTATCCTTTCGTGTCGATTTGTACCGATCTGATGACGGGGCACGAGGTTTGGATGCGGTCGGGGCGGCTGGTGGATGTTATCCGCGCGTCTTTTTCCTTGCCTGGTGTATTTCCGCCTGTTTTCATGAAAAACCGCTGGTTGATTGACGGCGCACTGACCAATCCGGTGCCGGTGTCTGCGTGTCAGGCGCTGGGCGCACGTATGACGATTGCGGTGAATCCGAATGGCGATATTATCGGTAAGGCCTCGAAACCCGGTTCGGATTTCCCGAAAGTGGCCGGTTTTGATTTGCTTGATGAAAGTGACGATAACCCCGAAGTAAGAGCCGCGAAAAGTTTTTCACTCACGCGCCGGATTTTTCGCCGCGAGGAAAAAGAACCGAGTATGTTCGGTGTGATGGTTTCTTCCATGAATATTGCGCAGGACAGGCTGGCACGTTCGCGCCTTGCCGGTGATCCGCCCGATGTTCTGATTACACCGCGTGTCGGCCATATCGGGTTAATGGAATTTGACCGTGCCGAAGAGCTGATTGATGAAGGAGAAGCCGCAGTAGAGCGGGCGCTACCTGATATCAAAGCCGCTTATACGGTTTTATGCACGCATTACAACGCTTAAGCTTCCTAGTAGTGGCTCGGGTATTTTTTATCAAACTCTTCCAGAGCTATCAGAGAATCTTCATAATAGCCCGGCGCAGTACGGGGACGTGAATAGCCATATGCGGCATAATCGCTGCTGCCGTATGTCACCAGATTTTTCCGCCGTTTGGACATGCTTTCCAATCTTGCTTTTCGCTTTGTTGCGTTTTTCTCCCGGCGCGCAGCCAGATCAAAGCTGCCGGATTTTTTCTTCATATTGGATCCGCCGGGTTTTGCTCCTGCTATTTTTTCAAGATTTGCCTGATCCGCATCCAGCTGCGCCTTCATTGCGGCTCGTTTTTGTGCGGCGGCTGCACGCTTTTGGTCAAGATCAACCATGGTCGGCGTTTGTATGCCGCCGCTCTGCGCATGGCTGGTGGCCGGGTGTAAAAGCAGAGCCGTGCTAATGCCGAGAGCTGTGAGAAGAGCGCTGATTTTAACGGATTTTCGCATCGGGAGACTTTCCTTCCTTTAATAAACACATACTTATCCAGTATAGGTGAAAAAAGTAAAAAAATCGTACGGATTTTTACCAAAGAAAAGACCGGGAGAATTTTCCCGGTCTTTTTATGTTACTGTCGCTATTCTTTTTTATAGGAAGGTGCTGCGCGCGGATGTTGTTGGCGTTTTTTGTGCATATCTTTGTTTTCCTTCCTGATTTCGCGGCGGAAAAGCTTGTTGTCTTCGATTGTATCTTTGTTGTAGTTATGCAGGTCTCTGCGCATGGTGTCGCGGTGTTCCTTGCGGTCTTCAACCTGTTCCCGTTTATGGTCACGGTGCTGTTGCTGCATGTCCCGGTAGAAGGATTCATGTTGCTCCTTTTTATACTCTCTGTAATCGATCTTTCTTTCGGCGAGTTTGTTCTGAAAATCCTCGTGCATGGCGCGGGCGGCGGCAGGATCGGTTTTTGCCGTTTCACGGATTTTTTCGTATACCTCATCAATTTCCTTCTGCAGTGCAGCGCGGGTTTCTGCATTTTCTTCCTTCATGTCTTCCCGGAAAGCTTCGCGCTGTTCTGTTGCCCCATCGCGATAGGCTTCATTTTCCTCATGCGTTTCTTGACGGAAAGATTCATGCTCTTCCCGCATATCTTCACGGAAGTCTTCGCGGTCTTCCAGATTGTCTTTGCGGTGTTCGACGCGTTTTTTCACCTGCTCTTTGTGAAACTGTCGTGGCGATTCCGGTGCGGCTTCGATGGTATAGGCCGGTGCGGATGTTGTGAGCAAAAGGGCGCCCATCCCAAGAACGGCTAGAAAAGTATTTGTTTTCAGATATTGTTGCATTGCGGTTCTCCTTAAACGGTCAAAATTCCTTCCGCTTATTATACGCAAAGAAGTTAAAAAATCCTGCGCGGAATGAATAATGGAGCCGAAAAAAAAATCCGGCTCCACTTGTTCAAAGAAAGCGGTTATTCGGTGGGTGTGTTCTGTATTTCCGGTTTCGGAGCTTTCTTCATTCCGTCCTTTTTCTCTTTTTTCATACCGTCTTTAAGGGGCGGCAGGCCGCATAATTCTCTCATTTTGGCGGTTTTGGCATGTTTGCCCTTATGCGCTTCCTTTTTTGCCGCATGTTCGGCTTTCATTTTTTCGCGTTTGGCTTGCCATTCCTGTTTCATTTTTTCGGCTGCTTCGGGATTTGTGGATTTCAGCTCTTCATAAGCGGCTTTGCGCTCTTCCATTTTCTTTTTGTGTTCCGCCATTTTGGCTTTTCTTTCCTCAATACGGGCGGAAAATTTGGCGCAGGCCTCTTCCTTGTTGAAATTTTTTCCCGGCCCTTGGCGGTCGCCGGGGGATTTGACATCGGGCTGTACGGCTTCGATTGCGGGGGCGCTGTCTTCCGCATGGGCGACGGCGGGGGGAAATGCCAGCATAACGGCAAGGCAAGCGGCGGCAAGATAGGGCTTAAAATGCGTCATTGGTTGTCTCCTTCAAAAGAGTTGGTATTCCGTATCGTTATAGGTGATACGGAACCGGAAAAAGAAACCCTGCGTTTTTTTTCGTGTTAATCCTGATAAAAATGTGTGTGGCCGGATGGGTCACTGACTTGATAGATACCGTCATCTTCTGCGGAAAGATAACAGGGGGTCAGGGGAATCTTGCCGTGGCCACCCGGAATATCCAACATATAGACGGGTTGTGCCAGGCCGGAGAGACGTCCGCGCAATTCCCGCATAATTTGCTGCCCTTCGGCAAGCGGTAGACGGAAATGAGCCGTACCGGGGGCTTTGTCGGGATGGTGTAGATAATAGGGGCGGACACGCAGGCTGACGAGGCGGCGGAACAGCGTTTCCAGCACGGTGGCGTCATTATTCACGCCTTTCAGCAGCACTGATTGTGATAGTAAGGTGCAGCCCGCCTGATGGAGGTGTCGGAGGGCTGTTTCAACCGCAGCTGTCAATTCCTGCGCGTGATTGATATGCACGGCAATATAAACGGGTTTCTGCGTATTGCTCAGCACAGCGCACAGCGCGTCATTTATGCGGTCGGGGTCGGCAATGGGCACACGGCTGTGAATACGGATAACGCCGACATGGCCTATTTTATCCAGCTCCTCCAGAATGGCGGCAAGGCGGCGCGGGCTGAGAATAAGCGGGTCACCGCCGCTGAGGATGACTTCCCAGATATTTTTATTGTCGCGGATGTAATCCAGTGCGGCTGCAAGCTGTGCGGGTTCCAGAAGTCCGGCGCCTTTGCCGACTTTCTCACGGCGGAAGCAATAGCGGCAATAAACGGCGCAACGCGACACCGGCATCAGCAAAACGCGGTCAGGATAGCGGTGGACAATGCCGGGGGTCGGGCTGTGGCTGTGATCGCCGATCGGATCCGGTAATTCATCAGGCGTTTCCGATAATTCTCGGGCATCGGGCAGATATTGCAGGGCAACCGGATCATCCGGCGCAGTTTTTGCAATATTATCGTAAACGGCGGTGGTCACGCGCACAGCATAACGTTCGGCGACGCGGTTTAAATCCGCATCATCGCCAAATCCTGCCGGATGATTGTCCGGTGCGGGTTGCGCAGTCTGCTGCTTTTGGGCTGTCATATTCTTTGTTTTATATCTGAAACGCGGTTGTTTGGCAATCTTGTGTAAAGCGTAAAACACAGGCTATACTCGTCAGCGGAACAGGAAAGACCGATGACGCAAATAGACCAATTTGAAAGTATTTTTCGCGCGGCGGATAAAACGCTTTACGCCTATCAGGTGCCGGAGATTAAAAAAATTCTGGTGGTGACTGATCTGCCGGTAAAGGCATCGGAAGCGTTTTTGACGCAGCTACAAGAGTTTTTATCCGTGCTGTCTGTACCGAAAACGCCGAAATGGGCTCTACTCAGCGGTAAAGATTTCAAAAGCTCTGCCGATATCCTGAAACTGGCGAAGAAACATAAGCCGGATATGATTTGTACCTACCGTAATCTCCATAGCAAGGGTTGGCAGTATCCGCACTCGCTGGGGGAGCATCTGGATGTGCTGGTACAGCTGGCGGAGGTACCGGTGATGATTGTGCCGCATCCGGAGGCTGGACGTGCCGAGCGCCATGCCATGCAAGACACGAACCGCGTGATGGTGCTGACGGATCATTTATCCGATAGCCATGATCTGGTGAATATTGCGGTGCGTCTGACGGAGGGAAAGGGTCGTTTATCTCTGG
This sequence comes from Alphaproteobacteria bacterium, assembly GCA_006226225.1. Taxonomy (GTDB): domain Bacteria; phylum Pseudomonadota; class Alphaproteobacteria; order Micavibrionales; family CSBR16-224; genus CSBR16-224. The sequence goes on from SBHI01000096.1 coordinate 9,314, forward strand.
TGCATCTGGAAGATACGGAAGTCTTTGACCGTTATATCGATGCGATTTCAAAAATCGCTACAATTGATACCGATGAGGCGCGTGAAAAAATCAAGGAACGACTGTTGAAAGAGCCGCGCGATTATATTGCCTCCTGTGCGGAAATACTCAAGAGCCACGGCATGAAAATCAAAATCAGATCGGTTGTCGGTTTTGGTCATCACATCACGGAATTCAAGAAAAAGATTGGGAAGCAGAAGTTGGATTTAATCGTCATGCGCGGTAAAGACAAAACACAGATGGCGATGCACGGTATCGTCTATCCTTTGGTGGTCGAAATCCGGCAGATTCCGTTGCTGATTATTTAAGGATAAAGACAGGATGACACCGGACGACACATTGCCTTTACCCTTACCTCCCGGTTTTGCGCCGGAAATATCTGTGGCGCATGATGTGCCGTCAGGGGTGACTTACTTGTTTGCAGGATTGCTGGTTGCGATGATTGCATCGCTGGCGTTTGAGGAAAAACTTCATGCCAAGAAATCCGTTATTGTCGGCGTGTTTGCAATTGTTTCGTTGTTTCTTGGCTCCTATTTCGGCTTGATGCCTTTCGGTGACCTGACATTGCCGAACGGCCATAATCTGGCGATGCCGGTTTATATTCCGGCGGTGGACTGGAGCGTGATCGCCATTATTGTCGGGTCAGGGGTTTTTGTAGATGTGACCTCGCGGTCGGGCTTGTTTACATGGATTGCAATTAAGCTGACCAAGGCTTCACGCGGTGATCCTTTATTGCTGCTGTGTTTTTACGGCGGTATGACGGTTTTATTTTCTGCTGTTTTAAACAATGTGGCGGCGATGATTATTGTCGGCTCACTGACGGCGGTCTCTCTAAACCGTTTGGGCCAGAACAGTAAATTGCTGGGCTTTTTGCTGGTAGAAGGTCTGCTGACAAATATCGGCGGTTTACTGACGCTGATCAGCTCCGTACCGAATATCATTGTCGGTAAAACGGCAGGGATCAGCTTTATGCAGTTTTTTATTTATGCTGCCCCCTTTGTTTCGGTTACAACGGCGGTAACACTATTTTTGGGCGCGCGGCTGTTTAAAATCAAGCGGCTGTCAGGAGCAAAACAAAAAGAAGAAGCGCGGGCGCTGGTGGCCGGATTTGACGAAAATGACGGCATTGAAAGCCGCGGTTTTTTTATTTTCGGCGCAGTTTCTCTGGCGGCTTTTATCATCACGATTGCGTCGGCCTCGATTCTACCTTTGATTAAGGATTTGGGGATGGGGTTTGTGGCATTGGCGTTTGCGACATTGATGCTGCTGCGTTATAAGGCCGAAGCCGATCAGTTCTATAAAGCGGTGGACTGGGATTTAATCGGATTTTTTATGGCGCTGTTTGTTGTGATTAATGTCATGGAACATGCGCTGGTGCTGGATTTGATCGGACACGGCATTCAATGGCTGATCGGCACAGAAGAAGGGGCGCGCAGTACGGGTGCTTTGCTGATTGCCTCGGCCTTTTTCAGCTCTGTCACCGATAATATTCCGTTGGCGGCGATGCTGGCAAAAATTCTGGGAGGGATGGGGACTGACACTGCTTCGCCCTTATGGTGGAGTGTGATTTTCGGGGCGAATTTGGGCGGTAATTTAACACCGATCGGCAGCGCCTCGACATTGGTCGCGGTGACGATCATGCATAAGCATAAATTGAAACTGTCTTTTGCCGATTTTATAAAACTGGCACTGCCCTTTGCCGCTGTGCAGATCGTGCTGGCAACGCTTTACGTTTTATTCATGTAAAGAAACAGGTTTAAGCGCCGGGGGAAGGGTCTTTCGAGCCGTTTCCACCGGAGGGAGCCTTTCCTGCCAGTGCTGTTTTTAGAGCCGGAAGAGCTTCGACACCTGCAGGAACCGAGACTTCCACCGCATTGGCATTGCCTTTATAAAGCGTCAGTGTGACCGGTGAAGACAGCCCGGCAAGATCGGGTATAAAACGAATGACATCACCTTCTTGATCAGCATGGGCAATTGCTGGATGCGCCGTAAAGTTCTCGGGAAAATTTTCATCGCCGCGCATGGCTGCCATCACCGCAACCCCCGCACTCAGCGTGTCGGCGTCAATATTTTCACTGGCGTAAACTGTGACTGTCATGGCGTTTTCCTTTCGTTTATCTATGCCCGGGTCTGTAGCGTGAAGGCGATATAGTGCATCAGCTTTTCCCCGTTTTCCGCATTGGTAACCAATGCGATGCGTTTTATTTTCGTCCAGCGTTCCATCTCTTTCGGCGGCAGCTTAACTTTCAGCCTTGCTGTGGCACCGCCCATTTGGACGATATAGACGGTGCCCGTCGACGGATCGCCTTCAATCCAGGCAGGCACATCGTCGAAAGCCGCATTTACCGTTAAAACAACGCTTCCGGCATCGTCAAACAGGAATGCAATCTCCGCATCCAAAAGCCCGTTGATACCTTGCGGTGCGGGGTGACCGGTATCGTGCATCACGCCCGAATCAACGCTTTCATCTGTTTTGCGCCTAAATAACATATAGCGCAATTTTCTTAATAAAGTCTTTATCATAATACCGGCATCGCCTTTACGGAACATATTTATCCTTTTTATCTTAACCGCCCCCGCCGTAAATTCAAGGAAGCATTACGGTGCTTGACCGGTTATGCGTTTTGGCGTATTTTTGACCGCATGGATGAGAATGTGTTTATTTATCAACGTGATGATTACTCCTGCGGGCCCGCCTGTCTGGCGACGGTTTCCCTGATTCTCGGAAAAGAGACCGATTACGATTTTTTCCGGCAATTGCTGATTCCCAATCCTGAATCCGGTACAAGAAATTCGCAGCTGGCGGCGGCAGCAGCTGCGCATCTGGGCGCTGTTTCCCACGGGGAAGACAGCTATCGTGGCGGCATTGCGATCGCCAATATCATTCATCCTCCCAGCCGTGACGGTCACTATGTTGTCTTTCTGGATAAACGGGATGACAAGATCATTTATTACGATCCTTACGATCATGAAATTCATATCTGCCTGCAGGACGATATTGAATGGGTTTCCGAAGAAGGCCATTTGGAAAAATGGTCGGTAAATTTTCCGCCGCAGGAAGATGCTGATTTTGATTTCTGGAAGTCTTTGCAAGAGGCTGTGCATCAACAGCCGAAACTGATCCATAAACAGGCAGATTCCCAGTCTTGACAACGCCCGCCGCCCTGTCGCACCATAAACAGTCTTAAATCTTTCGGAGATAAAGAAAAAATGAGTCACGACCACGAGCACTTTATGCGCGAGGCTATCGCACTTTCGGCGCAAAATATGAAAGATAATACCGGTGGGCCTTTTGGTGCGGTTGTGGTGAAAGATGGAAAAATCGTCGGGCGCGGATCGAATAAAGTGACATCCTCGAATGATCCGACGGCGCATGCTGAAGTGGTTGCCATTCGCGATGCTTGCAGAAATCTTGATGATTTCTCGCTGGCAGGATGTGAAATTTATACCAGTTGCGAGCCTTGCCCGATGTGCTTGTCGGCGATTTACTGGGCGCGACTGGATAAAGTCTATTTCGCCAACACGCAACATGATGCGGCGGAAATTGATTTTGATGACCGTTTTTTGTACGAACAGGTTGCTCTGCCAAAAGAAGGCCGCAGCCTGCCTTCTGTACCGCTGCTGCGGGATGAGGCATTGCAAGTGTTCAAGGAATGGCAGGCAAAAACCGATAAAATCCCCTATTAAAAATGAACACAGATACACAAAAAGACGCTATTCACCGCCTTGTTCAAGATAATTTATCCGTAGAGCAGCAGCAGGATTGTTTGCGTGATCTGGCGCTGGACAGCTTGACGCCTGAGCTGGTGACGGAAGCTGTGAGGCTGTTCCGTACAAAAATGGTTGCCGTGCCGCTGCCGCATCAGGACGCTGTTGATCCTGTGGGCACGGGCGGTGATAAATCCGGCAGTTTTAATATTTCGACAACCTCTGCGCTGGCGGCTGCGGCGGCAGGAACACCGATTGCCAAACATGGGAATATTTCCATTTCCAGTAAATCGGGCGGCGTTGATCTGTTGAAAGAATTGCAGCTGACAATTCCTAGTACAGCCGCGCAGGCTGTCACGGAATTCGAACGCAACAACATCGTCTTTTTTTTCGCGCAGCTGTTTCACCCTGTGTTTAAAAACTTTACCGCAGCGCGGCGTGCGCTGGCGGCAGAGGGCGTGATTACACTGTTTAATATTCTCGGGCCGCTCCTTAACCCTGCCAAAACACAGCGCACGGTGACAGGCGTGTTCCGCGCCGACCTTGTGCCGTTGGTGGCGGAGGTGAAACGCGCGACCGGCACAAAAAAGGCGCTGATCGTACACGGAAACGGCATGGATGAATTGACGCTGACAGGTGAAAATACCATTGCGGAAATCAATGGCGATGATATTCGCTATTATACAAAAACACCGGACGATTTCGGACTGTCTTCCTGCACGGCCGACGATATTCAGGGCGGTAGCCCGCAGGAAAATGCCGTGATTACCCGCGGTATTTTTGACGGCAACATTACGGGTGCAAAGAAAGATATTGTGATTTTAAATACGGCGGCGGCGATTTATGCCGGTGATGATGACATCACATTTGATGCGGCATTGGAAAAAGCGCGGCATGCCATAGAAAGTGGCGCGGCAAAGGCATTGCTGGAAAGGTTGGCAACAGCATGAGCATATTAGACGAGATTGTCGCACATAAGCGTGAAGAGATTAAAACACTGGCGGATGTTGCGAACCCGCCGCACTGCACGCGGGATTTTGCGGAACTGTTTCAGAATACCCCTTGCCTGATTGCGGAGCTAAAGGCGGCTTCCCCGTCCGAAGGGGTGATTGCCGAAAATTTTGACCCGGAAGATCAAACGGCAAAATATGTGGCAGGTGATGTAAACGCGATCTCAGTTCTCACGGATGAAAAATATTTCGGCGGCAGTTTTGCCGTGTTGCGCAACACACGGGTTTTGACCGATGTACCGCTGTTGTGTAAGGAATTCATTATTGATGAAAAGCAAATCCGTGTGGCGCGGGATTGCGGTGCAGATATGGTTTTGCTGATTGTCAAAATCCTAACGGATGAGGAATTATTGCGTCTAAAGACCGCAATTGACAATCTCGGTATGGCGGCCTTGATCGAAATCCAGAATGAGGAAGAGCTAGAGCGGGCTTTGAAAGTGTCACCTGATTTGTTGCTGATTAATAACCGTAACTTGACCAGTTTTGATGTTGATATGAACACGACGGCAAATCTGCTGGAGGGGATACCTGCGACGATAAAAGCAATTGCGGCATCAGGTATTAAATCGCCGTCTGATCTTGAAAATTTTTCACCGCGTGTTGACGGTTTCCTGATTGGTACGACATTGATGCGGTCTGATGACCCTGCGGAATTTTTGCGAAATTGTCGCGGAACATGGAAGAAGCATGCGGCCTAAAGTTAAAATCTGCGGTATTACAAACTTGGGCGATGCGCTGCTCGCAGAAAGTCTGGGTGCGGATTTTATCGGTTTTGTTTTTGCGGAAAAATCACCACGCCGCGTTACTGAAACGGCAGCGAAAGAAATTTCTGCTGCGCTGACTACGGCGAGAGCCGTTGGCGTTTTTGTCGAACACAGCCGCGACGAAACCGAACGCATCGCAGAAGAATGCGGGCTGTGGGGGGTACAGCATTACAGTTACTTTCCCGAAGGTTTCTGGGGGCCGCATTATATCTATGCCTTGCGGCTGGGGGCACCCGCTATGCCGCAAGATTTTTCTTCCTTGAAATGCGATTATATGCTAATTGATTCCTATGATGAAAAACAACATGGCGGCACAGGCAAAACATTTGATTGGTCGGAACTTCCTTCCGGCATTTCCCGTGCGCGCGTTTTTCTGGCCGGTGGCCTAGGACCTCATAACATCTGCGCGGCCGCACGCGAAAAAACCTTCTCTCTTGATCTTTCCAGTAGCGTAGAAGCCCGCCCCGGGAAAAAAGACCCGGCAAAACTCAAACAAGTTTTTACCAATTTGAATAATTGTGAAGGATGACGACAATGACAGTTTCATTGCGGAACCTGCCCGATGAAAAGGGCTATTTCGGAGAATTCGGCGGGCGCTTTGTACCCGATACGCTGATGCAGCCATTGCTGGATTTACAGGATGCCTATCTGGCGATTAAGGATACGGAAGACTTTCAAAACGATCTGGCGGATTTGTTAAAACATTTCGTCGGCAGGCCGACACCGCTTTATTTCTGTGAACGTCTGACGGCGGAATGCGGCGGCGCGAAAATTTATCTGAAACGCGAAGACCTGACCCATACCGGCGCACATAAAATCAACAATGCCGTTGGACAAATTTTACTGGCGAAACATATGGGCAAGACGCGCATTATTGCTGAAACCGGCGCAGGGCAACACGGTGTTGCAACAGCAGCTGTTGCGGCAAAGATGGGTATGGATTGCGTTGTGTATATGGGTGCGGAAGATATGCAGCGGCAGGAGCCGAATGTATTCCGCATGCGTCTGCTGGGAGCGGAAGTGCGCGGTGTGGAAAGCGGTTCGGCAACCCTGAAAGATGCCGTCTCCGAAGCGATGCGCGATTGGGTCAGCAATGTCGCAGATAGTTACTATCTGCTCGGCTCGGCCTTGGGACCGCATCCCTATCCGATGATTGTACGCGATTTCCACAAAGTGATCGGACAGGAAGCACGGGCACAAATTCTGGAAGCGGAAGGACGGTTGCCGGATGAAATTTGTGCCTGTCTTGGCGGCGGCTCGAATGCTATTGGTGC
>SBHI01000035.1 GCA_006226225.1 Alphaproteobacteria bacterium
CAGCGGCAGCAGCATCTTGCCGACCATCGGCTGTACGGCGAACATCAATGAGGCGGATAAAAACAGCGAAACCGCAAAAACAAGCAGTGTCAGACGGTGCGGCAGCATTGCTTTGCTGCTCAGGCGGCCTGCGTCTGCTTGCGGCGACATGCAATCTGCTCCAGAAAACGGTCAAATAAATAGCTACTGTCTTGCGGGCCGGGTGAGGCCTCGGGGTGATATTGTACGGAGAAAACCCGTCCATCATCATGTGACAGACCTTCATTTGTGCCGTCAAACAGGCTGACATGGCTTTCCGTGGTGCCGTCTGCCAGCGTTTCGGGAAGTACGCAAAAACCGTGGTTCTGGCTGGTGATTTCAACCTGTCCGGTTTCAAGGTTTTTGACCGGATGGTTGCCGCCGCGGTGGCCGAAGGGCATTTTTTTTGTCGTTGCTCCCAGCGCAATCGCCAAAATCTGGTGCCCCAGACAGATGCCGAAAACCGGCAGCCCGCTTTGCAGCAGCTTGGCAACAACAGGCGCGGCATAGACACCGGTGGCAGCCGGATCGCCGGGGCCGTTCGACAGCAGGATGCCGTCGGGGTTCAATGCGCTGATATCGTCAAACGAAGTTTTTGCCGGAACAACGGTGACTTTTGCGCCGCGTGCGGCAATTTCGCGCAGAATATTGCGTTTGACCCCGTAATCAACCACCACAATATGCGGCGCATCATCAGGGGTTTTCGCGCTGTCATATGTACCGGTGTCCGGGTTCCAGAAGCCTTCCGTCCATTGATAGCTTTTGTCGCAGGTGACGGTTTTCGCCAGATCCTGTCCTGCCATTTGCGGCATGGTGTCGAAATGTTTTTGCAGCTCCGTCAAAGCGGGGCGTTCCGTTTCCGCATAAAAGATCAGCGCATTCTGTGCACCGGCATCGCGGATATGGCGGACAAGGGCGCGGGTATCAATCTGTGCAATCCCTCCGGCATTTTGCGCGGCAAGCCAGTCATCAAATGCTTCCGTGCTGCGCCAGTTTGCGGGCGGGGTCGGAAGTTCTGCCGTGACCATACCTGCCGAGAAGATTTTTTCCGATTCATAATCGCAAGCGTTGCTGCCGGTATTGCCGATATGCGGGAAGGTGAAAGTGACGATCTGCCCGGTATAAGACGGGTCGGTCATGATTTCCTGATAGCCTGTCATGGAGGTGTTAAAGCAGATTTCTCCGCTGCTGAGTCCCTCGCGTCCATAACCGCGGCCAAAAAAAATGCTGCCGTCTTCCAGCAGCAGCACGGCATTTGCACTGTCGGGCCATTCGGTATTCTGCGGTTTTTTTATGGTATCATTCATTGTTTCTGCTTGTCTTATCTGTATAATATCGCGTATAACGCACCCGCTGGCTGTTTAAAAATTCATAAAGGAAATCAGGGGCAATGTTAAGGGAAAAATTAAGAGAACGCTTGAAAGAAGCTATGTTGGCGAAGGAAGAAATCTCCGTCGCAACCATCCGTCTGATTATGGCGTCGCTGAAGGACCGCGATATCGCGGCTCGCAGCAAGGGCAATGCCGACGGTATCTCCGATGATGAAATTCTGTCGATGATGCAAAGCATGATCAAACAGCGCAAAGAATCCGCCTCTATGTATGAGCGAGGCGGGCGTGAAGAACTGGCGGCACGGGAATTGTCGGAAATTACGGTGATCGAATCATTCATGCCGCGCCAGATGAGCGAAACGGAAACTGTTGATGCCATTCAAGCCACGATTAAAGAACTGGATGCCGCCAGCCTGAAAGATATGGGGCGTGTCATGACGCGAATGAAGGAATTATATGCCGGCCAAATGGATTTCAGCCATGCCAGCGCACTTGTAAAAGACAAGCTGATGGGCAGCCAGAGCTAAGCGTTTGAAAGCGCTGTATGATGAGAAGTCCGCTTGCTTTTTTTGCAAAATAGCAGTACAGTTTCTGCACTATGTCATACCCGAAACCGTTCCTTGATGAGATTCGCGCACGAGTCCCCCTCTCCGATGTTGTCGGGAAACGCGTGCGCCTACAGCGTGCCGGTCACGAGTTCAAGGGATGCTGTCCGTTTCACAAAGAAAAAACCCCGTCCTTTACCCTGAATGATCAAAAAGGCTTTTACCACTGCTTTGGCTGCGGTGCGCATGGCGATGTCATCAATTTTCTGATGGAAAATGACCGCCAGTCTTTCCCTGAAGCGGTTGAAACGCTGGCGGGACTGGCAGGGCTGGAAGTGCCGAAACCGACCCCTGAACAGCAGCAGCGCTACGAAAAACAGGATCAGGCGCTGGTTATTCTGGAGGCGGCGGCGAAATGGTTTACCGAACAGCTTTACCGTGCGGAAAATCATTTATCGCTTTCCTATATGCAGAACCGCGGATTGTCTTCCGCTGTTTTGAAAAGATTCCGCGTTGGCTATGCACCTGCGGAAGGCAATAAGTTTATCACCGCAATGACGGCGCAGGGCTATAAACTTCCGGAAATGGAAAAACTGGGATTGGTGCGTAAAAGCCGCAAGAATGACGGCAGCTATTACCCGTTTTTCCGCGAACGCATTATTTTTCCCGTTGCCGATGCGCGCGGGCGCGTTGTGGCTTTTGGCGGACGTGTTTTGCCGGAACATTACGGCGGCCCTTCTGCCGCGGGCGGTAAAACACCGCCGAAATATCTGAACTCTCCCGACCATGAGTTATTCCACAAGGGGCAGATGCTCTACGGCTTGATCGGTGATGTGCGTAAAGCCGCCGCATCGGGGCAGCCGCTGGCGATTGTCGAGGGTTATATGGATGTCATTTCGCTGGCGCAATACGGCTATCAGGCGGCGGTCGCGCCGCTGGGCACGGCACTGACGGAAACGCAGGTCGAAGAAGCGTGGAAAATGATCCATGTTGACGGTATGAAAGCGCCCGTTTTGTGTTTTGACGGCGATACGGCAGGGCGCCGCGCTGCCAGCCGCGCTTTGGAACGCGTGTTGCCGATTTTGAAACCCGACCATTCGGTGCGTTTCGTCTTCCTGCCGGAAGGGCATGACCCCGATACGCTGGTACAGGAAAAAGGTCGTGCAGGCTTTGAATCTTTCCTGAATAACCCCGTCAATCTGTTTGATATGATGTGGGAGGAAGAAACGCAGCGCCGCAGTCTGACAACGCCGGAAGCGGCGGCAGGCTTTAAAAA
>SBHI01000151.1 GCA_006226225.1 Alphaproteobacteria bacterium
TTCCGGCACCATAACCAAAGAAAAAAGCCCCTTAATGGGGCTTTTTTCTTTGGTTATCACTGCATGTCTTAATGAAGGCAAGCCGGTTTATAACCGGCGCAGGCTGAAATTTAGACGCAAGTGGAGAAGAAAGAAGCTCTGAGACGGGCTTTTTTCTTTCTGCTTCACCCAAGCTTGTCCAATTTTTTACTCTTTTTATGCCACAATAAAATATGGGAAGCGGTTTGGCAGAGCAGATGTGAACAGAAGGGGTTTCACAGGTGGAAAACAGTAAGTTACCTGCGAGCATTTCACAGCAGTTTTTCTGCCTGCTGGTCTACACGTTAAATAGTCTGATATTTTTCTTCGGAGTATTGATTGCATTCTCCAAACCTTTGCTGGGGCTTATCGTATTATCTGTGACCGTGCCGGTGCTGTGGGTCGTATATTGCCGCGAGATGGAAAAGCCCGCAGGCATCGCGCCGCTTCTCGCCGGTATTCTCAACAGTATTTTCTTTGCGATGACATGCCTTATCTTTCTTGCGGGCAGGGCTGAAATGTCCTCTACTTTTGTTTTTCTATTTTTAATGTTGAACCTTATTTATATGATGAAACATTACCAATCGCATACTGATTGCGGTGGCTCCGTTCTTCCGTTCACGGCTCTTTTGCTGTTGAGCGCATATTTTTGGGGTGCTTATGGCCATACGGGGAATTCTTTGCCGTTAGCGGCATTCCTGCTGATGGGTACAGGAGGATTGACATTATGGATGACGCGCGGCGTAACAACGGAATCAGGTAAAACACTGCGGAATTACGCAGCCGCAATTATCGGCATCTCTCTGATAGGCGCATGGCTGTTGGCAGATACGTTTCGTGATGCCCGTCTGGCACAAATCGCGGCCTGGCAGTCACAAGCCGTATTGCAGAAAAGCGCCCCTGTTCCCGCACAGGAATCCGCACCCTGATCTTTTTTTAAATACTGCGGCCTTTATGTCGTTTCTGGCGCGGCTTTGCGGAAGGTGTTTCTTTCGGGCAAAGTTCCGCCATTGCCGTGACATCAATCCGCTCATAAAGCGGTGCCAGCTCCGCCGTAAGGCAGGAGGAAGGTATTTGCGCGGCGGGATCATCCAGATGTGGCAGGACGGCGCCGACCAGCTTTTGAAACAGGAAAATCGTGTCTTCCCACAGTTTTTTACGGGTTGTGTCGCTGGTGACCAGTAAAGAACCTGCCATGACAGAGGTTCCCAGTAAATCCCTGTCTTTCATAGAAGTGGAGAGTATGTCCTGCCCCTCGCCGTGATGCACCCATGTGGCAAATTCCAGCATGGCAGCGGAAAGCTTTTGAAAGCGTTCTTCGGCTTTGGCATGTGCGGGGTCGGGCGACGCCATGCGGCGTTTCTCCTTTTTCAGTGAGTAATCAAAATACGCTTTGTCTTAAAGCTTGGCTGCCGCGGCCTTGCTGCCCCATTGCTGGACAAACCATTCCGCTTTTTTGGAGCCGATTTCCTTCATGGTATTCAGTGCCTGCTCGGGCTGTGCCGCTGTGCCAAGCCCGTGATACTGGGCATAGGCCAGATCAACCTGTGCCTGAACATTGCCTTGCTCGGCAGCGCATTTGAAGAATTCGACGGCCAGTTCGCGGTTCTGTTCAACACCGTCAAAGCCGTTAAACAGGAAATATCCAAGATCTTTCAAACCTTGTGCGCTGCCGTTTCCGGCGCGGGCGAATGATTCCGCAACGCGGGCAGAGGTTTCACTGCCGGCCGTCCAGTTACTGAAGCTTTGCGTTGCATCACCGCAAGAAAAAGCCGGGGCGGCCACCACTGTTTGCTCAATGGTTTCCGTTGCAACGGTGTTGACGGTTTCATCAACGACCTCGGGAACAATCTCGGGCACAATTTCCGCAGCAGCGGTAATGCTGGAGGTGTCAATCGGTGCGACAAATGTGTCACTGCCTGCGGTCGGCGCGATAACGGCTGTTTCGACCGGCGTCGGTGCCGCATTGACGGCAACATCATTGGCGCCCGTGCTGAGGCAGGAATCAAAACCACCGGTGAAGTAAGCAAAAAGCGCACCACCGACACCGGCAAAGGCGGAGGAAATCAGGAAGGTTTTTCCTGTGTCTTTTGTCCAGAATTTCGGGGCGTCCAATCCGCGTTTTTTCGCCAGATGTTTTTTGCGGAGCCATGTTGCCGTGGCAACAGCGGCACCAACAGCAACCGAGGTCAGGGCAATTGTTCCGACAGCGGGGAGGCATGTCGCGAAAACAGAGGCGGCAACAGCTTTTGCTGCCCAGGCTGCGCCTGCACCGGCCGCCACATTAAAGGCCGCAGACAGGATTTTTTCCCCTGTTGTGGTTTTAAAATTTGTATTTTCTTCTGCTAAGGCTTCACGGCTCTGCGCCATGAGATCTTTCAGTTCTGAATCCGCCATTTTCACACCTTTTCCATCTTAAAAATGATTCTGTTGTAATAATAGCGAAAACATTAACATAATATTAATATTTATGCAAGCGAATGCAGTCTATCTTTCTGAAAAAAGTGCTAAATAGCTAAAAACGGAAAATGGAAAAAACGGTTTTACCAGCCGCCGCCGCCACCGCCACCGAATCCGCCTCCGGAAAAGCCGCCGCCGCCCGAGAATCCGCCGCCCCCGCCGGAAGAGCTGGGGGCTTGTGCCGCATGGCTGAGTGTCGAAGACAATCCTTTGCTGAGATTGCTGCTGATTTGCGAAACGGAAGGGTGCTTATCACCATAGCTGCTGCTATACCAGCGTGGGTGATAACTGTCCTGTTCCTCCCGCGGCAGGGATTTCTTGAAATATTTGACCCATTTGTTTTCCACCCCCAGCACAACGGCATAGGGCAGGTATTTTTCGAACAGTTCGGGTGTCATTTCCGGCGGATGCAGAAAATCCAACCGTGATTTTTCCGCCGTTTTCAGATAAAGACGGAAGCCTTCGATGCGGTCCATTTTCTCGCGCCCGTACATGGTGGGGGCCTTCATCAGATAATAGAACATAAAATGCAGAAGGACGGTGGCACAGATCAACCCGAAGCTTTGCGGCCCGATCGCCGGATTACTTGTGGCGTTATAGCCCATCAGCCCTATGGCCAGTGCCGAGACAACAAAGGATATTGTGACATATTTGCTGTTTTTCAGGAAATATGTATGCGCGTATTCCCCTTCGATGGCGTCGACAAAACCTTCCAAAATGCTGACAAACTTCGAATTATACGTTTTGCTGATGGTGAAGCTGTTGTTATGGCGGAACATACGGTAGGCGATATAGGCCTCGCCGGGAGGCAGGCCGGGAATCTCGCCTTTATCCTTGACGAGTTTGTAATGGTTTTTCTTGCTTTGCTCGATTTTCAGGACACCTTTAACAGCCAGATTTATCACAGCGGCGGAAAAAGCCTCGCGCTTGTCGGAATGCCCCAGCCCCATATTGCGGATATAGCTGATCAGCGCGGGGGAAAAGTTATCGGGCGGCACGAATTCGGGAATGACCGTCCCGCCGTCAGGATCGCGGCCGATTGCGACCCAAAGCGTAAACAGGTAGCAGAACAGCAGCACGACATAAAGAACCGTTCCGGCAAAAAGCAGGTTTTCGGCAATGCGTAGTTTCAACTGTTGCCAGACATCCGGTTGGGTTACAATTCCTTTTGGAAAGCCGGCGGCAATTGTTAGCCCTTCCTGCGGCCCCAGTCGTCGTGCGGCCTCTACGGACAGGGCGCTGGACACAGGATCCCAATAGGCGCTATAGCTTCTTTCCCGACTGCCGCGGTGACCGGTATAGGCATAATGACGGCTGATGCTTGCCCCGTCCGGCAGAAATAAGGCGGCGGAGGCCTCACGGATGGAAAAATCCCAATCATTGCCGGTGACGTTCCAGTAAAGCTCGTCCATATCATCCAGAAAGCTGACAACGCGGTGGGTTTGATAGGTCAATTGATATTGATGCGTGCCATGCGGGATGAACGTGTCTTTATCACCGATATAAATGCGTTTTCCATTTTCGCTGTTAACGACGTGATAAGGTTCGGCATGGCCGTCACGGCTGACGGCGAGCAGGCGGAAACCGATGCGGAAATGCCGCCCGTCATCATCTCTGTAGCGGATTGGAAAATCGCGGTAAATACCGCGTTTTATTTTTCTTCCCTCTGACTGGACAGTAATATTTTCGGTGACCAGTACGGAAGAATCTTTCTGGATGCGGATGTCACTGTGGAAACGGATGATCTCCTCCGTCGCAAAAGCAGGTTTTGCAAAAAATGCAAAACAGCAAAACAGAGCTATCAGGCAAAACAGGCGTTTCATTTCGTTATATCCCCATTCGTTACTGTTCGTGGTTACCATCCGCCCCCTGTGCCGCCGCCAAGCCTCTTGCCGACTTTCATCATGGCGGCTTTTTTCATGACGCTGCCCGTGGTTAATTGCCCGGGTAGTTGCGCAGCAATGGCGAGCACTTTTTGCAGGCCAGCGCCGAGTGCAAGACAGATATTTGGCAGCTGTGTTTTGGCCAGCTCGCTGACAAACCAGTCCGGCGCATAAGTATCATAAACCGTTTTGGGAACGGATTTTTTAAACTTTTCTGCCCAGTTTTTCTCGACACCGAAAGCAATGGCATAAGGCAGCAATGTTTCAAACATGCGGGGCGACATCGGCGGCGGATTTAGAAAATCCATACGGCCGTCTTCCGCAACACTCATATACATTTTAAATCCTTCCAGCCTGTCCATTTTCCGGCGTCCGCGCGCCGTCGGTGCCTTCATCAGAAAATAATAGAAAAGGTTTAGGAACAGCAATCCGATGATCATGCTCCAACCCTGTAATAAAAGGATATGGTCATAGAGCATGGCTGTAAACAGCCAGGCGGATAAAAGCAGGGTGAAAACGGTAGAGGCTAAGACGTAGCTCTCATTACCGGAAAAGTAAACACGATCACTCTGGCGTTTTAAACTGTTGCTAAAACCGCTGATAATAATGTCGAAACGCAGGTCTTTCTGGGCACTGAACATGAAACGGCTTGTGCGTCCGGCAAACAGGCATTTTGCCAGCACCCGCTCTGTTGTGGGGAGGTGGTTCAGATGTAGACGCGGCTTGATAAGATCAAGGGCATAGTGATCTTTGCCGTGGAGTGTAATTTTTATCACACCTTTAATGGCAAGGTCAGCGATTGCCGCGCAAAAGGCGCGGCGCAGCGTGTCGTCTCCCGATCCCTGTCCCGCGACATAGGCTGCAAGGGCGGGCGAAAAATTTTCAGGAGGGGAAAATTCGGGAATAACCGTGCCGCGCGGCGGGTCGCGTCCGACCAGCCACCAGATAATAAAAAACAAAGGGGTGGCGAACCCCAATGCAACCAGCGCAACAAAAAGGTGGAAATTCTCTTCGATATAGGAAGAAAAGCGGCTGATTGCGGAAGGAGGAAAGATGAATCCTTTTGGCCATGCCGCGAAAATTGTCATGCCTTCCCCTGATCTGAGAACGGCCGTTGTCCGGAAGGTCAGAACACCGTTTTCATCTGTTGCAGCATGGAAGTTTTTGTATGTCGCATCTTTCTTGCCGGTGGCGGCATCATGGTTATTGATGGTTGCGCCGCTTGGCGGATAGACACGGATGACAGCTTCCTGTATCGGAAATGTCCAGCCGTCGCCTGTGGCATTCCAATGTAGATAATCGGCTTGATCGCCAAAATCGACGGCACGCCGCAGCGTGTAAGTGATGAGATAGCTGTGTTCTCCGGCAGAGAGTAAATGGTCTTCACTGCCGATGGATAAATATTTACCTGATCCACGGTTGGTCAGGCGGTAGCTTTCCGGCTGTCCGTCGCGATAGACACCGGTTAAATGGAAACCCAGATTACGGTGTTTGCCGTCTTTGTCGCGGTAGCGCAGCGGAATGTCACGGTGGATGCCGTGCAGGATGTTCCTCTGCAGAACATTGACGCGGATCACATCTGTCACAAGTAAAGAACCGTCACTGCGGATGCGGATATCGCTTTTATAGGACAGAATACCTTCATAGGCAAAAGCTTTGCCTGCAAAAGAAAAAGCGATCAGAAGAAACAGCAGACATAGGAGGGGTAAATGCTTCATGCGTCTTTTTTATCCGTCTCCAGATCGACCTTGGGCGCATATTGTTCCAGCGGGTTATCAATTTCAAAAAATTGCGCATTGCCGAATTTTCCCAGCTTGGCAACAATGTTGCCGGGGAAGGAATTGGCCAGAATATTCATGTCACGCACCGTGCCGTTATAATAGCGGCGGGCGAATTGCAGCTGGTCTTCGATATCGACCAGAGAGTTTTGCAATTCGCGAAAATTATTATCCGCTTTCAGTTCAGGGTAATTCTCGATAACGGCGAAGAGTTTACCGATGGATGTGGATAACCCGCTTTCCACGCGTTCGCGGGCGGCGACATCCTTATCCTGCTGTTCGGCAACGGCCTGTGCGCGCAGTTCGGTGACGCGGGTCAACAGGCCCTCCTCATGTTTTGCGTAGCCTTTGACGGTTTCGACCAATGCGGGAACCAGATCGGCGCGACGCTTCAGTTGAACATCGATACCGCTCCAACCTTCATTGACGCGTTGAACTTGTCCGACCAGACGGTTGAAATAGTAAACCGCGGCGGCCGCAATAATTGCCAGAATGATCCAGAATAGCGTCATAGATGTTATCCTTCTTTATACGGTTATTACCAGCCGCCGCCACCGCCGCCACCGCCGCCGCCGCCGGATGATCCGCCGCCGGACGAGCCGCTGGCACCGCCAACGGCCGCACCCAACCCGCCGGACAGGCTGCTGCCCATAGTGGAAGGGTTGAAACTGCTGCTGCCACGGTACCAGCGGGGATTGTAACTGTCGTAAACCTCTTTCGGGACGGCCTTTTTGAAATTGGCGGCCCATTTGTTTTCTACACCCAACGCGATGGCATAGGGCAGGAATTTTTCAAACAGTGCGGGGGTCATTTCCGGCGGATGCAGAAAGTCCAGCCTGTCTTTTTCCGCAACCTTCATATAAAGTTTGAAACCTTCAAGGTGATCCATCTTTTTGCGGCCGCGCATGGTGGGTGCTTCCAGCAGCTGGTTATACATGAAGTTGATAATGACAAAGGCGATAATAAGCGCGAAAATTTCGGGACGATTCACCTGCTCCAGCCCCAGAACGGCACCGATATATAATCCGGAGAGAAGCGATCCGGCGGTGAAACATTTTTCATTGGTGATGAAGTAAACGTTCTCGTATTCCCGTTTAATTCTTTCTTCAAAGCCTTGCATGGCTGTTGCGAAGCTTTTGTCGTATTTTTTGCTGATATGCAGGGTCTTTTTATTTTTGCCTAAAAACAGTTTGCGGATCAGGTAACGCTCGCTGAAGGGGAGATCATGCAGATCGTCATTCAGCAGATGCAGACGATATTCCTTTTTCTTTTTGATCTCTTCAATGCGCAGAAAGCCCTTGACGGCCAGATTGGTGACGGCGGCAGCGAAAGCCGTATCCAGATCCATGCCCATTTCCGCGACGTGGTGCGCCAATACGGGTGAGAAATTATCCGGTGGCGCGAATTGCGGAATAATCGTGCCTTTTTCCGGATCCTGCCCCGCGCGAATCCAGACCGTCAGATACATGACATTCAGCAGGACGAATAAAGCGCCGCCCAATGCCAGCCAGAAATTGGCGCGCAGATACATGCGGAATTTTTCCGTCGCTGTCGGCGGTACGACATAACCCTTCGGCCAAGCAACGGCAACCGTCAACCCCTCACGGGGCGATAGAGTACGGGTTGTGCCGACGCCCAGCTTATTCTTGACGGTTTTCGCCATGTAATCCTGTCCCGTATCACCGAAACGTCCGGTATAGGAATGATGGCGCAAAATCTCCGCACCGGCTGGAAGGCGGATTTCTGTGGAGGCACGATCGATATGAAAGTTCCATTCATTGCCGGTAATGTTCCAGTACAATTCGTCAAAGGCTTGAAAATGTAAAAGCGCTGCCCTGACCCGGTAAGTGATTTGATAACTGTGCTTGCCGCGTGAAATCATCCTGTCCTTATGGCCGATATAAAGACGGGTATAACCGGAAAGGGCGGTGGTGTGGTGAGGCTCGGCTTCACCATCGCGCAAAACATCGGTAATTTCAAAAGACAGACTATGCCGCCGTCCTTTGGCATCGCGGAAACCGCGTGGTAAATCGCGGTAAATGCCGCGTCTGATTTGTTGTCCCAAAGCGGTGACGGTAATTGTTTCGGTCACGGTGATACTGCTGTCGGGGTGAACCCAGATATCACTGTGGAAATCATGGATGCGTTCTTGCGCGGCGGTGTTTCCGGCATCGGCGGCAGAAGAATAGCCAAACAGACAGATAAAGGCACACAGCACCAGCGCGGCGCGCAGGAACGGTAATAAGGATTTTTTTGAAAGCAGATGGTGTGACAAAGAAAAACTCTCCCCCGTCATCATTATCGGAGGAGAGTTTTAAAAATGTGTTACCGAACTGTTTTTCTTTGAAAATTTATGCGGTTTGGAAAACCTTATCTTCAAAGGCTTCTTCCCAGCTGCCTTCGGTAGAGGCTTTGGAATATTCCGTGGCACGGTTTTCAAAGAAGTTGGTGTGCTCTACACCGTTCAGAATCGCATCCATCCAGGGGAGAGGGTTTTTCTCGATATTGTAGACGGCTTTCAAACCCAGCTGTGTCAGACGGCGGTCACCGATATAGCGGATATATTGTTTCACCTCTTCGGCTTCCAGACCTTCGATACCGCCTTGTTCGAAAGCAAGATCAATAAAGGCGTCTTCATGCGTCACGATGGTTTTGCAGGCATCGTAGATTTTATTTTGCAGTTTTTCCGTCCAGATTTCCGGGTTCTCATCAATAAAGGTCTTAAACAGACGGATCACCGATAATGTGTGCAGGGTTTCATCCCGTACCGACCATGTGACGATCTGTCCCATACCCTTCATTTTGTTGAAACGCGGGAAGTTCATCAAAATGGCGAAAGAGGCAAAAAGCTGCAAACCTTCGGTAAAGGCGCCAAAGACCGCCATTGTTAAGGCGATGTCTTCCTTGGAATCCATGTGGAAGTCCTGCATATAGTCATATTTGTCTTTCATTTCCTTATATTTCAGGAAGGCGGAATATTCTGTTTCCGGCATGCCGATCGTATCCAGAAGGTGGCTATAGGCAGCAATATGCACGGTTTCGATATTCGAAAATGCCGCGATCATCATCTGGATTTCCGTCGGTTTGAAAACCTGACTGTAATATTTCATATAGCAGTTATTCACTTCAACATCTGCTTGTGTGAAGAAACGGAAAATCTGCGTCAGAAGATTGCGCTCGGCTGCGGTCAGTTTGTTTTTCCAGTCACGCACATCTTCCGCCAGCGGCACTTCCTCGGGCAGCCAGTGCAGGCGCTGCTGCATCAGCCAGGCTTCATAAGCCCAGGGATAATAGAAAGGTTTGTATACGTGATTTTCCGTCAGCAATCTTGACATGGAATTTGGCTCCTTGTTCGTCATATCGTTTAAAGTGATGTCGTATTTTTATTATGCAGGTCTTTTTACTGGCAGGAAAGACATTCCTCGTAATCAGGCCCACTGCTTTGCGGCGGTGTGATGGCACCGGCTTCTTCAGCAAGAGCTTCCAGCAGCCGTTCTTCGCCCTGCACGCTATGTGCCGCTTCTGCGCGCTGAATGGATTTCGAGCGGCAGTAATAGAGGCTTTTCACGCCTTTTTTCCACGCCATCCAGTGAATCTGGTGCAGATCACGTTTGTGAACATTACCGGGCAGGAAAACATTCAGCGACTGTGCCTGACAGATGAAAGGCGCGCGGTCAGCCGCATGTTCGATGACCCAGCGCTGATCCAGTTCGAAGGCGGTTTTAAAGACGTCTTTTTCGTCATCCGAGAGGAAGTCGAGATGCTGTACCGAACCTTCATGGGTAAAGATATCATTCCAGACATCTTCGTTATTCATACCCTTTTCCTCCAGAATAATTTCCAGATGGCGGTTCTTCACAGGGAAGGAGCCGGACAGGGTTTTATGTGTGAAGGCATTGGCGGCAATCGGCTCGATCCCCGGCGAAGTACCGCCGCAAATGATCGAGATTGATGCAGTCGGGGCAACAGCCATCTTGTTGGAAAAGCGTTCTTCAATTCCGTATTCTTTCGCATCCGGGCAGGCGCCGCGTTCTTTTGCCAGTTTGACGGAAGCCGCATCGGCCTGCGCACGGATATGTTTGAACATGCGCTTGTTCCAGACTTTGGCCATCACGCCTTCGAACGGCATCATTTTGGCCTGCAGGAAGGAGTGGAAGCCCATCACGCCGAGTCCGACCGACCGCTCGCGCATCGCGGAATATTTTGCACGCATCATCTGGTCGGGCGCTTTTTTGATGAAGTCTTCCAGCACATTGTCCAGCATGCGCATGATGTCTTCGATAAAGCGCGGGTCGTTTTCCCACTCGTCGTATTTTTCAAGGTTCAGGGAGGACAGGCAGCAGACCGCCGTCCGGTTTTGTCCGTCACTGTCGATACCCGTCGGCAGTGTGATCTCGCTGCACAGATTTGACATCTTGACTTCCAGACCGGCCATTTTGTGGTGGTCGGGGATGGCACGGTTAACATGGTCGATAAAGACCAGATACGGCTCGCCCGTTTCAATCCGTGCCGTCAGAATACGGATCCACAAATCACGGGCGCGGACGCGGTCTTGCACGCTGTTATCTTTCGGGCTCAGCAGCGCCCAGTCTTCGTCACGCTCGACGGCGCGCATAAAGGCGTCGGTGATCAGAATACCGTGATGCAGGTTCAGTGCTTTACGGTTCGGGTCACCGCCGGTCGGGCGGCGCATTTCAAGAAATTCCTCGATTTCCGGGTGATGAACCGGCAGATAGGCGGCAGCGGAACCGCGGCGCAGACTGCCTTGGCTGATCGCCAGCGTCATGGAATCCTGTACGCGGATAAAGGGAACGATGCCTGATGTTTTGCCGTTGCGGCCGACTTTTTCGCCGATGGCGCGCAGATTGCCCCAATAGGAGCCGATGCCGCCGCCGCGCGAGGCAAGCCAGACATTCTCGTTCCACAGATCGACAATACCGTGCAGGCTGTCGTCACATTCATTCAAAAAGCAGGAAATCGGCAAGCCGCGGTCAAGACCGCCATTGCTCAAAATAGGGGTGGCGGGCATGAACCACAATTTAGACGCATAGTCATAGAGGCGTTGCGCATGGGCGGAATCATCGCCGTAATAGGTAGCAACACGCGCAAAAAGATCCTGAAAGTCTTCGCCGGGCATCAGGTAGCGGTCTTCCAGAGTTGCCTTGCCGAATTCCGTCAGAAATTCGTCACGGTTGCGGTCGACCTTAACTTTGGTTCCCTTCTCTATCTGGGCAATATCAAACATGAGGCACGCCTCCCTTTCTATCTTCGTCACGGCTATCGTCTTCTTCTTTTTTTATTTTTTGGAATTATCCACAAGGGATTGCATAATTCTGTGGATAACTTCGATGTTGTTACTATGTGTAGTAACTGTCTGACTATAAGCATACCAGATATTGTGCCTTCGTCTACGGGCCAATTACTAAAAAATCATTAAAAAATGCAAATTTTTTCCTTGACGAAAAACTTATACAAACATTTCAAGCACTCACTGAAACTTATTTCCCGAAAGTAAAATTGCATAACGGATTTCAATGGTGATTACTAAAAATTTCCCCATATATCATTTTACCATAGCGGGGTAAAAATGATGTTTACGCGGGGAAAAAATAAAAAATTTTTTAGAAAAAAACGGTCAAAATGAAAAAGGCGCTCCGAAATACCGAAGCGCCTTTTCCGAAATTTTAGATCAGTCGGGTAATATTATTCCAGACTGATTTGTGCGCGGCGGTTTGCCGGCTCACGCACGTTGTCGGCTGTTTTAACCAGCAGGTCTTTCTCACCGCTGGAGTCGACAACGACCATGGTTGGGTCGATACCGCGTGCGACCAGCGCGTCACGAACGGCCTCAGCACGTTTCTTGGACAGCTTGTCGTTGTAGCGGTCACCACCGGAGCTGTCGGTGTGGCCGTTGATTTTGATTTTATTGACATCATCACGGCTCATAACTTCCTTGACGATGGCATCAATAACATCCGTTGCACTATCCGTGATGTTGCTCTTGTCCCAGTCAAAGAAGACGAGGAACAAAGCTTGCTCAAGCGGAACCGGTGTGCGAACGGGCTCTTCCGCAACCGTGACCGGTGCGGGGGCGGGCTCGACATAGGGCTCGGGCTCGACCAGCGTTTGCAATTCACGCAGGGCGTTATAGAACTCGTTACGGCAATGGGTGACTTCCGTCTGCCAGTCTTCTTCCTGCTCTTCTACCCAGCAGTCGAAACGTGCCTGTGCAGTGGCTGCCAGCTGTGCCGCGATATCGCGACCGCCGTTTTCAAGAACATCGACCAGCTGCGCACGGGCAGAGCTCATTTCTGCGATATGCGGGCGGTCAAGATCCCAGTCGTCCAGAACTTCGGGCATGACGGTTTCGCCTGCGGCCGTTGCCAGACCTTTGCGGGCAAAGTGCAGCGAATCAGCGTGATCATATTCGTGGAATTCCTGATTTGCGTAATCGCGGTATTCGCCGGTCAGGTGTTTTGTGAAGGGCGATCCGATGGCCTGTGCGTTGTTCAGGGCTTCGAGTTCGCTGCCGACCTTAATGGTCGAGAAACCCGGTATGCCGCCCGAACATGCTGCAAGCAGCAGAACCGCAGTAACGGAAAGCAGTTTGTGTAACCTCGTCATGTCATACTCCTCAGTAAGAAAACTCTTTTTAGGACTTCAGTTTGTTCCAAATGGGGCCAAGATAGAAATATTTAGCGTAATTTTTCCATACCCTCATGTTTTTAAAGCCTTATC
Organism: Alphaproteobacteria bacterium; assembly: GCA_006226225.1. GTDB lineage: Bacteria > Pseudomonadota > Alphaproteobacteria > Micavibrionales > CSBR16-224 > CSBR16-224. Next base: position 12,878 of record SBHI01000151.1, read on the forward strand.
TGATAAATTGCAACAGCTAAAATATTCTTATATGATGCGTCAAACATGCAAACAACGCAGGAAAATCAAGGGAAACGTGCGGATATGGAACAGGTTGAAAATAAAAAAACGGATTATTATTATCTCGATGATTTTAAAGCTGGTCAGGTTTTTAAAGCGGGTCCGGTCGATGTGTCGCGCGAAGCAATCAAAGATTATGCCGCACAATATGATCCACAGTTCTTCCATATGGACGAAGAAGCCGCAAAAGATTCGGTTTTTGGCACATTGGTCGCCAGCGGTTGGCACACCGCCAGCTTGTCAATGCGGCTGTTCACGATGGCCTGTCCGAATATCTATGGCGGTATGATCGGGCGGACGATTGAAAACCTCAGCTGGCCGCGCCCCGTTTATCCTGATGATAAATTGACAGTGGAATGTCTCGTCAAAGATGTGACGCCGTCAAAATCAAAACCGCATCTGGGTGTTGTCAAAATGCTGAACACCACCAAAAATCAGAATGGCGATCCGGTGCAGACGGCGGATATTGTGATGTTTGTCCCCGTAAAATCGTGAAATATCCCCCATTTGCCCGTATGGTTTGTTAACCGTCGTTCGCGCCGTGCTCACGTATTTTATATACGCTCCGCGCGGCTTGCCTCTGTTGCGGCCCATACGAACAAAGCGGTGACACTTTTATGAGATTGTATGTTATGCGGCTTCGGTCCCTTCGACATAGCGCGGGAAAACACCTTGCGGGGTCGGTAGTTCCGCACCTGTTTTTAGGGCGTGATCTGTACCAATGAAGGCGAAGCTGCGTTCGCTTTCAGTCAGGGCAAGCAGGTCGAGCAGTTTTTCCGTGCTTTCCGGCATCACCGGTTGCAGCAAGATACCGATATTGCGCACAGTCTCGGCAACAACATACAACACGGTGGCCATGCGTGCGGGGTCGGTCTTTTTCAATGTCCAGGGCGCTTGTGCATCAATATAGGCGTTGGCATCATTCAAGACGCGCCAGACGGTTTCCAGCGCCTTGTGGAACATTTGTCCGTCCAGCTCTTTCCGCAAGGATTCCAGAAGCTCCGTACCGCAGGATTTTAGCAGCGCGCTGTCCTCGACCGTAAAGTCACCCGCTACGGGGACTTTGCCGTCACAGTTTTTGGCAATCATCGACAGGCTGCGCTGGGCAAGGTTGCCGAGATTATTGGCAAGATCGCTATTCATACGGCCGACCATCGCATCATGGGAGAAATCACCGTCATTTCCAAACGGCACTTCGCGTAGAATAAAATAGCGCAGCTGATCCAGTCCGTATTTTTCCACTGCCTCGGCAGGGGCGATGACATTACCGATAGATTTCGACATTTTCTTGCCTTCCGCCGTCCACCAGCCATGGGCGAAAATACGTTTGGGTAATTCAATACCCGCAGACATTAAAAAGGCAGGCCAGTACACCGCGTGAAAACGCAGAATATCTTTGCCGACCATATGCAGATCGGCAGGCCAGAATTTTTTGAAATCAGCGGCGCTGGTGTCGGGATAGCCGAGGGCGCTGATATAGTTGGTCAATGCGTCGACCCAAACATACATGACATGTTTTTCATCACCGGGGACTTTGACACCCCAGTCAAAAGTTGTGCGGCTGATCGATAGGTCGCGGAGTCCGCCTTTCACAAAGCTGACGACCTCGTTACGGCGTGACTGCGGTAGAATGAAATCGGGATGCGCGTCATAAAATTCCAGCAGCCGGGTTTCCCATGCTGAGAGTTTGAAGAAATAGCTTTCTTCCTCCGTCCATTCGCAAGGACTGCCGAAGGGGCTGAGTTTCTCGCCGTTTTCGCCATCGGTGATTTCATCTTCACTGTAAAAGGCTTCATCACGTACCGAATACCAGCCGGCATATTTATCCAGATAGATATCACCCGCATCCTGCATTTTTTGCCAGATGGCCTGTGCCGCCTTTTTATGTGCGGCATCGGTGGTACGGATGAACTGGTCATTGGAGATGTTCATCAAGTCACCCATTTCGCGGAAATTGACGGAAACGCGGTCTGTCAGTTCTTGGGGGGTGATGCCTTGCTTTTCCGCGGTCTGGTAAATTTTCAAGCCGTGCTCATCCGTGCCGGTCAGAAATTTGACGTCATAACCGTCCAGTCTTTTGAAACGCGCCAGCACATCGCAGGCCACTGTGGTGTAGGCATGCCCCAGATGCGGCTTGTCATTGACGTAATAGATCGGCGTGGTGATGTAATAGCTTTTTTTATTATCGGTCATTTTTTACACCCCTAGCTGCGGATAAGGTCAAAAATTTTCAGGCAGGCGGCCTGACGGTCAAGATTAGCATAGTCACAGGATTCATAACAGGCTTTCACATTCTCCCAAATCGTGAACCATCTCTGCGGCGTTTTCTGCGTAAAACCCGTCGCTCCGTTAACCAGACTTTGTTTGGCGGCGCGGGACAGAACTTTCAGAAGGATGTCCATAAACAGAGGATAGCGGTCTTTTTTTGCCGCCAGTTCCGCCGCACGCTTATGCGCATCGGCATCGGAAAAACCCGCAAGCAGCGCCAGAATATCCTGATAGATTTCCGCGCCGCCTGTTTCATGCAGTGAGAGTGCTTCACCGATACTGCCGTCAGCCAGCGCCAGCAGGCCGGATTTTTCTTCCACAGCCAGATCGGGCAGGGCGCGGTCGAGCAGTATATTCATGTCCGTGTCGGACAGGTTGTGCAGCGGCAGCATACGGCAGCGCGAATGGATGGTTGGCAGAAACTTGCCGGGCGCGGTTGTTATTAAAATAATGACGGTTTTGGCGGGCGGTTCCTCCAATGTTTTCAGCAGTGCATTTTGTGCGTCAGGGCGCATATCTTCCGCGCCGTCAATCAGCACGACACGCCAGCCTTTTTCCGATGGGGTGTGGGAAAGGAAATCGCGTGTGATCCGTGCCTCGCTGACGCCGATAAAGG
>SBHI01000007.1 GCA_006226225.1 Alphaproteobacteria bacterium
ATGACCGTCTAGCGGGATTTTTTCGCGCTGGAAGATGCGGGCAACGGTGCCTGTGTCTGCTGCGCCTGTTCCGGTTTCTTCAGAAGTTTTGCTTGTGCCGCTTTGGCTTTTTGAATCTGCTTTTGCGCAACCTGATTGAAAGGCAATTGCGCGGGCGCGTTATCATTGATTTCTGTTGAAACAATCTCGCTGCCGAAATTAAAGACTTCGCGGATACGCGTATCACTATCGGGCGCATAGCTGATTTTGATGACGACATCATCACCCGCCAGATGCCAGCCTGTACGGCTTTTTTCAACATAGGCGCGCATGAATTCCGCCTCTGCCGTGCCGCTTTGCGTATAGCGATAAGACAGCTCCAGATCAGCGCCTGCATCCAGCAGTTTTTCAAATGTTTTGGTATCACGGCCTTCGGCGGCTGTACGCAACAAAGCACCGTCTTCCAGATCAAGTTTCGGCTTTTTTGCCAAAATCACATCAAGGCAGTCATGTCCGTTTTCCACGCCGCGTCCTTTGGCAAGATTGCCAACCAACACCGCGACATGACGATAACCTGCTTTGGCACCGCCTTCCAGCAGCACAGAGACAAATTCGGTGTCGTGGCGCTTAACGGCATTATCCAGCGGAATACCGCGCGTATCGCGCATGTGCCAATCGTAATTATGCCATTCGAAATTCATATCCACACCGGCCTGTTGCATTGCCTCCAAAATCGGGCGATTGCCATAGGCCACGGCATAGGCTGTCATATATTCGCCCGGCTTTGACTTATTGCCATAGCGGCTATTTCTGTCCTTGACACTGGGATCGCAGGAATGGTTCAGCAGAAAATCATATAGTGAGGTTTTTCCCTTGGAGATCACAGTTTCCCATGCCGTGACAATCAGCTGTTTTTGCTTGCGTTCGCCGAGTTTGCGCTTGAATTCACTGTTTTTCAGGATTGCGTTCAGTTTTTTGCGATCTTCATTGTCGACCGCGCTTTCCATTTCGCTGATCCAGCCATTCACGCCCTTAAAAGACAGCGCGATGCGCCATTTCCAGTAATCACGGAACTGCTTGCGCGCTGCGGCTTTTTCTTCCTTGGTTTTCTTCGGTTTTTTCGGCTTTTGCGCTTTGACAGGCTTTGTCTTTGCCTGCGCTTTCTCGTCCGTTTTCTGTTGCTCCGCCATGATCATTCAATCCATTTTTTCATTGATAAAACTGGCAAAAATATATCATATTACATAATATTTGTCAATTTTATTGCCATAGCCGCAAAAGAAAACCCCTGCACTGATTGGTGCAGGGGTTTTGCGAAAAGTTTTCGGCGGAAGTTTATTCGGCTTTCGCCTCTTCCTTCTTTTTCTCGTCTGTGGAGACGGCCGCAGCGGCGGCAGCTTCCTCAGCTTCGAATTCCGCAGCTTCTGCGCTGGTCATCAGCATGGTTTCAGCAACCAGACCGGCATTGTTACGGATCACGCTTTCAATTGCATGTGAAATCTTCGGGTTTTCCTTCAGGAATTCCTTGGCTTTTTCACGGCCTTGTCCGATTTTCTCACCTTTGTAGGAGAACCATGCGCCGGATTTTTCCACGACATTGCTGTCAACGCCAAGATCAAGGATTTCCCCCTCTTTCGAGATGCCTTGACCAAACATGATATCGAAAGACACGGTGCGGAAAGGCGGTGCGACTTTGTTTTTCACCACTTTCACATTGGTGATGGAGCCGACGCTTTCTTCCTTGTCTTTAATCTGTTTGCTGCGGCGGATATCCAGACGAACGGATGAGTAGAATTTCAGTGCGTTACCGCCAGCCGTCGTTTCAGGGTTGCCGAACATAACGCCGATTTTCATACGGATCTGGTTAATGAAGATGACAACGGTTTTCGATTTGGAAATCGAACCTGTCAGCTTGCGCAGCGCCTGACTCATCAAACGGGCTTGCAGGCCGACATGGGTGTCGCCCATTTCGCCTTCCAGCTCTGCCTTCGGCACCAGTGCGGCAACGGAGTCAATGACTAGCACATCAATCGCGCCGGAACGTACCAGCGTATCGGCGATTTCAAGCGCCTGTTCACCCGTATCGGGCTGCGAGATCAACAGCTCGGGCACGTTACAGCCCAGTTTCGCTGCATAGACCGGATCCAGCGCGTGTTCGGCATCAACCACGGCACAGGTGCCGCCTGCCTTTTGCGCTTCGGCAACCACATGCAGTGCCAATGTCGTTTTACCGGAGCTTTCCGGCCCGTAAATTTCGGTGATACGGCCGCGCGGCAAGCCGCCGATGCCAAGAGCGATATCAAGACCCAGCGATCCGGTCGAGACAGCTTCAATATTTTGAACTTGCTGTCCGTCCGCGCCCAGCTTCATAATCGAGCCTTTCCCGAAGGCTTTTTCGATATGCTGCAGAGCTGCATCGAGGGCTTTTTGTTTTTCGCCGTTATTTTCTTTGGTTTTCAGATTGGTGACGGTCATGGTGCGGGCACTCCTTTTCCTGATTCCCTTGTGGTGTTCGTGATGTATTCTGACAGGATTCAGTCTAAAGCAGCGCCAGCTTTTTGCAAGGCTGAATCTGCGGCAAAGCAAAGAATACCAGTGATTTTCGCTGTTTTTTAAATGGCCGCAGCGGACAGATCCTCTACACACCCCGCCCGATATCCACAGGCTGCCTTAGATATGAATGGCATGCCCCAGTGTTTGCAACACAGCCTCATGGAAAGATTCGCTCATCGTCGGATGCACATGAATTGTGCCTTCGATATCTTCCAGAACCGTGTTCATCTCCAGCGCGAGTGCAAACTCGCCCGACATCTCCGAGATATGCGGCCCCACACCGTGAATACCGATAATCACATGATCACTCTTGCGCGCAGTGACGCGAATAAAGCCGCCTGATTTTCCGGCCTCGGTCGAAAGGGCGCGGCCATTTGCCGCCAGCGGAAATGTGCCGGTGATAACCTCGATGCCTTTTTCCTGCGCGGCGGCAGGAGACAAGCCGACACCAATGATCTCGGGTTCGGTAAAACAAACCGCCGCAATAGCACGCGGCGCAAAACGGCGTTTTTTGCCGGCAATAATCGCAGCCACCATTTCACCCTGCGCCGAAGCACGGTGCGCCAACATTGGCTCACCCGTGAC
>SBHI01000213.1 GCA_006226225.1 Alphaproteobacteria bacterium
GACAGCGCAAAATAATAGCTTTGGAAATGCGCAAGCAGATCAAAAAACCAGAGGGATAAGGGCAGAAAGGGAATCAGGCAGGCCAGCAGCAAGAGATAAAGGCCGCCCATCAGCGGAACTGCACAAAGCTTTTTCAATATCTGCATGTTTTATTACGTTTTTTTGCCGATTTCGATATGATTCCATTAAATCTTAAAGACTTTGGTGGAAACTTACCAATTTTTTCCGGATGTTTTACTTTTCTTAAGGTTTTTTTGAGAAGATATAAGCATGGAAAACTGCGCTGTTTCTGCGGTTTTCTGCCTGTCGCAAGGGGGAGAAATGCACAAAATTCTTCAAAAATCATCCTATCTGGGCATTATCCTCAGCCTGTTTCTGCTGACGGCTTGTGTGCACCAGGATGCCCGAAAGAACAGCTCCCAATATGCCGAAACCCCCTCTTATCTGGATAGTAGAGAAGCCACGCTGACCGGCTCTTATCTGGCGGGGCGTTTCGCACAAAACCAAAGTGACTGGAGTGCGGCAAATTATTACATGAATCAAGTGCTGGGCATGGACGAGAGCAACAAAAACCTGCTGCACCGCAGTTTTTTGCTGGCACTTGGCGATGGCGATATGGAACGCGCCTTGCCTTTGGCGCGGCAATTGGTGGCAGGCGGTGAAAATGCCGAACTGGCGACGGTTATTCTGGTTGCCGATGCAATGGGCCGCGGCGATGCTGATGCGGCATGGGGCTATACCGAAATGCTGAATGGCGGCGGCTTTAACGAATATGCCAAGCCGCTGTTTCAAGCATGGGTATTGGTGATGCAGGGCGAGATTCCCGCAGCGCTGGAAAAAGTCACCTCACAGATCGAAACTTTTAACCGTGATCCGGTTTATCTGCTGCACAGCGCATTGGTCTCCGAATATCACGGCGATAAAAAGCAGGCGGAAGATTATTATCTGGAAGTCATGTCGGCAGAGGATTACACGGTTTATGCCGCACTGACGGCAGCCAGCTTTTATGAGCGGGATGGGCAGACGGAAAAAGCCAAACAGATTTACGGCAAATTGAACGAGAAACGCAATCCTTACCGTGTCCTGTCACTGTCACATATGGCGGAGGTTGTCGGAAAATCCGCATCGGATCCGCGTGAAGCGGTTTCCCTGCTGCTGTTTGAGCTGGCAACGTTATTATACGAACGGGAAGCTTATGATAGCGCATTGATCTACACGCGTTTGGCGGAAGTGTTGACGCCGCAGTCTCCTTTTGTCGCGATGATGCTGGGAGATATTGCGCTGCATTACGGCGATTATAACGGCGCGCGCAAATATTATACTTCGGTGCGGGATGAATCAGGCATGATGCGTTTTGCGCGGCTGAAACTGGCGGAAGCCCTTGAGGCCGATGGTCGTAAGGAAGAGGCGGTGGCGATTCTGTCGGATGCTGCGGATGAAGAGGAAGGCTATGCCGACAGCCTGATTTATCTGGGCGATATTTACCGCCGCAATGAACAATATGCCGAAGCCGTGCGCGCTTATAGCCGCGCATTGGGACGGATCGGCGATATAAAATCCGAACACTGGTTTGTCGTCTATGCACGCGGCATGTCGCAGGAGCGTCTGCAAAACTGGGATATGGCAGAACAGGATTTGCTGAAAGCGCTGGATCTGAACCCCGAAAATCCGCTGGTATTAAACTATCTGGGATATAGCTGGGTTGATCAGGGGCTGCATCTTGACCGTGCGATGGAAATGATTAAAAAGGCTGTGATGCTGCGCCCGGAAGACGGTTATATCACTGACAGTTACGGCTGGGCGCTGTATCAGACCGGTGAATTGGACGAAGCGGTGAAATGGCTGGAATACTCTGTTGAGCGCGTACCTTATGACGTCACGATTAATGATCATCTTGGTGATGCCTATTGGCGTGTCGGCCGCCGCGTTGAAGCACGTTTTCAGTGGGAGCGCGCTTATAATCTGGCGAAAGGCCATGGTGATAAGGAACGTATTTACCGGAAACTGGAAGCCGGATTGCCGGTAAAGAATCCGGCCAAACAGCCGACAACCGTTACGGCGGAACGCGAGGCAATGCTGCACCGCTAACAACGGATACTGTAGAGATGCACGGATATAAGAAAACGGCCTTTATCAGTAAAGGCCGTTTTGCTGTTATGCGCTTTTTTACTGTTATTCCGTATCCCCCAGCTTGCGGCGGTCTGTCCAGAAATAGGCCGGACGTTTCGGTCCGATCAGCCAGACACGCATAGCGCGCAAAGCGGCCGTAAAGGTCAGGCCTTTACGTTCCAGCAGCCAGAAGGTGATATTCACCAGTAAAAATACGGCAATCGTCCATTTCCGCGGAAACAGGACGACAAGCAGGAGAACAAGGCCAGCACGTGCGTCAAAACGCCAGAATCGCGGCGTCTTCTGGCTGTTACGCCAGTGCCATGTTTGAACGAGGACAACCTCTGCTTCTTCTTTGGCCATAGGATTACCTTTATGCTCTTATGTTGTTTCAACAGCTTTTAATATTGTAGCAGGCAAGCGTTAAGAAACATTTTAATGCCCGCCAGCACCGCCGACCGGGAATTCTTCGACTTCTTCACCGCGGGCGCGGCGTGCATCATCTTCTTCCTGAATTTTCCGCAGACCTTCGGCACTTTGTACATAGGTCAGCAGGTGACGGCGGTCAATCAACCCGTCATCATAGGCCATGCGCGCGGAATGCTCCATACTGCGGCCTTTTTCCGGAACCATGTTCATCAACCGGCTGGCCCATTCTTCGAAGTTACAGCTCAGCATTTCCTCGCGGATTTCCTCGGTAAATTCCATCCATTCTCTTAAACCCACACGGCCGCCGCCGATGCGCGGTGCCAGCGTTTGCGTTACGATCAGGCGCAGGGTTTCCATCAGAGAGTAGGCGCGCTCAACCCGTTCGGCAGGCTCAAAGCTTGAAATCATACGACGGACGGTCGCGGCAACACCGGTAGTGTGAACCGTCGCGTAAACGGTGTGACCCGTTTGCCCGGCCTCAATAGCGGCGGAAATGGTTTCACGGTCACGCGCCTCACCGACCAGAATGATTTCCGGCTTACGGCGCAGGGCGTTCCGGACACCATGGGCAAAGCTTTCAAGGTGGCGCGGGATTTCCGACTGCCCGATCAGGCTTCGTTTACTGATAATGGTATCGTAGGTAAACTCGATCGGCGCCTCATAGGTCAGCATCTTGCCGCAACCATGCGGCCGTTCCAGCATCATACGGTTTCCGGCGGCCAGCAGCGTTGATTTACCACTACCCGTCGGGCCGGTTACCAGAACCAGTCCCTGACGCGGATGCCAGGCTTGTTTGATGTCCTCTTCAATGCCCAGCTGCTCCATCGTCGGGGGCTCACTCGGCAGGACACGCATTGTCACCTGCGCACCGTCACGGCCATCGGCCAGAATGGCGGTAATATTGACACGGAAACGCTGGCGGCTCCAACGGTCGATCATGACCTCATAGGACAAATCGATATCGCGGCCACCGGCCAGAAGCGCAAGGGCCTCAACGCCGTAGAGTTTGGTGATAATGGCATTCATATCCGCCGCATCAAGGGGGCGGAATGTCGCGGGATAAAGCGTACCGTGAATCTCGTTATAGACGGGACGTGCCGTTTGGAAGGTAATATCACTGGAATCTTTCCGGACACACCAGAGAAGAAAGGGGTCGACGTGATCTTCCTGGAAACGATCCGGTTCTTCCGGATAGGTTTCCTTGATATCATCTTTACCTTTTTTTAGAAGACTTACCGGTCTGCGGGCTGCCATTCTTCATAACCTGTCTTGAACTCGGATTGGCCGGTAATGCGCAGAGCGCGGTCACCGACACGCAATTCATCCTTACCGCCTGTCACACCGCGGTCTTCGTGAAGGGCATAGGGCTCGGAAATCATACCTTGCGCCACCATCATGCGATAGCGAACCATCCCGTTGAAATCGGCAACAAGGCGTTCAAGATTGCTTTCAAAAATCTGGTTTGCCTGCTCTATACCCGCTTTCCAGCCGCGTTCGAAAGCGGCATCCCACCGTGCAGATTCTTTTTCCGATTGCGGCCACAGAATTTGCGGGGGCGGTTCAATCACAACATCCCAATAAGGCTGGATATACTGACGCCAGTTGCGCGGCGCTGTTACAATTTGTGCATTTTTCTGAATGTTGTAAATACGGTCAGCTACGGCAGCTTCGATACCGCCTTTAGTGACGATCAAGGCGTTTTCCGCCTCGGAAACAATCGGTGCTTCAATCAGCAGGCCGGAGGGCGCGCGCATCAAAAGACGTCTGAAGTCGAAAACTTCATCCAGTGATTTTTCATGGCCGACCAATTCTTCGGCAATCTCGTGACTGCGGAAAGATAATCCGCCGCGTGCGCCGTAAGATAAAGCGGCTTCTTCCTGCGCTTCGGCACGAATATCAAGGGAAACGGTGTCATTGACAACGCCGGTGATCTCCATGGCGGCAGCAGGGCTGATAATGGGGGTTGTTGCCCGCAGCTGATCGCGGCTCAGCGGTGTTCCCGTTTGTTCGGGTGCTTTTGTCAAAGCTTCGGATTGAGCCAGAGCCTTGCGGTCAGCGTCAGTGAGTTCAGGTCTTTTGTTCTTGGAACTACATCCTGAAAGAGCAATAACAGCCGTCATCAACAGAGCTGTGCCAAGCGAAGTCTTTTTTCTCATATATGCCATTCTTACAAACTTTCTGCCAAACTGATCCGCGCTTTTTTACATTGATTCGTCAAACAGCGAGACGTAGCTGACTTCAACCGTACGGTTGTCCGCATCAACAACAACATCCGCGCGGGTTCCGCCTTGCAGACCCAGATCACGCAGGACATCAATCACCGGCTTTTCAACAACATTCAGTGTTACAACGACCGGAACGGGCGGGCGGATACCGGCAACGTTAAAGTTATATCCGACGCGTTCGGCGAGACGTTGTGTAATTTGCTCAAGCGGGCCGACCCATTCAACAGAAATACTGCGCATCAATTCGCGCGGTGCGTCAGTGACCGGAGAAACATTTGCCAGCGGTGTGCGGGCTTGTTCAACGGCAGCAAGTGTTTCCAGCGCAGCGGATGCGCGGTCAACCGATGCCGCCAAACGCAGTGAAACGCCGTCAGGCTGTGCAACCAGTTGATGACCGGTCGTCGGTTTAAATGTGCAGCCCGAAAGCGCAATCATACCTGTCAGAGCCAGTGCCGTATAAAATGGGGTTGTCTTTTTCATCTTTGCCTCGTGTCCCTTAGATATTATGAGAAAGTGTGACTTTCCGCGTGAACGTACTTTATTAACAAAACATATTTTATCGTTTATCTCAAGCTGTTTTGCGTTTTCAACAGCCCCTGTCTGTGCATGGCGACAAAAACCTTCTGACGGTAGGGTAAACCATAGCGCGGTGTTTTGGAATGGTAGTGTGCAATCCCTGTGTAAAGACTGCCTGCATCGTCACTTTTTTTGCGCAAAATCCATGCGCCGACGGCGACATTAATGCAGCCGTCATCGCGCACCCAGCGTTTCGCCGTTGCTTGCGAAACCTTCCAGTGCCGTGCCAGTTCCGGCATCCAGATGGTGTTGATCTGCATGGGGCCCAGATCATAGGTGCCGTTGGTGTTACGCACCTGTTGTCCGACTTTTCCGCCCTCGACATGCAGAATGCCGACCAGTACGGCAGGCGGCACGCCATAGGTTTGCGCGGCAAGGAATATGCAGGTGGCTAAAGTGTTTGCAAGCACTGTCGCATTCTCTGATAAAGGTTTATGTGTATACTCTTAATATTATCGGATGAAATCGGACAATAGCAAGAGCGTATTATCGGGTTTTCCAATCAAAATTTTAATTTTGCTGTCGCTGGGCGAGCGGTAAACGCTGAAAGGCGTTGTCCGGAGCTTCCATTTTATCCAGATATCGGTGTTTGCCGCTACTTTATCGTAAGCCGCTTTATCGGTGATTTTATCGTTTGATAAAACGCTCTTGTCGCCGCCGACATAGCTGTTCCATGCTTTGATCGGATCACTGACGGAAAGAAGCGCGGCGCTTGCAGATTTGTTATCTGCGGAGCTTCCGAAAGGCAGGATGCGCAGCTGAATTGCACCGCTGTCAACATGCGGCTTCAGATCATTCCAATAGTCGATGCAGTGCTCACAGGTCGGATTCATGAAAATATATATATAAGGGGCATTCGCATTACCGGCGGAAAACCAGTGCGCCTGTTCCACGATGCTATAGAAGGTTTCCGACTTTCCGGATTTTTTGGTGCTTGGCGCAGCCTTGTCCGGTTGTTGGGGGGCGGCTTGTTTCGGAGCCGGAGCGGCTTTGACCGGTGCGGCTGCTTGTGGTGCTGCGGTGTTTCCTGTGCTGTTGCTATCCGTTAAATTCAGTTTTTCCAGAAGGTTTTGCTGTGCTTCGCGCGTTAAGGCCTGATCAGCCAGTTTATTACGCAAGGTCTCTGCCTGTTCCTGTGTGACGACTTCTTCCGGAGAGCTCATTAAAAGACCGAAGACAACGCCGCCTTCCGGGGTGGAATAGGCATAGCTGCGGCCGCCGTCAATATCAACGGCCCAGCCGTCCAATCCGTATTTGTTGCCCAAAAAATGCAGTTTCCCGTTCTTCTGCGCAACGTAATCCGATAGCATTTTCGGCGGCGCGTTATGCTGCGCCGTGGCGGAGTGCGGCGCAAAAATAGACAGGCAGGCTGCAAAAAAGCCGAGTAAAAGATAGTTATACAGGGCAGTTTGTTTTCTGGTCATTGGGCTGTTTCCGTTTTCCTTGTTAAATGTGACGGCTCAATATTAACATCACTTTTACGGGGATGACCATCATAAAAACAAAGCGCATAACAGCGGATATATGTCATTTAATGGTAGACAAGCGACTTTTTTGCGCTAGACTTTACGCCGCTTTCAGCAAATGCCCGAGATTCGGGCGGGAAAAGACGTCGCGCAATAAAACCGCAGAGAGTGATTCTGTTGTGGAATCTGTTAAATGTGGCATGGCGCAATAAAAAGAATGTTTTTTGCCCTTTACAGCAATAAAAACACAGTTTTTTTGCCGAAAAGACATAAAAATACAAAAAAGTCTTGACCTGAATGCAGGAGTTTAGTAAATTCCATAACTGTAGAACGAAAAAATTAAACATAATACCTAAAAAACACAGAAACCAGTTGGAGGTTTAAGAACATGGCGAATAATTTTCACGGCCCTAGATACTTTGTTGACGCTAAGGAGAATATCCAGTACGTCATTACTTTTTCCATGGGGCGTCCGGCAGAAATGGTGGCGCTTGACAGCAAGACAGGAATGCCAATTCCTCCGCAAGTCCTGTTTTCCGGCGACAATAAAGATAAATCCTTCACGGCTGTGGATGATGAAACGCTTGAAGTTTTCAGCATTAAAACACAGAACGTTCCCGGTATGGGTCTTGGTATCTCCGTAGAACCCACCGGTCAGAATGTTGACAAACTGCCCGACCAGCACCCGACAGGTGCGGATGCGGCACGCCGTTTTGACGATACCCGCAAGCAACAGGCCGAGCGTCTGAAAGACATGTTCGGCGGATTGTTCGGCGGCGGCGACAGAGATCCCGATGAAAGCCCGTTTGGCGGTCTTGGCGATCTGTTCGGCGGCGGAGAAGATGCTGATGATAACTGGACACCGCCCAAGCGCGAGCCGGTTCAGGATACAACGCCCCGCGGTCGTACAAAACCCGGTATCAAAGGCGTTCCCAGCGGCGGTTACAAAGTTTCCGACAGCGCACTTGAAAAAGTTCTGCACAAATTCGGAACGGATCTGACCGAGCAAGCCATGAAAGGCGAGCTGGATCCGGTTGTCGGCCGTGATGAAGAGCTGAGCCAGTTGAAACAGTTCCTGCTGCGTAAAAACAAATCCAGCGTGAACATTCTTGGTGAGGCCGGTACGGGTAAAACCGCAATGTTTGATGCACTGGCACAAGACATTGTTGCCGGTAAAGCGGAAGAAGAGCTGGCCGATGCCCGCGTTATCTCGCTGGACATCACAGGTATGAACGCAACGGATCAGGCCAAATTCCGCGGCCAGTTCGAGAAAGAACTGAAAAAAGTTCTGGACGGTCTGGAAGAGCGCGGCGGCTACATCAATGGTCAGAAAGTTATTCTGTGCCTGGACGAGATTCACTCGATCCTTGGTGCGGGTGCCGTTTCCGGTAACGAAGGCGGTGGCGCGGCGCAGATCATGAAGCCGTTCCTTGCACGCGGTTCGATTACCTGTATCGGTACAACGACTCTGAAAGAGCACAAAAAATTCATCGAGAAAGACGGCGCGTTGAACCGCCGCTTCCAGCCGCTGTATCTTGAAGAGACAGATCCGGAAGCAACGCTGTTTATCTTGGGTAAAGTGAACGACCATTACGGTAAATATCACGGCATGGACAAAACGCTGGATGAAGAGCAAATGAAGAAAGTGGTCAAAATGACCAACCGCTTCATGCCCGCACAGCACCAGCCGGATAAAGCAATCGGTGTTCTGGATGACGCGATGGCGATTGCCCGTAAGGAAGGCCGCAAAAACGTCACGGATGATGATATCATCACGGCTGTTTCGAAAGCCTCCAAACTGAAGAAAAAATTCCTGAACCAGGATGACCACGAGCGTTTCCTGGCGCTGGAAGAAAAACTTCCGGAAATCGTTCTGGGTCAGGACGAATCTCTCGAAGCGGTTAGCGACCGTCTGATGTCGGCACGTGCTGGCCTGACGGATCCGAACCAGCCTTGGGGTGCGTTCCTGTTCCTCGGCCCGACGGGTGTCGGTAAAACGGAAACCTGCTACGCTCTGGGTGAGCTGCTGCATGGTGACCGCGACTCCGTCATTCGGATCGATATGAGTAAATATAGTGAAAAACACGCCGTTTCCGGCCTGATCGGTTCGCCTCCGGGCTATGTCGGTCACGAAGACACGGAAGGTGAGTTCGAAAAAGTGCGTGAAAAGCCTTACAGCATCGTCGTTCTGGACGAGGTGGAAAAGGCGCACCCGGATGTCTTTAACGTCTTGCTGCCGATTTTGCAGGACGGTGAGATTGAAGACAGCCGCGGACGCAAAATTTCGTTCAAAAACACGATCATCGTCATGACCAGTAACCTGGGTGCCGGTAAAAGCGGTAAAACGATCGGCCACATTACCGATGGCAATGAGGAAGAAGATCGTCAGATGACTTACGCGGCAGCGGCAAAAACGCATTTCCGCCCCGAGCTTCTGAACCGTATCAATATGCTTGGTGGAACGCAGATCTTCAAACGTCTGGAAAAGCCGACGATCGACAAGCTGGTAAAACGTGAAGTCGATAAAGTGGCCGAGCGTTTGCAAGATGCTTCCGGTGGCGGTCTGCAGCTGGAAAACATCACGCTGAAAGTCTCGGATGAGGTTCTGGCCTTCCTGGGCGAAAAAGGTAACCAGCCGGAATACGGTGCACGTCCGCTGCAGGCGGAAGTCCAGCGTAACCTGGCACAGCCTTTGGGTCGCTGGTTGATGAAAAGCAAATCCGAATACAACAGCAAGCTGGAAAGCGGCGAGGAAGTATCGGACGAGCTGAGAGCAATCTTCGAAAAACGCTCGAAAGCCGAGATTTTCATCGACGAAACGGGTAAAACCATGACACCGAAAATCAAGGTGATTGAACTGGCCAAAGAGGAAGAGCCCGTTCTTGAAACCGTCGGTGCGGATGAGCCCGCAGTAGAAGAAAAAACCACACCGGCACCGCATGTCGAGAAAAAAGACAAGCCGGATACGGGCAAGATCGATATTCCTGTCAAAAGCAATGACAATGACAAAGCGCAGGATGTTCCGATCAAAACAAAACCGCCGCGTATTCGTCCCCGCTCGAATGGTGGGCCGAAGAAATAAACGGAAATAGTAAGAGGTTTCTGCGACAACCGTAACCTATCAACCATCCAACTGGGGTTTAGCAGAAGTTCTTAGGGGGATATGTCCATCGGACATGTCCCCTTATTTCCTGTTTGGGCTGTGGGCAGCCTGTTCATATGATTGTACCGCATAATCCAGTGAAATCTCCTGATCTTCCAGCCAGTCGGCAGGAACGCGCCAGTAAGATGATAGCGTGACATCTTTCCCTTGTTTTTTGTACGAAAACGGGGTGCTGGAGGCCTTTTGATAGATGTCGCGGGTTTCCTCCCCTGTCACCTTGAAATACAGCGTATCATCGCTTATTAGCGCAAAAAACACATGGTCTTTATAAAGGCCGCAGCCACCGAACATGCGCCGCGGTGTGATGCCGTCCAGAGGGGATAACAGGTCAAGAATATAATCAAGATATTCGGAAGAGAGTGCCATGCATGCAAGCCTATCCTGCCTGCGGATAGGTTGCAATCAAGCATATAAAAAACAAGGAGCCGGAAAATCCGGCTCCTTGCATAAAATTCATCGCCTGCGGCGTAAAAGCTGTTAGGCTTCTGCAGCTGCGGCTGTTTCTTCCTCTTCAGAGGCGGCTTCTTCGGCAGCTTCTGCTTCTTCCGTTGTTTCTTCTTCAACAACGGCGAGAATGGCAGCTTCGGCCAGAGAGGGCTCATCCATCTCATCAGTGCTGATGAGGGCTTTGCCACGCTCTTTCTGAATAGCGGCTTCTTCTTCCGAGCGCGCAATATTCATCGTGATGTCAACCGAAACTTCCGGGTGAAGCGTGACTTTTACAGGGTACAGACCCAGCATTTTAAAGCTGCGATCCAGCGTAACCTGTTTGCGGTCGATGGTGATGCCGGCAGCGGTCACAGCGTCGGAAATGTCACGCGTTGTGACGGAGCCGTAAAGCTGTCCACCTTCCGAAGCCTGACGAATAACGGAAACAGTCAGGCCGTCCAGTTTTTTCGCGACTTTTTCGGCTTCTTTGCGGCGGTCAAGGCTGTTTGCCTCCAGCTGCTTTTTCTGTGCCTCAAAATAGGTGACATTGTCTTTTGTTGCACGCAAAGCTTTGTTTTGCGGCAGCAGGTAGTTACGTGCATATCCGGAGCGGACGGTTACCACATCGCCCATTTGACCGAGATTTTCAACACGTTCTAAAAGAATGATCTGCATTGTTCATTACTTCCTTTCCGTCCAGGATGCCGTGCGTTCAACGACATAAGGCAGCAAAGCAAGGTAACGTGCGCGTTTGATCGCTTGCGACAGACGGCGCTGTTTCTTGCGTGAGATGCCGGTGATACGGCTGGGGATCATCTTGCCGCGCTCGGAGATATAGCGGCGCAGCATTTTGATGTCTTTGTAATCAATATCCAAAGCACCTTCACCGGTGAACGGGCATTGTTTTTTGCGTTTGAACAACCCGCGGCGAACCGGCAGGCGTGCTTTCTTTTCGTTATCGGCACTCATGCTGCTTCTCCTTTCTGGTCGTAATCGCTTTTACGCATCATAATGGTCGGCTCGGTCGGCATTTCTTCCAGGCTGACAGACATGAAGCGCAGGATGTCCTCGCTCAGGCGCATTTGACGTTCCATCTCCGCAACAGCGGCGGGAGCGGCATCAATATGCATCAGAACGTAGTGACCTTTGCGGTTTTTGCGGATGCGGTAGGCGAGGGTACGCAGACCCCATTGCTCGACACGGACGACTTTGCCGCCGTTATCGGCAATAATTTTGCTGTAATCGCTTGTCAGTCCTTCAACCTGCTTTTCGGACAGATCCTGACGAACGATAAACACCGTTTCGTAAAAAGACATAGTTATTTATCCTTCCTATGGTTGATCAAGCATGTAACCCGCGTCCATCGCGGGACATGTGACAGCCGAGACCACGCGGTATCTTTTGATACATCAAAGGGAATCGGCAGGAATCCGGCGCTGTAAACAGCCCGGTCGGAGGCGATTATACGTATTTCAGGCTTGAAAGCAAGCTTTTTCCACGGCTTAACGCGAGAAAAAGCCTTTCTTTTCTTTCACCATCTGGTTGGAGCGGTAGATTCTGAACGGCGGCCCGATATTATCGGTCTGCATATGCGACATTAACAGCCCGCTTTTGTAGACTTCAGGAATATAGGCGCTTTGTCCTGCCCCTAGCGGCGTCAAGCCTTCCTGACCGAGCGGCTCGAAATATTGGATCGCTTTCGGGCGGCCTTTTCTGTCTTTGGCCAGCTCTGCTTTGGCAATATCGGCGAATTTGAAAATATGTGTTCCCTGATGTTCTTGTTGCTGATTGCCGAAGCTGACCATCAGATAGATGGTTTCGTCCTGTTCAAACAGATAACCGCTGTCAACGCGCGTGTATTTGCCAAGTTTGGGGGCATCGGAAGAACTGATAACCGCACCCAGATACCCCCAGCTTGCGCCGTGATCGGTTGAGGCTAGCAGAATGATGCGGTCAGGTTTGTTTTCTTCCATATAGGTCGTCAGGGTCATAAAAAGCACGCCGACTGTTTTGGAATAAAAGGCACTGGGCTGGGAATAATACAGAACTTTTTCAAGTGACGGGTCAAGCTCGTTCAGGCGCAGCTGGACGAACTCACTGTAAGGTTCCGGCGGCTGGTCTTTTGCGGCGCTGAAAAGCCATTGTTCGGTTGACCAGTTTTGTAAAGAGATACTTTCCGCATAGCGGTAGACAATTGCGCTATAGCGCCGTGCCGCCGCGATATCACCGTTCCAGTAATAGCGGTAGGCATAAATTTTCCATTCCCGCCCCTTATCTTCGGGGTCATAGACAAGCGAGGGCGTTTCATAGCGCCACATGCCGTCAGTTTCTAGGATGTTGCCGTCAGGGCCGTGCAGGACGGCCTTCCGGCTTTCAAACACATTGTGGTGAAAGGCCCATCTGCCACCGCCGGCAAGGCTGGTGGCAAGGTTGATGTCAATGTGGGGATGAGCTTCTGACGGTTTTTGGTTAATGGCGGCATAGGCCATCCAGATCCAGCCCGCGCGCGGCTCGAACATGACGCTGGGGGAATGGATGCCCAGCGTAGCGCGTTCGCCCGCGACGCTGATAGGGAAAGGGGCCGAGAACTGCACGACTTTTGTCACGACAAAATAGCTGACAAAAGCGATCAGGAAAATTGCGGTAAAAACAATCGTCAGGATATGTTTGCGTTTAAGCGGCGAATGCGTGACGAAATAGGGGTTTTCATCATAGCCGTAATCTTCGTAATACTGGTATTCCCTGAGATCCTGCTGTTGAGCCTGCTCGCCCTGATGCTGCTGCACCGCTGCGGGCTGTTGCGGAGCGGGTGCCGCCGCTTCCGGTTTTTCAGCCGGTTTGTCGGTTTTTTTTGCCGGTTTGTCGGTTTTTTCCGGCGGGTTATTCTGCTCGGGTATATCCATGTTTCCGGTAAGGGTTCCTTGCTGTCCGGTTTCGCAGAGTTTAGCCTGCCATTGACAGGTCAATATCCAAAATCGACATATTCAAGTCGTAAGAGGTTTCGCCCTCTTCAACGTTTTTGTAAATCACGGCAAGAAACTCTTCACCCAGCAGAACCTCAACGGAGTCAGGGGCTTCTTTACGCTGCATCAAACGAAGACGGTCGGTTCCGAATGTCTTGCGCAGATAGTTTTGCAGTTGAATGACTTCTTGTTGTTCAATATTTGGCATGTTTTGGGCACTCTTTTCTTGATAGACAAATTTTTGTTTTTGCTCTTCCGCCTTATGATAGCAGGCCGGCCAGATATTGGTAGCCAAAATATCCGAGCGTCAGCATTCCAAGACCGGAGATATAGCATTGCCAAAAGGATAAATGCAACAACCCTGCCAGTAAAAACGGCACAAAGAACAGCAGAGAAGCCGGAATCGCCATAAAGACGTTGCGGGCAAAGGCGATAGAGGTCTCCGGTGACTGGTATTCGGCATAGGAAAACAAAAGCGCCAGCAGCGTTGTCAAAGGCAGCGCGACGATAAATCCCGCCACATGCGGCAATTTGCCCGATAAATATGAGGACAGGGAGATAATCCCCGCAGCAATGAAGATTTTGGCGATGGCAAATCCCATTATTTTTGTTCCCTGATAAAAGTTTTCAACTGTTGCAGATCATTTGGCAGGACGCTCAGCCGTTCCTCCTGCCGGTGCAATCCGGCCAGACGGGCGGGCAGGGGCGGGAAATGTCCGGTGGCATCTTCGACCGCATCGGGGAATTTGGCCGGATGTGCGGTTGCCAGCGCGACGACAGCGTCTTTCTCTTCAAGCGGGCTGTTCCAGATATATTTTTCGGCGGCACCGATACCAATGGCGCTGTGCGGGTCGGCGATATAGCCGGATTGTTTATGCAGATGGCGCATGATCTCTTTGGTGGCGGCATCGTCAAAACGGTAGGCTGCAAAAATCTCGCGCAGGCGGGTCATCATGGCGTCATCCAGTGCAAACGGGCCTTTGCTGCGGAAATACTGCATCGTGCCTGTGACGGCCTCGCCATCGCGTCCGTACAGGTCAAACAAGACACGCTCGAAATTGCTGGAAATCTGGATGTCCATACTGGGGCTGGTGGTCGGCACAACGGTTTCGGTTTTCATCGTGCCGCTCTCCAGAAAGCGGAACAGGATATCGTTGCTGTTGGTGCCGATCAGCAGTTTTTTCACCGGCACACCCATGGAGGAGGCGACATATCCGGCATAAATATTGCCGAAATTCCCCGTCGGCACGGCAAAGACAATATTCTCCGTGCCTTTTTCGGAAGACAGCTTCAGATAGGCGTAAACGTAATAGGCGATCTGCGCGACGATGCGTCCCCAATTGATGGAATTGACGGCGGAGAGGTTTTTCTCTGCGCGGAAGTCCTGATCGGCAAACAGGGCCTTCACCAGATCCTGACAATCGTCAAAACTGCCTTCAATGGCGATATTGTGGATATTCGGCGATAACACCGTTGTCATCTGGCGGCGCTGCACTTCCGATACGCGGTCTTTCGGATGCAGCATGAACACATCCATCGTGTCCTTGTCGCGGCAGGCTTCAATGGCGGCGGAACCCGTATCACCCGATGTTGCGCCGACAATCGTCAGTTTTTTGTCGCGCTTTTGCAGGATATGGTCGAATAGATGCCCCAGAAACTGCAGCGCCATATCCTTGAAGGCCAGTGTCGGGCCGTGGAATAGCTCCATCACATACAGCCCTTTATCTATGGGCACTAGCGGCGCAATCTCGGGGTGGTCAAAATTCTTATAGGCTTTGTCGATAATCCGGTACAGCGCATCACTGTCGATACAGCCTTCGGTAAAGGGTTGGATCACGCGGTGGGCAATGCCTGTATAGGGCACATTCCGCATGGCATGCATTTCGTCGGGCGTGATGACGGGGCAGGCGGCAGGCACGTAAAGCCCGCCATCGGCGGCCAGTCCTTCCAGAACGACTTCTTCAAAATTTTTCACGACATCGTCGCGGCGGCGTGTGCTGATATAGTCAAGCATCGCAGGGGTCAGCCTTCCAGATAACGGGCGGTCAGGTGGCTCTGGAAGTTTTCCAGTTTCAGATAATCTCCTGTGGCCTCCTTGATAATTTCGCGCGGCATATTCAGGCAGCCGCGGGAATGGATATTCTCGCGCAGCCAGACGCGCACAGGGTCGAATTTTCCGGCGGCAATCTCCGTATCAATTTCGGGAATGTCGCGGCGGATGGATTGGAAGACCTGTGCGGCATTCATCGCCCCCAGAAGATAGGAGGGGAAATAACCGAAATGCCCGCCATACCAATGCACATCCTGCATACAGCCCTGCGCGTCCGATGGCGGAGTGATGCCGAATTTATCCTGCATCTCGTCATTCCATGCGGCAGGCAGGTCTTTCACTTCCAGATCGCCGTC
>SBHI01000006.1 GCA_006226225.1 Alphaproteobacteria bacterium
GCTGCGGCATCTTTTTTGCTGAAGCGCCCGATTTCATAAGCATCATTATCCGATCCGGCAACGATATAGTCGCCGTCTTTGTTCACGGCGATCATGCCGTCGGCGCGCTCGATCAGCTCCAGCCCGTATTTTTCCAGCTCAAGGTCTTCAATAACATGCGGGCTCAACATGCTGACAACATAGGAACAGGTCGAGTTGCGGAAACCGGGATAAAATTCTTCGGTGACAGCCGCGCCGCCGACAACGCCGCGACGTTCCAGGACTTTGACTTTCAGTCCCGCCCGTGCCAGATAGCCCGCACAGGTCAAGCCGTTATGTCCGGCACCAATGATGATCACATCGTAATTCTCTGCGGGGTTGCTCATGCTGTGCCTTTCAATCGGATAGGGGCTAAAAATGCGCGCAGGGCATGCGCGTCCCGGATTCTCGCGAAAAGGGTTTTCGGCTGCGTCATTTGGGTCTCTCCTCCCGCATGTCTAAGATATGAACAATACCATAGCAGAACTGCACAGGGGGTCAATACAGGGGGGCTTTATGCCGCCAGCGTTTGCCCCGGGCGCATCAGCCGATAATTGGCGGCCTCGGCGATATGTTTTGTTTTCACCGTCTCGCTTTTTTCCAGATCAGCCAGCGTCCGTGCCACCCGCAGAATACGGTAATAACCGCGTGCGGACAGTTTCAAACGTTCTGCAATATCGGCCAGCATTTTTTTGCCCTCCGCATCCAGCGCAGCGGTTTCCTCCAGCGCATCCCCATCCATATCGGCATTTTTGCGGAATTTCGGATTTTTGATGCCCAGCCTGTCCAGCCGCGCTGCGAAAAATTCCCGCGCCGCCAAAACACGTGCGGCAACAGTTTCACTGCTTTCGGCAGGGGCGGCATTGGTCAAATCGCGGATATCGACGGCAGGCACATCAATATAAATATCAATCCGGTCAAGCAAAGGGCCGGACAGCTTGTTCTGATAATCCTCGCCGCATTTCGGGGCGCGGCTGCAAGCCAGCGCGGCATCTGCCAGATGTCCGCAGCGGCAGGGGTTCATCGCGGCGACCAGCTGAAAATCGGCGGGAAAGGTCACATGGTAATTAACGCGGGAAACCAGCGTCTGCCCTGTTTCCAAGGGCTGGCGCAGCGCCTCCAGCGTCGGGCGGGCAAATTCCGGCAGCTCGTCCAGAAACAAGACGCCGTGATGCGCCAGCGAGATTTCCCCCGGTTTGGCGCGGTGACCGCCGCCAACCATCGAGGGTAGGGAGGCGGAATGATGCGGATCGCGGAACGGGCGCGTGCGTTTGAGGGCGCCGTTTTTCAACTCTCCCGCAACACTGTGGATCATCGACAATTCCAAAGCTTCCTCGGGCAGCAGGTCGGGCAGAATGCCGGGCAGTCTTGCCGCCAGCATGGATTTTCCCGATCCGGGCGGGCCGCACATCAGAATATTGTGCCCGCCTGCGGCGGCGATTTCGAGGGCGCGTTTGGCACTTTCCTGTCCGCGCACATCTTTTAAATCGGGCGCATAGCTGTCTTTCGCGCGGCTTTCCAATACGGCTTTCGGTGCGGGCAGCACCTGCGTGCCTTTGATATGATTGATCAGCGCGACCAGATTATGCGGGGCCAGCACATTGACCTCTTCACCCGCCCAGGCCGCTTCTGCGCCGCAGCTTTCGGGGCAGATCACGCCGCGCCCGAGTGAGGCGGCATGAATGGCGGCAGGCAGAATACCGGTGACAGGGGTCAGCGCGCCGTCCAGAGCCAGCTCCCCCAGCGCGACATAGTGGTCAAGCTCGTCTGCGGGGAAAACGCCCATCGCTGCCAGCACGCCAAGGGCAACAGGCAGATCAAAATGACTGCCTTCTTTCAAGACATCGGCAGGGGACAGATTAACGGTCAAACGCTTCGGCGGCAGCGACAGCCCGATGGCATGCAGGGCGGCACGGACGCGTTCGCGGCTTTCGGCAACGGCTTTGTCGGGCAGGCCGACAATCTGGAAGCTCGGCAGGCCGGAGGAAAGCTGCACCTGCACATCAATATCCAGAACATCGATGCCTTGAAATGCGACGGTTTTAATCCGCGCAACCATGCGTTTTCCTCCGCTGAAAATTTATCGTAACAATGGCACAAGAATAAAGGCAAGCCGCGCATTTTGGCAAGAAAAAAGGGCATCCCGCGGGGGGGATGCCCTTTTAAAAAATATTGCGCGAAAACTTACGCTGCTTTCAGCGTATCGTCGCCTTTGTTCCAGTTGCACGGGCACAGCTCGTCTGTTTGCAGCGCGTCCAGAATGCGCAGAACTTCCTGCGTGTTACGGCCGACGCTCAGATCATTGACGGAAACGTGACGGATGATGCCGTCGGGATCAACAATGAAGGTCGCGCGGTTGCAGACGCCTGCGTCTTTGTGCAGGATGCCCAGACCTTCGGACAGCTCGCGCTTGATATCGGCCAGCATCGGGAAGGGCAGGTTGTTCAGGTCTTTATGGTCTTTGCGCCATGCCAGATGAACGAATTCGGAATCCGTACTCATGCCCAGAACCTGTGCGTCGCGGTCAGCGAACTCACCATTCATGCGGCCGAAATCAGCGATCTCGGTCGGGCAGACAAAGGTAAAATCTTTCGGCCATGCGAACAGCACCAGCCATTTGCCTTTATAGGTGTCGTTTTTGACATCGACAAAAGCGTTGCTCAGATCGTTGGAAACAACGGCCTTCAGGTTGAATTCGGGAAGTTTGTCACCGATGGTCAGCATAGTCTTTTCTCCTCTAAAAAAATAAATGCGAATCTTTGCCGCCCCGCCTATGGGCGCAGCCGCCCCTATTATTGTCAGATGCGCGGAAATAGCAAGCCCTAGCGTAACAAAGGCAGGATCAGTTCTTTCACTGTATCCATCGCTGCAGGAACGGTATAAGGCGGGTTGGTGATAATCATGCCCGACCCGTACATGCCTTTTGCCGTTTTGGCATCACCATAGACCCATTCGTCAATCAGCACCTCGGCATCCAGCGCGGCGCATTGGCTTTTCAAACTCTCATGCCGTCCGGCAGACAGCAGCGGATACCAGACCATCAACACGCCTTGCGGAAACTTTTTTAATGCCCGCGCCAGCGC
>SBHI01000178.1 GCA_006226225.1 Alphaproteobacteria bacterium
CTGGTGCCGAAATCGAATTTCAGATAATTCTTGATCATCATCATAAAGCGTTCGCCTGCCGGTTTATCAAAGCCGAACTGACGTTCCAGCTCTTTGATAAAAGCCGGATCAAGCCCTTGCGCCCCGCGATATTTGCTTTTGCCGCCTGTCGCCGCTGTTTTATGCTGGAAATCTTGCTGCATGGAGAAATCCTCACCGCCGCCGCCGGAAAAACGTTCGGTCGCCGATACCTCATTTCCCTGAATTTTGGCCAACATTTGTTCCACAGGGCCGCCGGGCGCGACCTGCACAATCAGGAAATTCAGCAAAATAATACCGAACAGGGTCGGAATCATCAGCAAAAGCCGCCGAAGGACGTAAGCACCCATATTTAAAACAAACTCCGCTTATCTCATTTTCCCCGTATTATAAAGGATTTCCGCCTATGTGAAAGAATAATAACGGAGAAAATCCATACATTTGACAGAAAACTGTTGACATAATCAGTTATTTTTCATATATTAATGAAACGTTAACGCATGACAAAGGGTGAGTCGTGCGATCAGGATTTAAAAAGCTCTGTTTTCAAAAAGATAAGAGCAAAACGGCAAAGGTAAAATCGAGGGGAATAAAGAGATGTTGGTAAAACTCGTATTAGGTGCAGCAGCGGAAAAAGCCTTTAAAAAAGCAGGCGGCATTGACGGTCTGACGGAAAAGGGTAAAAAAGCGGCACAACGCCTGTCCGAACATGGACAAAACATCAAAAAAGCCATCAGCCATAAAAGTGTTGAAGAAGGTGCAGAAACCGTTGGTACGGTTGCCGGAGATGTTGTCGACGTCGCCAAAGACGCCGGACAGGTCACACTGGAAATCGCCAATGAAACCCTTGGTGATTTGAAAAACGGCTGGGGCCGCGCCAAAGAAATCTTCGGCGCTGCAAAACAGCCGAAAACAGAAGACACAACCGCGCAGGATGATACGCCGTACGAAAATACAGCATCCGATATTCTGCAAATGTTTGAAGCAGGTACGGAAGAAGCGCAGGCTACGGGAATCAATGCGCTGGTTGAGTATCTGACAAAAGGCTACCACTTCACAACGGAAGAGGCAGACAAGATTTTTGAAGCGGTCGAGAGCACAGGCCTGTCGGCAACGGATAAGGAAAAGCTGCAAGAAGCGGTTATCGAACAAACGGAAGACACCAGACCCGGACACGGGTTCCTGATGAGCCGTCCGCACAGCAAGAAAACAATGTAATTTTGACGTTTTAAACACAGAGAAGGGTAAAAAAATGGGTTTGGCTAAATTCGCATTACAACAGATCGCAATGGCCGCTATCGCACGGGTGTCAAGAACAGCCGGTGACGAAGTCGGCAAAGCCATCGTCAAAGAAGGATCGAAAAAAATCGCTGAAACCGTTGTTAAACGCGGTGAAGACGGCAATATCACGATCCCGACCAGCCTTGGCGGCGTTCTTGATATGGTGAAAAAAGGTAAAGGCAAGGGCAAAACGGTTGTCACCTCGCATGGTGAAGTCGAAGTACCCGAAACCGCGACAAAACCGGCACCGGTCGATATGTCCGGAAGCAGCACGACAACCGTCGACAAGCTGGCAAAAACAGCAGAAGAGTTCGGCACCGTTGCCAAAACGCAAGTTGAAGGCGCGACGGAAAAAGGTAAAAAGATTTTTGGCGGGCTGGTCGAAAATGCCAGAAAAGTCGGTAATGCCGCTGCAAAAGGTTACAACAAAGATAAATAAATACAACCTTTGGCACGATTAGAGCGCACAGCGTTCAAGATGGGATAGGCGCAAGGAGCGATATGTACGGATAGTACATGAGTGACGCAGCAACACAGCCCCTATTGAACGAAGGGTGCTCTAAGCCCAGACCATGAACTGTTCTTTACGAATACGTTCATCCAAATTCAAATCAGGATCAAATAACAGGGTCAGGGAAACTTTACGGTCTTCCCTGATCCTGACTGATTCCGCATCACGGATCTCGGTAAAATCCGCCACCGCACTGACCGGACGATCTGTCGGATTAATAATTTCCAGTTTGATATCACAGCTTTCAGGCAACAATGCCCCGTTCCAGCGGCGCGGGCGGAAGGCACTGATCGGTGTCATCGCCAGAATATTGGCGTTCAGCGGAATAATCGGGCCGTTTGCCGACAGGTTATAGGCCGTGCTGCCCGCAGGCGTTGAGACAATCAGCCCGTCACAGACCAGTTGCTTCATCCGCACGACATTATCAATGACGATTTTTATTTTTGCCGCCTGCCGCGTTTCCCTGAGCAGCGACACCTCGTTAATCCCCCAGGCATTATGCGTTTCGCCCTTCACGGTCTTGATCGTTGCTTTAAGAGGATGCAGCGTGACGCTGTGTGCTTTTTCAATCCGCTTCAACAACCCGCTATCACGGTATTCATTCAGCAGGAAACCGACGGAACCGCGATTTAAACCGAAAACAGGCGTGTTATGCCCCAGTTTAATCACCTCATGCAGAACATGCAGCAATGTGCCGTCACCGCCCAGCGGCACGATGACATCTGCCGCCGCCATATCCTCTGTAATATATTTCTTATAGGCTTTGGTCAGGGCCACAGCTGCTTCCTGCGCCTTTTTTGTTCTTTCCGCCGCGAATAAAAAAATCTTCATGGCTTTGCTTTCCCGTGTTTACTCCACTAACCTATATCATGCGATAAAGACGATGCTGGCACAAGCAGATAGAAGGAAACAAGATGGACGTTATCATCCGTACCGCCAACATAAAAGATGCCAAAGATATCGCCACAGTGCATACGCGTGCGTGGCATGAGAGCTATAGCGGATTGATTGATCAATCATTTCTGCAAAACACCATCACGCTGGAGCGCAACCTTCCGCGCCGCATTGCCGCCTTGGAAAAAGCCGCCACCGGGTATGGACATCCGCATTACGTCGCCGTGCTCCCCGATCAAGGCATCGTCGGTTTTGCCTGCTGCGGCCCGTGGCGCGAAGCGGGAGGATGGGCGGAACCGGAGGGCGAAATCTCCGCCATCTATCTCCTCGACAGCGCCAAACGCAAAGGAATAGGCAAAAAGCTGTTCCTTGCCTGCGTCGACAATCTGTTGCAAAGAAACATGAAAACCATGGGGTTATGGGTGCTGCAGGATAATATGCCTGCACGGAAATTCTATGAATTCATGGGCGGGCGTTGCCTGAAAGAAGACACACCGCTGGTTTTCGGCGAAAAAGAATATCTGGAATGCGCCTATTTTTACGACGATCTGACGCGTTTTAAAACCTGACGTTTTACGCCTGTGGTTCTTCACCGCCCGGCTCTTCACCGCCTTCGACAGCTGCATCCAATCCGCCAAGCGGATCAGCGCCACCCGCCGGGGCTGCCCCTTCAGCAGGTGCCGCCTCGCCGCCTTCCGCAGCAGCGGGGGCTCCCGCTTCCGCCGGTGCCGCAGCTGCTTCCGTACTCGCGGCTTGTTTCGCCGCCTCAGCGACAGCGATACCGCCTTGGCTTTCCAGCATGGCTTTCTGGACGGAATCAATCATATCCGTCACCATTTCGTTAATAACGGCACTAACCGATGCTTTTTCAACATCACCTTTATCCGCCAGATCTGCAACGCGGCGGCGAATCTCGGAACGCGCCGAACCGCCCGGGAAGTTTGCCGCCAACAGACGCCGTGCCTGTGCCGCGCCCAAACGCGAGTACAGACGGTTCCGCATGGCCACATCCTCGGCAGATGTCGAGAAGGCCCAAAGCTCAATCGGCCCCAGCGTATTAATCAAATGCTGTTCATAACGGCCATCTGTTGTACCAAGAACCAGCAGACAAGGCGCACCACCGGCACGCGGACCTGTCAGGCGGTTCCGGATAATCCAGCGGGCCGTTTCCGTCAAACCAAAGCGCTGCTGCGCCGCATCGACCGCACGGTCACTGACCGCGGTACCCAGAATCCAGACACCCGTGGCCAGATCGACCATGTCATCACTAAAGTCATCCAGCAGCTGTGAGGCGAGAATAATCTGAATACCCCGTTTACGACCCTCACGCACGTCACGTACGATCTGTGAACGCACCGATTTCGACCCGGAGGTTCGGTGGAACTCATCATAACAAAGACGTTTCGGTGTCTCGGAAATATCACGCATCAACCCTTCGTGATAGGGGCGGTAAAGATCCGGAATATCTTTCAGAATTTCCTCGTTCACCCACCAGCGTGTCACCAGAGCATGACGCGCGAGCATGTACATAATAGCCGTTTGGCGATCCGCCGTTTCATCCCCCTGCGGGCAGACATCGGCAAGGTCAAGTGCACAAACGCGGTTTTCCGCCAGCGAGAATTTCGTGACCTGAGACAGAATCGGGAATTCACGTACGGCAGAGGTAATCATACGTTCGAAAGCATGGATAACACCCTCGGAGCTCGCGCCAATCGAGGTTTCCTCCAGCAGGTTTCTAATCTGCGGACGGCGTGCGGCCGTCACCGCATCCGGCAGAATCGGCATCGCGTTACGCTGCGCCAAGCTGGCCTCAAAGGTCATGCCTTTTTTGAACAACGTATCAACAATATCCCACCAATAGGCACCGGGCTCGGGCTGAATATCAGCTTCCATCAAAATCTGGTCAACCATCGCATCGACACGCGGCAAATAAGCACGCGGCTCGGCATTGGTTTCCTTATCATTCCGGAAGCGGAACATTTCATCCACGACAAAACTTGCCAGCTGGGAAATACCGTCATACGGCTCGGCGTGACCGGCCGGCGTACACAGCAGCGACAGCATTTCGACAAGGAAGCTTCGCTCGGATGCCTGCGGCCCACGCATCCCCAGTTTGGTATCAAAGGGGTTAATCGCGTAATCGGGCGTCATCTGCAAGCGGAACGAAACCGCCTCGTGACGGCGTGACGGCGGCAGAGCATCACGGAACAGAGAGATAAGACCAGCCGAAGACGGTCCGATATCGATAACCGCCACATAAGGCAGGTTGGAAATACCCGTTGTCAAACAGGTTCCCAGATTCAGCGTGTTCATCAAAACCGATTTACCACCACCGGGCTGTGCAAAGATCAGGTCAAACCATGTCGTCGTCACGTTCGTACCCGTCTGGTAGAGCCAAAGGCGTCCGTCAGGCGTTCTTAGAAGAATCGATCCCGTTTCAAACGGTGAAGATGCACGCTGCCACGGCATCAGCTTCATAATTTCATACATCGGCGCAACGGCTGCGGGTGCGGTCGAGGCACATGCAATACCCATCGCGGAGGACATCAGACAGTCCAGCGGATCACCGGCAATCTGCGAAACCTGACAATAACCCCAACTCTCTGTAGCCTGAATCAGCAGCGACAAACGTTCCTCCAGCAGATCCATATCGCCTTTTGGCGCCCATGTCGCAAAGGAAATACGGACTTTCACAACCGGCTCACTCCGTGCAAGTTCGGTCAAACCTTCAATGGAATCTTTAATCAGGTGGTTATCGGCATTGGTAATCGCCAGCAGTGACGCGGCAAAACCAAGCGCTGCCATACCTTGTGCACCACCGCCTTCCACAAGATAGGAAATACGGAACGGGAAACGCATCTCGGACAGACGGTTCAAAAGCTGCGGAAACGGCGCAGGTTCCATCGGTGCCAGCACCATATCGACACCGCCCCAGATATATTGTCCGAATTCGACAACCCGGTCATTGATCATCCGTGCCGATGTTGTCGTCAACTGTTTGGGCAAAGACGGCCATAATACAGCCGACATGTCACGGCGTGATTCCGGCGCACGGGGCGGAATCCGGTCACCGGGAAGACAAGGCTTCCAGCGGCTATTCATACCTGCCTGATAAAGATTGATACGGACGGCGCGCATCGCGTCATGCACTTCCATTTCCGCTGCCTGCAAGCCGACCTCCTGCAAGGCCGTCAGCATACCGCCGACATAACTTTTATGACGGTTGCGCAGCGAAGAAATTGCCGCATAGGGATATTGCGCCGAAGCAGCCTTGACCCATTTCACATCCTTGGCCATTGCTTTTTCACGCTGCATATCCGTTTTGGTCAGCGAGCTCGCACGCGTCCACAACACGAAATAAATTTCTTCCGATGCCAGATATTTCGGCAGAACGCGGCTGCGCTCATCAAAAATATCATCGATTTCCATACCGACATTCCGCGCCGCCATCTGGCTGGGGCGCAGCGTTCCGCGAATTTCTTCCTGAATACGTTCCGGGTTCCGTGTAAAGTAAACCTGTAGCGCATGACCGGGACGGTCAAAACGCGCACCAAGTTTTACGACACAGGCGTTCAGGATATTCTTATACTCTTCCTCACCGATAATCTGCCTTGCGCCGTCAATGCGCAGATAGCTGACAAGCGATCCGTCACTGGCAACCATTGTCGTTTCATCATCCGATGTTTCAAGGCGAATGAAAGATTCGACCGGTTGGCGCAGAATGCCGACGATCGGTTTAAAAATATTATCAAAGATACCCATGGATTTTCCGGTGCCCAGTTATTGTTGTTCGGTTTAAACCTGTCGATGCTTATACGCATCCGTCATACAGGATAACAAATTTTCGCCTGCTGAAAACGTCTTAAATGAAAGTTTTTGCAGTTATTTCGAAAATATTGCTATATTATGTACTGCAATCCTTAAACATTTATAAAAACGCCGCAACAAAAGAGAGAAAACGATGACCTATCAGGGCGACGCGCATCTTGAAACACTTTTAAAAGCATCAGACAGTCGTTACACAGTGAAAGAGGTTTACGATATTGTCAAAGCCGTGCTCGCCACGCCGGAAAATCCGGCCGACCCGCTGGGCTGGACAAAACTGGTTGCGGAAAAGGCTGATAAAGCCCTGCAGGAACAGCTCGACGCGCTGAAGGCTGATGTCAAGAAATCCCTAAAAAGCGATAGCCGCAGCATCCCCGACCGCGTTGCCTCACTGCGCAAGGAATTCGCGAAACAAAGTGTCAGCGGTTTCTTCATCCCCCGCGCCGATGAATATCAGGGTGAATATGTGCCGAAAAGCGCCGAGCGCCTGAAATGGTCCACAGGTTTTACGGGTTCCGCCGGACAATCGGTGATTCTCGAAGACAGCGCCGTGTTTTTAACGGATGGGCGTTACACATTGCAGGCCAAAGAAGAAGTGCCGCAGGAAATTTTTGACCATCGCGACAGCCACGGCAAGACCGATGACGGCAAACCGCATCTGGAAGACTGGTTGATCGGTCACGCCAAAGGCAAAGCCATCGGTTATGACCCGTGGATGCATACAGTCAAAGATGTCGAGCGTCTTGAAAAAGCCGTGACAGAAGCCGGCGGTAAACTCGTCGCTTTGTCTGAAAACCCTGTTGATCTGGCTTGGCAAAATCGCCCCGCTGCACCGGTCTCTCCGACTGTAGAGCATGAACTGCCCTATGCCGGAAAATCTTCCGCTGAAAAACGCCAAGACCTTGCTGCAACATTGAAAAGCAAAGGCGCGGATGCCGTTGCCCTGACCATGCCCGAAGATATCGCATGGCTGCTAAATATCCGCGGGCGGGATGTTCCTTGCACACCGCTGCCGCTATCCTTTGCCGTTGCGCATAGTGACGGCAGCGTTGATCTCTTTATTGATCAGCGCAAGCTTTCCGCAGGTCTGGCCGATCATCTCGGTAAAGAGGTTCGCATCCATGACCGTGATGATTTCACCAATGTGCTGGAAAAATTGGGCCGTGAAGGCAAAGCCGTGATGATTGATCCCAATCTGTCACCGAAAAAAGTTGAAATGGTGCTGAAACAAAGCGGCACAAACAACATTATCGAAGCGCCCTCGCCATGCCAGCTGCCGAAAGCCATGAAGAACAAAGCGGAACAAGACGGTACAATCGCCGCCCATATCCGCGACGGTGTTGCCTTGACACGTTTTCTACACCAGCTGTCAAAACCCGAAGTGGTGAGAGAAAACAGCGAGCTGAGCGCTTCGAACATGCTGTATGATTTCCGCAAAACCGGAAAAGATTTCCGCGATCTCAGCTTTGACACGATTTCCGGCGCAGGCTCAAACGGCGCGGTCATCCATTACCGTGTGACTGAAGACAGCGACAAACCGCTGAATGCTGGCCCTGTCTATCTGGTCGATTCCGGCGCGCAATATCTGGACGGTACCACCGATGTCACCCGCACAGTCGCCGTCGGCCCTGTCAGTGATGAAATGAAAGACCGCTTTACCCGTGTTTTGATCGGCCATATTCAGGTTGCCATGTCCGTTTTCCACCCCGACGAAATGAACGGAAAGGATCTTGACGATAAGGCGCGTGCCGCTTTGAAAGAGATCAACGAAAATTTTGCGCATGGGACAGGTCACGGCGTCGGCAGTTATCTGTCCGTGCATGAAGGCCCGCAAGGCATTTCACCGCGCGCAACCACGCCGCTGAAACCCGGAATGATCGTTTCCAACGAACCCGGCTATTATAAAGAAGGTGAATACGGCATCCGTATCGAAAGCCTTGTGCTGGTGGAAGATGCCGGGAAAGACGCAAAAGGGCAGGATCTCGTCAAATTCAAAACCCTGACCATGGCACCGATCGACCGCAACCTGATTGATGAAACGCTTCTTGCCAAATATCCGGAAGAGCTGGAATGGCTGAACGCCTATCATCAGGAAGTATGCGAGACATTGCTGCCGCAGCTGGAAAAGGCCGATCCCGAAGCCGCCGCATGGCTAAAAGAGGTCACCGCGCCGCTTCCGGTAAAAAACGGCAAAAGCGCAAATGATCATAAACCGCCCGCACGTGCAGGCGGCAAAAACGCGCTCTGAAAATATTTGACTTTTTTTCCGGCGTAAAATATTTGTACAATCAGGTATAGACTTCCTGAATGCGAAAGGAGGCAGTATGCCAGATGGACAAGAAAATTTTTCCCTGTTAAGCGATGATATGGTCAGACCCGCCAACTTAAAAAACACGACACTTGAAGGGCTCCGCGGCAAAGCGGCCGCGATTGTTGAGAACCCGAAATTTACGCGTTTCATCACCTTTCTTATTCTTTTAAACGCTGTCACACTCGGGCTGGAAGCTAGCCGTCTTCTTGACGACGATACCATCTATAACAGAACGATCCTGCTGATTGACCATGTGATTGTTGCAGCATTCTGTGTCGAGTTGATATTAAAAATGTACGCCTACCGCTGGAGCTTCTGGCGTGAAGGCTGGAATATTTTCGATTTTATCATCGTTGCCATTTCCGTTATTCCGGCGACCGAAGCCTTCAGCGTCATCCGTACCCTTCGGGTCTTCCGTCTGTTGCGCCTAATTTCCGTCGTACCGCAAATGCGGCGGGTCGTTTCGGCGCTTTTCCACGCCCTGCCGGGGATGGGATCGGTTGTCGCCGTTTTGCTGGTGATTGTCTATGTGGCCGCCATTCTTGCCACGCAGATTTTCGGAGCACACCCGGATCCCGTGATTCATGAGCTGTTCGGTGATTTGTCGAATTCCATGTTTACCATGTTCCAGCTGATTACCATGGAAAACTGGCCGGACGGCGTTGCCAAACCGACAATGGCTTATTTCAAATGGTCATGGATTTTCTTTATCCCCTTTATCATCGTCACCAGCTTTACAGTCTTGAACCTGTTCATCGGCATCATTGTCGATGCGCTGAGCATCGTTCAGGAAAAAGATGTTGAAGATGAAAATACAAAATTGCGGCGGGAAATCCGCGAATTGCGCAAAGATATCATTCATCTGAATGAAGCGATTGCACAGTTCAATCCTGATAAGAAAAAGAAGAAATAACCGCCGTTACTTTACCCAGGCAATACGCAGAATATTCGTGCTGCCCGGTGTACCGAACGGCACACCCGCCGTGATCACCAAACGCTGACCGTCAACGGCGATACCCTGCTCTTTTGCCATGCGGATGGCTTTTTCAACCATATCGGCGAAATTATCAACATCCTCGGTATGCACGGCATGCACACCGTAAGACAATGACATACGCCGCGCCACATCCAGATATTCCGTCAGACACAGAATCGGTACAGGTGGTCTTTCCCGTGCTGTCCGCAAGGCGGTTGAACCGCTGGTCGTGTAGTTGACAATCGCCGCCGCCCCGATGGAAGAGGCAATCCGGCAGGCCGATGCGGTAATCGCATCTGATGAGGTTTCCTCCGGATCGGGATGCTCCGCATCCATAATCTTGCGGTACAGCGGATCCTGCTCCACGAATTTGGCAATGCGGCGCATCATTTCCGCAGCTTCAACCGGGTAATCCCCCGCCGCCGTTTCCGCCGACAACATCACAGCATCCGCACCGTCATAAATGGCTGTTGCCACATCCGAGGCTTCCGCGCGTGTCGGCGTCGGTGAAGTCACCATTGATTCCAGCATCTGCGTTGCGATAATGACGGGTTTTCCGGCATCGCGCGCCACGCGCACCACGCGTTTCTGGACGGAGGGAACCTCCTCCGCCGGAATTTCAACACCCAGATCGCCGCGCGCCAGCATCACCGCATCGGACATTTCTACCAGCTCTTGCAAATATTGCAGTGCTGAGGGTTTTTCCAGTTTCACAATCAGCTGCGCCCGCTTGTTCAGCACTTTGCGGGCTTCCGCGACATCTTCGGGACGCTGCACAAAAGACAATGCGATCCAGTCAACGCCCATGCCGACAGCAGCTTCAAGGTCTTTCAGATCCTTTTCCGTTAAAGGCGAGCTTTGCAAAATTACATCCGGCAGGTTCACACCTTTGCGGTCGGAAATCTTTTTTCCTGCAATGCATTCCGCCTCGACAAAATCTTTGCCCTTTTTGATGACGCGCATTTTGACCTTGCCGTCATCAATCAGCAAATGTGCGCCGACCTCCAGCGCGTCAATCACATCAGGATGCGGCAGGCAGACGCGCGTGGCATCACCCGGCGTTTTATCCAGATCAAAGCGCATGACATGGCCTTTTTCTAATGCCACCGGCCCGTCTTTAAAGGTGCCGACGCGGATTTTCGGCCCCTGCAAATCGGCAAACACGCCGATCGGGCGGCCTGTTTCCTGTTCCAATTCGCGAATAATGCGGATGCGCTCGGCATGATCGGCATGATCACCGTGACTGAAATTCAGGCGAAAGACATCCACGCCGCCATTATGGTATAAATCCGCAATCATTTCCCGCGATGCGCTGGCCGGGCCAAGCGTCGCGACAATGCGCGTCTGGCGGTAGCGTCTTAAAGAATCCTGATTTTCAGCCATGACGTCTTTACTTCCCTCTTCGTCAAAAAATTACCTTTGCCACTTAACACTCTACGACAAACGCTTCACAAGCTTCAAACACAAAAAATCATCTACGGCACGCATTTCCCCCGGTGTGACTTGCTCGTTTTCATACACAACCCCCGCACCGTCAGGCAGATAACCGCGCCGTACATAAAGACGTTGCGCCGCACCGTAATCGCGATACAGCCCGACCCCGATACCAATCTCGCCATAACCGCGCAATCTGGCTGCCGCTTCACAATGCGCGACCAGCGCCGCACCGATTCCCTGCTGCCGGAAATCCGGTGCGACAAACAAATCCTGAATTTCGGGAATATTCATTTTGCGGAACGGGCGGTAATTGGGTGTAAAAACCAGATGTGCATATCCCGCAGGCGTGCCGCCGCAATCAGCAATATAAAGTCTGCGGTGACCTTCCTGATGTTCGGCAAAACAGCGTTCGAAATAACCCTCTTCCCGTGTGCGGGTTTCAGGACGAATGGCATAGCACTCCGCGATGCCAGCTTCGTCAATTTCACGGATTTCAACCTTTCCCGTCACGCCCTGTTACTGCCCTGTGCCGTTTTTCAGCTTTGCGGCTTTGTCCGCATCAACCCACCATGTATCCTGCACACCACTGTCATATTTTGGCGACTGCTTCGGAAAACCGAATTTATTCCAATAAGCCAGACGGAAATAACCCAGATGCCATTGCGGAATCACATAATGGTTCCATAGCAGCACACGATCCAGCGCATGCGTTGTCGCCACCAGCGTTTCGCGGTCCGGTGCATGGATGATCTGATCAATTAAAGCATCAACAACCGGGTTTTTAATACCCATCACATTGCGGCTTCCTTGAATATCGGCTTTTTCCGAATGCCAGAAATCGCGCTGTTCATTCCCCGGTGACAGTGACTGACCGAATGTGGCAACCACCATATCGAAATCAAAACCGTCCAGGCGCTCCTGATACTGGCTCGTATCAACAATGCGCAACCCCGCTTTCACACCAATCCGCTCCAGATTTTTGATAAAAGGCGCGGCCCAGCGTTCAAAAGCAGGGCTGATCAGCAGAATTTCAAACTGCAATGCCGTGCCGTTTTTCTCGCGGATACCTGTTTCCTTGTTTAGAACCCAACCCGCTTTCTCTAAAACACCCGCAGCA
Organism: Alphaproteobacteria bacterium; assembly: GCA_006226225.1. Classification (GTDB taxonomy): domain Bacteria; phylum Pseudomonadota; class Alphaproteobacteria; order Micavibrionales; family CSBR16-224; genus CSBR16-224. Next base: position 12,371 of record SBHI01000178.1, read on the forward strand.
ATGCGCAGATTTTTGCGCACACCTGTGCCACTGCCATCCGTGACCGGCGGCTTATACTCCTTGGTAAACACTTCTTCGGGAATTTTCCCGCGGAATTCCTGCAGAATATCCAGTACTTTCCCCTCCGGAAGGCCGGATGACGCCAGCTCGGAATTGGAAAAGAAACTGTTTGTACGCTTATAGCTGCCATGTGCGAATTGCTTGTTCGACCATTCAAAATCAAAAGCGTAGGAGATCGCCTCACGCACTGCGCGCTCTGCAAAAACAGGGCGGCGTGTGTTGAAAACAAAGGCCTGCATTCCCTGTGGCAGCTCATGTGCCTGTTCTCTTTTGACAATACGCCCGTCTTTGACAGGCGGTGCATCATAGCCGGTTTCCCATGTCCGGGCGATATTCTCCATCACGAAATCATATTCGCCCGATAAAAACGCCTGATGGGCCACGGATTGATCACGGTAATAGGTGAACACAAATTTATCGAAATTATAACGGCCTTTATTGACGGGGATCTCCTTTGCCCACCAGTCCTTTACGCGTTCATAGGTGATGCTCTGCCCCGGTTTGACTTCGGTGATCTTATACGAGCCGCTGCCCAGAGGCGGCTCCAGCGTTGTACTGTCAAACTCTTTGCCCTCCCAATAATGTTTCGGCAAAACGGCAAGCTGCCCGATAATCAGCGGCAATTCACGGTTGCCTGCAACATTGAAACGAAACAGAATGCTGTGCGGGTCTTCAATCTCAACTTTTGAAACATTGGCGTAATAGGCACGGAAAAAAGGATGCCCTTTTTCCATCAAAGTCTCGAAACTCCATTTCACATCCTCCGCCGTCAGCGGCTTGCCGTCATGCCAGCGCGCCTCTTTACGCAGATGGAAACGCACCCAGCTGCGATCTTCTGCCATTTCAAAGCTTTCCGCCAGATTGCCGTATTCGGTAAAGGGTTCGTCTCGCGATTCTTCCAGCAGCGTCTGATACAGCATCCGAAGCCCTGCCGCCGGGACGCCGCGCAGAATATAAGGGTTGAGGCTGTCAAACGTACCGATCACGGCATAGCGGAACGTTCCCCCCTTCGGTGCATCGGGATTGACGTAGTCAAAATGCGTGAAATCAGCCTGATATTTCGGCGCGCCATGCATCGCCATACCGTGGGCGGGGCCGATAATCTTCTCTACCGCTACGGGATCTTCCTGCGGCATCATCTTTTCCGCAGACATCTCTGCCAGTACCGTTTGCGGCAAAGTTAGGAACAATCCCGTTACAACAGCTAGAAAAAGGCGGATCATTTTCATCACTCCTTGTTGCTCTTCTTTTATGTCTTTGCACAGCATAACGCGGGTGAATTCATTTGACAGCAAAAAAGAGAAGCGGGATGATGGAAGCGTTACCACTGACACAATAAAACAGAGGATGTGTTCCCATGCGTATTTTTGCTTTTGCCCCTTTTGCTTTGACTTTGGCCGCGATGATGTTTGTCGCAAGTATTCAGCCCGCCACCGCTGCAAATCCGGTGCGTTACGAATTCGATAAAACACATTCCTCCATCATGTTTTTCGTCAATCATCTCGGCTTTTCACTGTCGACAGGCCGTTTTCTTGACTTTGACGGCTTTTACAGCTTCGACCCCGATGCCCCCGAAGCCTCCGAGGTTGATGTCACCATCAAAACCGGCAGCCTTGCCATGCAGGATGACCGTTGGGATGCGCATATGAAGAATGAAGATTTTTTCAATGTCGAAAAATTTCCTGATATGCATTTCAAATCAACGGAAGTTGTCAAAACAGGTGACAAGACCGGCGTTCTGAAAGGTGATTTGACCCTGCTGGGGGTCACAAAACCGGTCGAGCTGAATGTCACGCTGGTCGGCACAGGCAAACATCCGATGGCGCCGCGCCTTGTATCCGGATTTTCCGCCACAGGCACGCTGAAACGTTCGGATTTTGGTATGACCTACGGCTTGCCGAATGTCGGTGACGAAGTTGAAATCCGTATCGAAATCGAAGGCTTCAAAGAAGTCTCTGATACAATGACCGCACAGGGCGAGAAATAATAATCCCGATGGCACTGAAAAACACGGAAAACAGTTACGGATGGGTCAGCAGATTGCTGCACTGGCTGGTCTTCGCACTGGTCGCAGGACTGCTGGCTGTCGGGCTTTATATGACCGACCAAAAATTCTCTCCCACCATTCTGAAACTTTACGGGCTGCATAAGGGCATCGGCATCACGGTGCTGGCTTTGGCCGTACTGCGCGTTGTCTGGACGCTCTCCAACACCGCACCGAAGATGCTGGGACTTGAAAAACCGGTAGAAAAACTGGCGGCACGCAGCGTACATGGCTTGCTGTATCTGTGCCTGTTTATTATGCCGCTTTCAGGGTGGGTGATGTCTTCCGCTGCGGGATATCCTGTCAGCGTTTTCGGGCTTTTCACCCTGCCCAACCTTGTTGAGCCCAGCAAAGCTTTGCATGCGCTGGTGGAGGAAATTCATGAGCTGACCGCCTATGGTTTTATGGCGCTGATTGCCGCCCATGCCGGTGCCGCTTTCCTGCACCATTTCAAACAGAAAGACCGCACATTGATCCGCATGATCAAAGGAGAGTAAAAATGCACCGCATGGCTTTTCTTGCCGCTGTTGTTGTCACAACCTCTTTTCCCTTACCTGCCGCCGCACTCGTTATGCCTGCCGAAAGAATGCTGCCGCATTGGCAGGTACAGCCGGATGACAGCCATATCATCTTTCACGCCAAACAGATGGGCGCAGAGATTAACGGCAAGATGGAAAATTTTACTGCCGATATCGTTTTTTCTCCCGACATGCTGGCGCAAAGCAGCGTCACCGTGACCGTTCCTTTGAGCGGGCTGAATTCGGATTACGAGAAACGTGACAATACGCTGAAAGGCCCGGATTGGTTCGAGGCTGAAAAATACCCCGCCGTCACCTATAGCTGCCGTGATTTCAGCCTTATCTCCGGCGATGCGGGTGAAGGTGATTATCTGTGTAAAGGAGAACTGACCATCCGCGATGTCAGCAAAGCTTTTGATCTGCCCTTTCACCTGAAACTGGACGGAGAGACCGCATATATGACGGCGGAAACCACCTTTAACAGGCTGGATTTTGATCTGGGGCGCGGTGACTGGGCTGATTCGTCCATCATTGCCGGTGAGGTCACGCTTGAGATTTCCGTCACCGCGAAAAAATAAA
>SBHI01000190.1 GCA_006226225.1 Alphaproteobacteria bacterium
GCCCTGATATTATTAACAAACAGTTAAGGTTGGTAATAGGTTACTTTTTAATAAGGGTGATAGGGGTTTAGAGAACAATGAAAAACGCACTCCGTGAAATTTTTGCACATGCCTGCGGATCAATGTCGATGCTGACAGGTGACGGTTATGCCCATGGCTATCAAGCCGGGCGCAACTCTTTTGATTATATGGGCACAGCTTTTGCGAAAGTTGCCTCCAAAGCCGGGAAAGCAGCAGAAGAGACCGCGGCATACACACTTGCCGCCATGTCCATGCTGACAGGTGACGGCGCACAATACGGATATGACGTTGCGAAAAGCAACATGGCTTATGCCAAAACCGCCTATGGCGCACGTTTCGGCAAACGCAGTTAAGAATTAAATCGAGAGCACAGGTCAAAAAAAAAAGCGCCGGAGAACAATATCCGGCGCTTTTCTTTTATATAATTCCGATCAGTCTTTGACCGTCACCCGCATTTCATCACTATTGGCGCGGATTTCCGGCACATACATCGCATGCGACTGGTTCGGCATCGCGTGGAACTGCCCCGGTACTTCGGCGCGCAATTCATAGCGGATGATGTATTTGCCCTGTTTCAGCTTATCAATAAAGAAGACGGCTTTCTGATCACGGAATTCCTGATACAGCGGTATGGTCGTGCCCGTTTCGCGGCCTTCCGCATCCAGCTTAACGGCTGTTCCCGCACCGCTGGTCAGACTGACAGCTTCCAGACCTGCCGGTTTGAAATCCTCCGAAATCAGATATTCATAATGGTTTTTTGCCTCCATTGTGATACTGACGCGGATACGGTCACCGCTTTCAACCGTGTCATTGTCATTCAGCGGCTTCCAGTCCTCTTTTAAGCCTTTCATCAGCGTTTCCTTGACCGATTTGATCTCGTATTGACGGTCAACGAAAATCTCGTTTCCGGCTTTGGTGATCGGCTCTTCCAGCGTGAAATAGGTCAGATAGCCGGAGGTATACAGCGCCCCCTTACCTTTGATTGCAATCTCCACCGTGTTATCGCCATCTTTCAGCACACCCGCCGGAAGATTGACGATACGGTCAAAGGTAAAGACATTCTGCGCTGTCACGCGGCCTTCTTTGACAATTTTGCCGTTCAGCTTCACCTGATAGATATAATCGGGTGACAGCTCTTGCGTGGTTTTCAAATATTCCGCCAGTCCCAAGATAGCGATTGCCGTATCACGGGTGTTTTTCCAGCGTCCGCCGCGGCGGTTCAGGCTGAGCCATTTCACAGCAGGCTCCAGATATTTGCTGTCTTTATCCAGGGCGGAGAGTGCCTTGATGACAAAGGCTGTGGCCTCCACGCCGCCTTCGCTCCAGCGGTAATGGATGCCGCTTTCGCCCCAGCGTGCGGTGCCGTTTTCCTTGTCTTCCATGACACCGTTGACGATATTGCGTCCCAACACCGCCGCACGCTGCATATCGCCGCGTTTCTGTTCGGAGACGGCAAATAAGGCACGGCTGTAAGGATTCAGCTTGTCGCGCATATCCCACAATCTGCTGCGCTGCTTATCCTCAAAGGTGCTTTTTGATCCGGCAGCCGCCAGCGCATGCAGCGACCAAGCCAGATTATCGGGCGCATCTTCATCCTTCACAAGTTCAAGCTGCATATAGCGTTTTGCCCGTTCGATGACATCTGCGCGTACATTCACGCCTGCATCACGCGCCAGCGACAAACCCCACAGCACATAAGCGGTCATAAAGCGGTCTGTGCTGCTTTCTTTCCACCAGCCCCAGCCGCCATTGCTGTGCTGGAAGTCATAAAGACGTGCCAAACCTGTTTCCACCATCGCATCCAGCTTCGCCACCGTTGCATCATTGCGGCGCTGCGGATGTGCGGGATCACCGCGCGGTGTCAGCACGTTATTGATGTAGTTATCCACATCGCGCTTCGACAATCCCAGCTGCGTCATCGTGCTGCGCACAATCACGGCAGGCAGGAAACGGCTCATCGTCTGTTCCACACAGCCGTAAGGATATTCCGCCAGATAGGGCAGCGCATCGAGCATATTGCCCGCCAGTGACGGCGACAGCGTCAATTGCAGTGCCGTCGCCTCTTTGATGCGTTCCTTTGGCAATTTGAAGACCAGACGTTGCCCGATCGCCTCATCCGTGCCCTTGCCTTTCAGCACGGAGCTTTGCGCAATGAATTTTTCAATACCATGCGGAATAACGGCAAAGCTTTTCTTCATGGCATCGGACAGGTTTCCGCTTTTCGCACTGACCGTGACCGTGGCCTCACCTTCTTCCGCCGCATAGGCAACCCAGTCAACACGCTGCTGACCGCCTGCCGGAACCGTGACAGGCCCGATTTCACCTTTCACGAACTGGCCGTCTTTATAGAGACCCGTAATCGTCAGTCCCTCGGTTTTGATACGCGGGGTCAGCGTTAACGGCTGATCGGAAATATTGTCGATCAGAGCTGACAGCACGACTTTATCCCGTGCGGTGAAAAAGCGCGGTGCCTGCAAGCGCACCATCAGCTGCTTGTTTGAGCGCACTTCATGCGTGACATTGCCGACAGAGGTGTCTTTTGTCACCGCCCGTGCCGTCATGCGCCATGTCGTCAGGGAATCCGGGAATGTCGCCTTGATACGGGCATGGCCGTTACGGTCGGTTTTAACACCGGGCAGCCAGATCACAGTCGAACGGAAATCATCGCGTACACGTTCTTCCTCACCCCCTGCATCATCCATACCGCCTTTGCCGCCAACGGCTTTTTCATTGGCACGGCGGCCGGGAGCATCCATTTCCTTGGATTCTTCATCCGCCATCGACAATCCTTCCGCCAGTGCGGCAGACGGTGCCGCCGCTTCCTGACGCGCCAGACGGTTATCCATCATCATGCTTTTCTTTGCGCGTATTGAATCCGTTGCAGCCCCGCCGAGCTGGCCGTATTCTTCCGGCTCACTGGCGTCCTTGTCGCGACGGTACTGGTCTTTTTTATCGACCAGCACTTTGTTTTTCGCATCATGCACCAGATGCACGAAACTGCGTTGGTAGAAACTGGCCTGCATCGCGACCGATTGCAGACGCTTGTCACCATAGAAAAACTCGCGGATATCTTTCGCATAGTCTTTCTGAATGTAATAAACGGAGGCATCCACCAGACCCAGAGCCACTTCGCCCGTCACCGGTTTACCGTCCTGATCGGTGACCGTCACATCAAACACACCGTCTTCCTGCGGTTGATAAACCTCTTTATCGGACGTAATTTTGACATTCAGGAACTTGCCTTCCGGCGGTACGATCACTTCCTCCATCACCTGCTTCAGCTGGAACTGATCCAGAGATGCCGCATGCAAATTGACATTCGGTACGAAATGCTGCGTCACCGGAATTTCCACCAGCCGTACCGGGCCTTTCATATAAAGCAGTTCATAGCCGAACAGCCCGTCGCTTTCCTGCGTGAAAAGAACCCATGTATCCGGACGGTCGGAAACAATCATGGCCCGCGCAGTTTCACCGACATTATAGGTGTCTTTTTCGGTGATGATCTGCAACCCGCCATAGCGGTAGCCGATATCCGTTGCCTTTTCATCAGAGACAAAGACATGCGCCTGCGCCGTCACTTCCTTGCCGCTATCATAGCCTGTAAATGTTACGGCGTAATAGCCGTTGGCCATCGGCTCGAACGTGAATTTCGCCTCGCCTTTCTCATCCGTTTTGACAAATTTTTTCAAAACCGGCTGTGCGGCATAACCGCCCGGTGTGACGACTTCATCGCGTCCCTCTTTCAGCACCGGTTCGCGCCAGCTTTGCTGTGCAACACTGACCGTACCTTCAACGGAAACGGGTTTGTCATTCGCCGTCATGGTTTTAATTTTCACCGTCACCTTGTCGCCAGGGCGGTACAAACTGCGCTCCGGTTCGGCATAGGCGAAAAACGCCGTTTTTGTGACTTTGATATTGCTGGTCGCGCGGATTTCACGGCGGCTTTGATCCACCACACGCACTTCAATCCGGTATTGCAGATCAGATCCGGCATCCTTGTCCGTTTCGATGGTAAAGCTAGCCTTACCCTTTTCATCGGTTTTGATTTTCTGCTGCGTAATCAAACGCCCGCTATCCTGATAGGGCATATGCCGATAATGATGCCGCCCACGATAAGCGCCATGATCTTCACGATAATACCACGGGTAAGGACGCGGCGGTTCATAGCTGTGCGTATAACCCTGTTGATAGACCAGATATTCCACCTCGGCATTTGCAACAGCGCCGCCGAAATAATATTTGGCATCAATATCCATTTCCAGCTTGTCACCCAAACGGAAGACAGGGTCTTTCCCCTCTTCCAGTTTCGGCGCAACACTCACCAGAAATTCCGGCAGCTTGTATTCTTCCAGACGGAACAAAGGTGCCGTCGAAATATGCGAACCTGTTTTGACATTATAGATTTGCAGGCTGTATTCGCCCAAAACCGCTTTGCTGTCCAGTTCCAGCGTATCGTCAAAACCGCCGAATTCATTCAGCACATGTTCTTTCTCATAAGCTTTATTGCCGCGGGCATCATAAATCAGCGCACGGATTTGCATGCCTGCCGGATTAATAAAGATGCCGTTTTCGGGGATGCGCACAACGCCTTTAAAACCGACCTGTTCATTCGGGCGGTATGCCGGACGGTCGGTAAAGGCATAAGTCCACCATTCGCCTTTGTTATTGTTGTAGTTATTATAATAGTTGTTCTGTACAAAGGCCTGTAGCCCGCCTGCCGCCGAGACCGCCGCAAACATATTGTGATTGTGATAGTAAGGCTGCTGGTCACGGGTATATTTCAGCTCTGCCGCCAGCAGGCCGTCCGCACCTGTTTTGCCCTGTGCCACTTCCCATTGGGTACTGCCATTTGTATTGACCCAGGAATAAACGTAACGCACCAGCGCATGCGGTGCGGGTTTGCCGGTTTTGGCATCCGCAACCATAAACAGCGCCGTATCGCGGGACAGTTTGCTGACCAATGCCAAGTCACTGACCAGTACCAGATCGTAAGCTTTTTGATTATTGGCTCCTGTCACCATCAGCAGATAGGCGCCTGCAGGCAATACACCCAGCTTTTCATCCGGCTTTTCGGGATTTTTGCTGCGCCATGCCGCCATTCCCTGATTATTGCTGTGATGCATATGCTTGCCGTCATTTTTCAGCTTTGCCGTCCAGTCTGCCGCAACAGGCAAAGAACGGTAACGCGCCGTGCGTTCCACCAGCTGACGCAGCAACCCCTGATAATGGGTCATATCCGATACATTGGCACCGCGCTGTCCCAGCTCGGCCACAAGATCGAGCTTATAAAGCGTAAAACGGGCCTGATCCATATTGCGCCAGTTCAAGTAAAAGCGTATCTGGCTGCCGGGCGTGAAACTGTTACTGACACTCATCGACAGATTGGGAGAGGTGATATATTCAATACGGCGGCGCGCATCATCAACAAATTGCGATTCCCCGCGTTTAAATGTTTCCAACAGGCCTTTATAAGCTTTTACGGCCTCCGGAAAACGGTTTGCACCTTCATGGAACTGCCCTAGCTGGTTCCATGCATCATCCGCCCATTCCGTGCGCGAAAAATCTTCCGTGACTTTTTCAAAGGCTTTGACGATTTTTTTGACGTCATCTTCATTATTGCCAAGGCTGTAGCGCATTGACAAAGCCAGTCCATAATAGGCGCGCGCCTTATCTTCATCGGATTTGGCGACTTTCAAAATCTCTTCGTAAAGCTGTGTCATCGTCGACCCGCCGTCCGGTGCCTTGATCTTTCCGCCCGAGATACTCACGGCACGGATTTGCGGGTTGTACCAGCCGCGCCAGCTTGTCACATGATCCGCCAGCAAAAAGCTGAGTGCGATAAATTTTTCACGCGCCAGTTTCACATCATCGGATCCCGCCCAGTATTCGCGCGCATCCTCCAGCATGGTCTGAATTTCCTGCGCATGGCCCCAGCGGTCACGTTCAAAATAATGTTCTGCCAAAGCGCCGCCCGCTTCCGCCCGCCAGCGATCCTTATCCTTGCTTTCCGCCAATTCTTTCAGATTTTTTTCAGCCTGTTCGCGCTTTGCCTCATCCTTACCGCGCAGAATACTGTCGGAATATTTGAACAACACCTCGCGGGCGAGGGTTTTATTTTCCGTCTTTTCGGACAGCAAACGCTCAAACGCCGTTGCGGACAAACGGTAGGATTTTTCCTGATAATAGCGGTCACCCGTTTTTAAATCCTTGGATGTATACGCAAAAGCCGCGCCCGCAAAAAACAGCGATACCGCTGTAAAAACCACTGCAAAAGCCGCTATCAGACCATGTTTGTTCAGCATTTTGATGCTCCTTGAATCTATAAAAAAATGTCGTTCTTATCCCTTATGACGCGCGGGCGGAGAATATCCTTTGAAATTATTTTTAAAAAATTTACCCGATAAAGCTAAAGACTTGCTTAACGTCAAAACAGTGCCGTTTCTTCCAGCCCTGCCGGAAGACTGTGACGCAGGGTTTCCGCACAATTATCATCAAAGGGCATATTATAAAAGGCACAGATTTTTCCGTCTTCCCTCTCGCGCAGTCCAAAGAAAATACCGGGATAGCGTTTCTCTGCCGTGATATCACGGACGCGCACGGGTCGCCAGCCACCGTTCAAACGTTCAGACACATAAAAACGCAATGTAAAAAGATAATCCTGCGGCGACCTGTCCGGCTTTTTATTGGTGGTCGAAATCATCATCACATAAAGCCCGTGCTGCGCGCTATAACGGATTTGCGGTACTTCGACCTGTGTAAAATTTTCCGCATCAGGCAGAAAAATCGGGGACAGCAATTTCAAACGCGGCGTACCGGCAATATTTTCAACAATACCGTGGCCGACAACCGGCTCATGTCTGCCTGCGAATGTGCTTTTCGCACCCCACAACATATGCACTGTGCCGTTTCTGTCTTTGATCAGCCAAGGGTCGCGCCAAGCCAAAATAGGCCCGCCTTCCTCGCCGTCATTATTGCCAAGCGTATCACGCGGCCCCAGATAATAGCTCATATCCCTGATCGCTTCATAATCACGCAAGGGGCAAGAAAGCGGTTCATCCGTCAGCGGACGAAAATCGCGTTTATCATCTGACACGGCAAGCCCCAATGCTTGCAATTTCGGGCGGTGATCATCCCCCGTATTACGAATGCCGGTATAACCTGCCAGATAGCAGCCTTCATGCTGCAAGACCGATCCCGTCCAGATTGAACGGGAGTCGAATAAATCCGTTTCCAGGCGCGGCTTCATCACCTCACCGTCATCACGCCATGTTTTTCCGGCATCATTTGAGACGAATCGCCGCCAGTGATGCGGCAAATGATCGCGAAATACAGCCAGATCCAACCCTAAATCGACATAAAGCGCACGCGGCGAGGCCAGTGTATAAAGATTCCATTCCTGCCCTTCAGCAAACATCCACGCATCCCATATATATATGGTGGGATGGGTAATACCGCCGGTAAACAGCTCTTCCGCAGGCGGGGGAAACAGAATCTGCTCGAAATCAAGCGCCCCTGCCACATCCAGATGCAGTTTTTCCTTTAAAAAATTCAGCATTATCAGACCCTTGGTGGAACCAGCCGATGAGCGACATACTGCGCCGTTCCTCCATCATAAAATGAAACCGCAGCATTTCGAAACATCTATCTTTCCCCGTATCTTTTCCCTGTCGGAAAACATGTGGCACATGCTTTACCAATGTGATTATTTTTTTGTCTTTTGTGATAATTTCATTGACTCCCATCTTGCCGTTATGGTAATTTTCGGGCTGAGAGAGGCGTGTTATATCAATTCTTTAGCCCTGTTTTATAACAGGCGTTATAACGCTCACCTTTTTCAACTAAATGGTAAATGTTCAACACTAACAAAGGAATAAGAACATGGCCGATAAAAAGAAAGAAGAACTGACTTTCGGTGAGGGAACCAATAACTCGATCATCTTCGGAATGGCGAGTGGAAAACTGACTGAGGAGCAGATGAAACTGAAGATCCAGCTTGAAGCCCGCAAGGCTTGCGGCGGATCCAACCACAGCGGTCAATCAATGACCGGTTCTATGCGTGCAACAATGTACCGTAGAAAGTAAGACAGCTATAAACATTTAGCTTTATACGTTGTTGAAGCCGCGGCCTAAAAATCGCGGCTTTTGCGTGTTTTAAAACAGGCTGAAAAAAACTCCTTTGCCTGAAAGCCGTGAAGTGTTTAGACTTGAGCGGAAGAGAATTGATCATGGCAATGTACAACCTCTGCATGTGGACTCATTGCCTGTTTTAAACAGTGAAACATCATGGCCCTCCGTTTTAACAATCTGTCCATTCTGGTCGCCGAAGATAACAAGGCCATGCTGAGCCTGATCCGTGCTGTTTTGAACACGCTGGAATTTCAGGATATTCACACCGCGGCGGATGGCGAAGATGCATGGCGCATTTTTCAATCGCAAAAACCTGATATCGTGCTGACTGACTGGGAAATGGAAAACATGACGGGGATTGAGCTGATCCGCAAAATCCGCCGTGATCCCGCATCACCCAACCGCATGATTCCGGTCGTCATTCTAACCGGCTATGCCCTGCCCGAACGTATTTTAGAAGCGCGGGATGCCGGCGTAACGGAATTTTTGGTCAAACCCTTTATGGCCAAAGAACTTGCCAACCGTCTGGCGCATGTGATCAACAAGCCGCGTGATTTCATCGAAACCGACACATTCATCGGGCCCGACAGACGGCGGCGCGAAACACCGGGCTATACCCCCGAACGCAGGCAAAAACGTGACATTAAGAAACTTGACCCCGATAAAGACGTTTGGCATGTAGGAGAAGAAGAGAAATGAGCAACATTTCCGAAGATATCAAAGTTAAGATCTATAACGCTTCCAAAGTTTTGCAGCGCAAAGCAGGTACCGGAAAAATCGACCCGAAAAAACTGAAAGAGGCCGAAAAGGTCATCGAAGACAACACGGTCAATTTTGTGCCGATGGCGATGGATTATCTGACAGAACTGGAAAAAGCCATCCAGGCTGCAAAGGACAATGGAGGCGAGACAGACCATCACCACAAGATCACGCTGCCGATCATGCATCTAAAATCGACCGGAACGGTTTTCAAATATCCGCTGGTCAGCGATTTATCGGATATTACCCTGACCTTTCTGGAAACCACCAAAACACTCAATGATGATGTGTTGGCGATTGTCATGGCACATGAACAATTACTGCATGCCATCCTTTCCGAAGAAATGTCGGGCGATGGTGGTGAAAAAGGCAAAGCCATGAAGAAGGAAATGGCCTCCGTCTGTAACCGCTATTTGAAAAAACACAGCGACAAAAGCGCGTAACCGCTTATCTTTTTTCCTCAAGACACAAGCCTGTTTTTCCGCTTTACAAGCGGGATTATCCGACTTATGCTCTTTTTGAACAAAACTATTGACAGGCGGGTTCCGTCTGTGCGAGTTTATGCAAAATTAAACAGCCGCGAATCAAAAAGAGAGCAGTCATGGCACCGAAAAAGACACTGATCGTCGCAGGGAATAATCTGCCGGAATCGCTGAAAGAGGCACTAACAACGTTATCGGAAAAAACAGACGGTTTTGAAACCGTTCCGGCCAGTATTGCCAGTTTTGCCAGTGGTGAACCTTTTGCCGAATTATTTTTCGGCGCCGCGCAGGATCATGCCGCAAACCGGCAACAGATCAAGGATGCCGATGTGGTGATTGTGCAATCCACCGCTGCTCCCGTCAGCGAAAGCTGCATGCAGCTGATGCTGGCTGCCGCCACAGCAAAAAGATATGGTGCAAAATCAGTCACGGCTGTGATGCCTTTTGCTGCATTTGCCCGTCAGGATCGTGAATTCGAAGGACGTTTTGCCTCTGTCGCAGGGGAAGATTTTCCGCAGCTTCTAAAAGCCGCAGGTGTCGACGGCGTCGTGACGATTGACCTGCATTCCAAAGCCGCTGAGGCTTTTTACCAACAGATTTTCGGTGCAGAAAATGCACATTTCCTCAGCAGTGCCGCTCTCGCCGCCGAAACACTGACGCAAGGAAAAGCAACGCAGAAGACAGTTGTTTTCGGCGCACCCGACGGCGCCGACAAACCGGGCGACCGCGGCCAGCAACGCGCCGCAGATGTCGCGAAAGCCGCCGGATTGCCGGATAAAGGCGCTTTGTTCAAAATCTGGAAAGAACATACCGGTGTTAGTGCAACGAAGATTAACCGTTTTGAAGGCGATGTCGCCGGAAAAAGCTGCATTATCATCGATGATATGACCGATAGCGGCGGCACGCTGCGCAATGCGGCCAAAACGCTGAAACAAAACGGTGCAAAAGAAGCCGTCTGTTATATCACACACGGGCTGTTTACTGGCAATGCGCTGGAACATCTGATGACCGAAAAAACAGGAAACGGTTACACCATCGACCGTCTGGTCGTCGCCGATACCGTTCCCGATATTGCGGAAAAGCTGGCAAAGCTGAAGGCACAATATCCCGCCATCGGCAAAAGGATCACGATCATGCCGACCGCGTCGCTGATTACCGCGAAGATCAAGGAACTACACAATAGTGCCGCCAAGACAACGGCAAAAACCGCCCCGAAACGCGGTATTTAAGGTTATAACCAAGGAGCTTTAACATGGGTTTTATCGCAGATAGCTACAGCGTTGAACAAACAAGCCCGCTGATGACGGATAAATATCACTTCACCACGGCCTATGCCTATTGGCGGGAAGGACGCGCCGATAACAATGCCGTTTTCTATATGTTCGGGCGCAAAGAAGCGCTGAACGGCGGCTATACCGTCGCCGCAGGATTGGAAGGCGTGATTGATATCGTCAAACGCTGGCAGGAAAACGGCTTCACCGATCAGGATATCGCCTTTCTGCGTACACAGAAAACAGTATCGAGCAAACAGCAGTTTCCCGAAGAATTTCTGGACTATTTGCAGGACATGGAATTCAAACTGAAAATTGATGCTGTGCCCGAAGGCAGTGTCTTCTTTCCGCAAGAACCCGTTTTGCGCGTCGAAGGGCCGATTGCACAGGTCAAAATGCTGGAATCCGTCGCGCTGTGTCTGGTGAACGGTCACAGCGCCTATGCCACCCATGCCGCGCGCCAACGCGAGGTGATTGAAGAGGATCTGGAGAACGGTTCCCCGAAAGGTTCCGCCAGTGTGCAAGGCTTGCGACGCGGCCCGTCACTGGGCGCCGCACTGGAAGCATCGCGCAGTCTGGGACTGGGCGGATACGGATCGACCTCGACAGGGACGGCAGCGAAGCAATCCGGTCAGGCATTCGCCGGTACGATGGATCACGCATGGGTGATGTCGCATAAAGAGGAAACCGGCGAGACGCCGCTGCGCGCCCTGCTGCAACTGGAAAAAGAAGGCCGCACCGAGGAATTGCAGGATTTGCTGACGCAGGATGCCTTCCGTAGTTTTGCGCTGGCGCATCCCGAAAGCGGTATTCTGCTGGTGGATACCTATGACCCGTTGAAAGGTCTGGAAAACGCCATCACCGTTATCAAAGAACTGCATGCCGAAGGGCTGGGACAAAATTACGGTGTCCGTTTTGATTCCGGCGATATCACAGCCTATTCCAAAATTGCGCTGCGCCGTTTTGCCGAGGAAGGTTTCATTACCGGACTGGACACGGAAAAAGTGCCATCCATGAGCGATGCCGAACTGTTGAAACATGCCGATCAATGCCGCGTTTTCTGTGCCGCCGCAGACGGCATTCAGGAACATTCCGCCAAGGAAATGCGTGAAAACGGTGCGTTTTTCAAAGCATGGGGTATCGGCACAGGCGGCTCGCATGTTGCGCCGCTGGGGCTGGTTTACAAAGCCGCCAGCCTTTATATGGATGCTCATTTCGAGGACGACGCGGAAATGACACCGGTGATGAAAGTCGCCGCCCATGCGCCGGTAAAATCCTCAAACCCCGGACGCATCAATTCCCGCCGCTTTTTCGATGCCGACGGCACTTTGTCGCATGTCGTAATTTATGACGAGGATAAAGGTCTGGATGACGGCGGCAATGCCGTTAACTTGCGTGACTTTGCCGATACGGACAAACCCGCCGCAGGCGGAAAAACGCAGGATTTACTTGTTCCTGTCTTCGATAAAAACGGCAATTATGTGTATAACGAACCGCCGAAAATGGAATCCTTTCCCGGCAGCAGCCATATGGTGACCGATCTGGCCGCTCTGGCAAACACAGTGCGTGACCAGCTGGACATGCTGCCCGATGATGTCCGCATCATCGCCCGCCCGCGCGAAGAATTGCTGCAAAAGAAAATGCTGCGCCTGTTGCAAAATGCAAAAGCGAGCGGCAAGACGGAAGTGACGCTTGATATTGCAGCGCTGGAGCAGGATTTGCCACCGGAAGTCGGACATATTCCGGTTTTTCTGGATAAAAAGCTGTTTGACCAGCGTATGGCCTGTGAAGCAGAACATGCCGTCAAATCCAATCAGGGCGGTGTCGGCGCTTATACCGAACGCTTTGAAAATGACAATACAAGCAGCACCGCGCCAAAAGCAGCGCTGCCGAAAACCAGACAATTCAAAAGGTAGAAAACAATGGGAAAAAAAGCGCTTTTACTGGTAGATGTCCAGAATGATTTTTGCACCGGCGGCAATCTTGCCGTCCCCAATGGTGAAGAAATTGTGCCCGTCATCAACAAGCTGATGGCAGATGGCGGTTATGATTTGATTGCCGCATCGCTGGACTGGCACCCGAAGGATCACGGCAGTTTCGTATCCCAGCATCCGGGCAAAAAAGTTTTCGAAACAGGTGAATTGTCCGGCCAGCCGCAAATCATCTGGCCCGACCACTGTGTGCAAGGCACCAAAGGCGCGGAATTCCACCCCGATCTGGATAAGGAAAAAATCGACTATATCCAGCCGAAGGGCACGGATAAAACCGTAGACAGTTACTCCGCCTTTCGCGACAATATGCAGGACAGGCTGACGGGTCTTGCCGAATATTTACAGGAACAAGGCATTACCGAACTGCATATCTGCGGACTGGCCACCGATGTCTGTGTGAAGTTTTCGGTGCTGGATGCGGCGGAACTGCTGCCCGGTGTCAAGATTGTGTTTGTCGAGGATGCCAGCCGCGGCCTGTCCGAGGAAGCCGTCAACACCGCCAAGCAGGAGATCAGCGCCGCAGGAATTGATATTAAACAATCGGCAGAGCTGCTGCCGGAAAAGCCGCGTCCCGCAATCTGCCCGCGCCCGCCTAAACAGAGAAAATTCGGGCGTTAAACGATAAAAGGAAACACGCAATATGGCGCAACGCATTGACCAGAACAGCTTTCCGATCAAGCTTGCCTCTGCCAGTTGTAACCAGACAGGCGGCGACTGGCCGCGTAATCTGGCCAATATCTATGCTGCCATTGATCAGGCCGCCGCAGACGGTGCCGATATTCTGGGACTGGAAGAGCTCGGCCTGACGGGCTACGAGCGCGGTGATGACTTTTTCTATTCCGATAACAGCCTCATTTTGCAAATGCTGCGCATTATCGCCCGCTATGCCGCCGAAAAATCCCCCGATCTGGTCATTTCCGTCGGGCATCCGTGGTATTTTTCCGATAAGCATCTGCCCGCACAGGCAGACCGCCGCAAAAACCCGCTATTTAACCGCGTGAATAACTGTTTTGATGCGCAAAGTTTTCTGGCGCATGGCGATGTTGCGGCGATTTCCGCAAAACGCTATTTGTTCAATTACGAACGCGGCTACGAAAAACGCCATTTTGAAGAATGGAGTGAAGATGCCGCCAACGGGTATGAAAATAAATTTGGCAAAGGACGGCACGGCACAATCGTCATCGAACTGCCGGAAACCTCTTTACCCGACAGCACAGTCGTACCGAAGAAAACCGTGCCCTTCGGCGCACCCGTTATCCGTATCGGTGCTGGCGATACAACCGCACAGCTGACGCATGTGATTTGCGAAGAATACTGGATCGGCTCCCGCTTTGACGGTACAGGTGATAATGATGATTACAGGCAGGACAATCCGCTGGCACAGAAAGCACGGTATTTCGACATTACCGTGGCGCTGAACCCGAATGCCAGCCCCCCTGCCCCGGGAAAAATCGACAAACACCGCGAACTTTGTAAGCTGGCCTCCCGGTATTGTGAAGTGCTGCTGCATACGGACGGGCTTGGTTCATCTGGATCGACTTTTGCGCAATTCGGCAGCCGCATCATGGCACAGGATGGAGACATTATTTCCGAAGGCAAACGCGGCAGTTTTCTGGATATGGCCTATACCAGCCAAATCGTCACAGTGCGCGCGCCGCGCAATAAAGGCCATGCGCCGCATCTGTCCATTCCGCATAAATTCAAAACTGATCACAGCCCTGCCGTGCAGGACGGGCCTGCCGCATGGGAATACGGGCCGCGTGCAGAATTCGAAGAAGAAATGCGTAACGAGCTGTTATGGCTGTTCGACTATATGCGTAAAAACCGTATTCAAGGTATTGCACAAGCATTGAGCGGCGGCGCGGATTCCGGCTATAACGCCGCGAAACTGCGCCTGCTGATTGAGCTAGCGGTTGCCGAACGCGGCATTGACGGCTTTCTTGAAGCCATGCCGCATCTGAATTGCGCCGATAAAATCCGCGCCGCTTTCAAACAGGGCGGCGATGCGGCGGCCATCGACTGTGCCGCAGACGAAATGCTGACCTGCGTTTATATGGGCACGGATAACAGCTCGGACGATACGCTGCGTGCTGCGCAAACGCTGGTCGAAGGCGGATCGGACGAGAACGGTAGCGCGTTCAAAGGCATCGGCGGCAAATTTGAAAACCGCAATGTGCAAAGCCTGCTGGAACAATACTGCCAGATCTATGCAGGGATGGGTTCGCTGTCCCTGTTTGCGAAAAATCCCGTTGCTTACGAAAATGTGCAGGCACGGGCGCGGCAGGTCTTGATCATGACCTTTGCCAATACCGAGAACAAACTCGCCATTTCCAACCCCAATCTGGATGAAGGCCGCAACTCCTACGCAACATGGGGCGGCGATCTACATGGCGGCATGATCAGCGGCAACGCCCATAAGAACAAGGCGCGCCAGCTGGAACATATGCGCCTGCTATATGAACACGGGCTGGAAGGCGGTGCAGCGCCTGTGAAAAGCTTTTTCTGGATTTTGAAAAACAAGCCGTCGGCCGAGCTGCAGCCGCGCGGCGCGGACGGCAAGGTCACGCAATTTGACGAGGATCAGCTGGGGCGCAGTTTTGTGCAAATGGATGTGATCTCCCATTTCATGCTGAACGACCGCCCGGACAGCCAGCACGGGCGCAAAAACAGCCCGCTGGAAGTCTTTGAAAAATGCCGCGCACATCCCGCCTTTGCCGCAGATGACATCGCCACATTGCATGACCGCATCCGCCTGTCTTACGAGAAATGGGGGCATGCGCAGTTCAAAATTCACGGCAGCCCGATTGCCGCGACCTATGGCAAGAATGTCGACCACCAATCCTCGCTGCGCACGCCGAATATCAGCGCGAACCACCGCCCCGAGCTGGCGGT
>SBHI01000099.1 GCA_006226225.1 Alphaproteobacteria bacterium
TTGACAATCGCATAGGCGGGCGGCATTTGCGGCTCACCCGTATGGTGATCCAGCACGATGACATCCAGCCCTGCCTCCGCCGCAGCCTCCAAAGGCGCAAAGGCGGAAATGCCACAATCCACCGTTAACAGCAGATCAATATGCTTGTCGTTTTTCAGGTGCAGCAAGGCCTTCGCATTCGGGCCGTAACCCTCCTTCATGCGATCGGGAATATAGACCAGAATATCGTGACCGACAGCCTTGAAGAAACGCTTGAGTAGCGCGGTCGAGGTCGCGCCATCCACATCATAATCGCCAAACACCGCAACCGCTTGCTCCTGCATGATGGCATCGGCAATCCGCTCGGCAGCTTTCTGCATGTCTTTCAGCACATAGGGGTCAGGCAATTGCGTTTTCAAAGACGGATCCAGAAAGGCGGGGACGCCATCAAAAGAAACGCCGCGTGCAATCAACAGCCGCGCCAGAAATTCGGGCAAGCCGTGGCCTTGCGCCACAGCCAGTACGGCGCGTTCATCCGTTTCGGGGAAGATCCATTTTTTGCCAAGAACAGAACACTCGACATCCAGTACCCGCGTTTCGGTTTCCGCCTGTACTGCCTGTCCGTTAATTTGTCCTTGGTCTTCCGCTTCGCTTCGTCGAAGTTGGTCTGTCATTTTGTTCCTTAAAAGGAATACCAGGTCTTACGGTCAAAATTATGCGTTGCTTCAATATGGCGCACCGTGCCGGTTTTCGAACGCATCACAATCGAATGCGTTTTTGCACCTTGCGGATATTTGCGCACACCTTTCAGCA
Source organism: Alphaproteobacteria bacterium (assembly GCA_006226225.1). Taxonomy (GTDB): domain Bacteria; phylum Pseudomonadota; class Alphaproteobacteria; order Micavibrionales; family CSBR16-224; genus CSBR16-224. The sequence continues at coordinate 793 of SBHI01000099.1, forward strand.
TCGCGCCATCCGTCACGCCGGTCGCGGCAAACATCACATCACCCGATGCCATATCCAGCACGCTGTATTTCTTATCCAGATCGGTAATACCCCATTTTGCGGCGCGGGCTTTCTCATCATCATTGCGGAAAACAAGCCGCCCCTGCATAAAACCGCCGGTACTGCGCAAAGCCGCCGCTGCCAGCACGCCTTCCGGCGCGCCGCCTGTGCCCATATAAATATCAACGCCTGCATCAGGGTCAGCCGTGGCGATGACTGCACTGACATCCCCGTCGGGGATCAGCATGATGCGTGCGCCCGCTGCGCGGACATCGGCGATCAGTTTTTCATGGCGCGGACGGTTCAGGATGCAGACAACAATCTCGTCCGTATCTACGCCTTTGATTTTCGCCAGCGCTTTCAGATTATCGGCGACGGAATGATCCAGATCGATCACACCATCCGGCACGGCAAACCCAACCGCGATTTTCTCCATATAAACATCCGGCGCGTTCAAAAAGCCACCTTTTTCCGCCAGTGCAATCACGGCTAGTGCGTTCGGGCCACCTTGTGCGGTAATGGTGGTGCCTTCCAGCGGATCAAGTGCGATATCAACTTCCGGCGCTTTGCTGCCGCCGCCGACTTTCTCACCAATATACAGCATCGGCGCTTCGTCACGCTCGCCTTCGCCGATCACGACGGTGCCGTTGATGTAAAGACTGTTCAGCGCCTTGCGCATCGCATCAACCGCCGCCTGATCGGCGGCTTTTTCATCGCCGCGTCCCATCAGGCGGGATGCCGCAAGCGCCGCCGCTTCCGTTACACGCACAACCTCGAGTGCGAGATTGCGATCCTGAAACGGCTTAATCTCCGTATTATCATCCGTCATATCGTTGACCATTACGGGCTGTGCTGTCATTGGAACAGATCCTTTCTGTCTTCAAAGCTGTAAATCCTTTTATACGAGGGCGCGTTTTTTACGCGTCATGCTTAGGCATCCTCTTCGCCCATCATTTCGACTCTTAAAAAGCAGGGCTTCTCCAAAACGCTGTCAAGCCCGTGCAAGGCGGCAAGCACATCGCGCACGGCGCTTTCTTTCGCCTCGTGAGTTATCATAATCAAAGGTACACTTTCTGCACCGCCCTGTCCATACTGTAATATCGATTTCATCGAAACCGCATGGTCACGCAGCATTGCCGTCACATCGGCCATCACGCCGGGCTCATCCTTCACGGTCAGGCGCAGATAGAATCGCCCGCTGCGGGTTTCAAAAGGCGCTTCATTTTCGGTTTCCACGAAAGGAGACAACGGCGGCACACTGCCGCGGGCAATGTCCAGAACATCCGCCAAAACCGCCGAAGCCGTTGGCATACCGCCCGCCCCTGCGCCGACATATAATGTCGGGCCGACGCGGTTTCCTTCGACAAAGACGGCATTAGTCGCACCTTCAACGGTTGCTAGGTTCGATGTTGCCGGGATCATGCAGGGCGCAACTGTTTGCACGACACCGTTTTCCGTCAGCCGTGCAATGCCCAGCAATTTGATGCGGTAACCCAGCTCGGCCGCGTAATCAATATCAATGGCGGAGATATTGCGCAGCCCTTCAATCTCGACACCGTCAATATCAGGCTTGCCGGTAAAGGCCAGTGCCGACAGCACAGCCAGCTTATGTCCGGCATCAATTCCGTCAATATCAAAGGACGGGTCCGCCTCCGCATAACCGGCATCCTGCGCATCTTTCAGCGCAGTCTCGAATTCCAGCCCGTTCTGCCACATTTCTGTCAGGATATAATTGCAAGTGCCGTTCAAAATACCGTAAACGGCGGAGATATGATTGGCGGCAAGCCCTTCACGCAAGGCTTTGATAATCGGGATACCGCCCGCGACCGCCGCTTCAAAGGCAAGCGTTTTGCCATTCTCCGCAGCCAGCGAAAATAACGCGGCGCCATGATGCGCCAAAAGCGCCTTATTCGCTGTCACGACATCTTTGCCGTTGCTCAAAGCGCTTTCCACCAGCACCTTCGCCGCACCGCTATCACCGCCGATCAGTTCGACCACGAGATCCAGCTCCGGCATATCCGCCAGCATTTCGGGGCTTTCCACCCATTCCACACCTGACAGGTCAATACCGCGGTCTTTTTTACTGTCACGTGCCGTCACAGCCGCAATTTCAATTTTGCGGCCACAGCGTGCCGCCAGCATATCAGAATCTGATTGAATGATTTTCACAAGCGATGCGCCGACCGTACCAAGGCCGGCAATGCCGATTTTCAA
>SBHI01000005.1 GCA_006226225.1 Alphaproteobacteria bacterium
GAAGCGCCTGATTTCAAGAAAATATCCGATAGCTATCTGCGCGGAAGCACACAATCCCTTAATTTTGAGAAATTTCTGCATTTCGGCTATGACGGAAAGCCTTACTGGCTTCTGTTCCGCGTTTCCAACCTTGCGTCGACAAAAAAGGACTGGATTCTTGATCTGGGACGCCACAGTAGCGGTGCCTATGGCTTTGCCGACCGCATCATGTTTTTTGCACAGGACGAAACCGCCCCTGTCGTGCAGGACGGGCGTTCTTCCGGCTACAAGATACAGCATGAATTACAGCGTAAAAATGCCGTCCCCGTGACGGTTTTACCGGGGCAGCAGCGCATTTTCGCCTTTTATATCGAACCGGCGCCGGGAATTCCTGTTGTCATGACGCCTGTACTGTATGATGCGGATTCCTGGGCAAGCAAAGTCGAGACCAAGCTGGATCGGTCGCTGAATCTGGTACATTTCGGCATTCTGGGACTGATCTTCTGCTTTTTCGGTGTTTTCTATTTTCACCGTAATATCTCATTACTGATTTTCCCCGGCTATCTTGTCAGTAATTATCTGCTGTTTATTTCAACCGATCAGCTGATCTCTTTTGATCATGCGATTGATATCGGCCTTGTACCTTTGTTCCACATGCTGACGCTGTGCTGTGCCTTGATGCTGTCACTAACCTGTCTTTTGCGGCGGGACAAGCAAGTCCAGCGCGTTCTGTTCAGCCTGATTGTTGCCTTCGCTCTTCTTAGCGGGTTGTTCTTTTTCTTCCCCGCCGTGCGCGACATACTGTTCGGCAGTCTGGTGCTGCGCTATATGGGGATTGCCAGTATCCTGCTGATTATCGGATTGTCGTTTCTGGCGCGCTTGCGCAGCGGGCAAGGGCACCATTCCGCCTACCTGCTGGCATGGCTGATTTTGCTGTTCGGGGCGATTTATCAGGATATGGCGCTGGCGCGTGCCATTCCCGCAACGCCGCTGAATATGAACAGCTATTGGATTGCTTTTGTACCGCATTTGCTGCTGCTGTCTTTTGCTGCGGTGCGCAGTTACTATATTTCCGCCGTTGTGCAGAAACAGCTCGATTATGAAGAAGAACATGAAAAGAAAATGTATGAAGAGCTGCGCCGCGCCAAAGAAAGCGCCGATCAGGAACGTCTGATTAATGTCCTGAGTAAAGAGCGTGAAATGTTGGCGGAGCTGAGAGAGCGTGAGGCGGAACAAAAACTGGAATTGCAACAGGCGAAAGAAACCGCAGACCACGCCAATAATGCCAAATCGGCTTTTCTGGCAATTGTCAGTCACGAGATCCGCACGCCGATGACCGGTATTATGGGGATGTTGAAACTGCTTTTGGATACGCCGCTGGATAAAAAACAGAAAGAATATGCGGAAACCATTCAGTATTCCGGTGAAACGCTGCTGGCGTTGTTGAACGACGTTCTTGATTTCTCCAAAATTGAAGAAGGACGCATGGAAATCGAGCGGGTTGATTTTGACCTGTATAAACTGATTAAAAGTGCGGTTCTGCTGATGGCGGGCCGCGCAGACGAGAAAAAGGTTACGCTGGATTATAAAATCGATCCCGGCGTTCCCGCTGCTTTGCGCGGTGACCCGACCCGTATTCGTCAGGTGCTGCTGAACCTGATTGGTAATGCCGTCAAATTTACCGACAAGGGTGGCATTACGGTGACGGTACGTATGGCGGAAAACTCCATTCCGAACAAACCCCAGGTCTATTTTGCCGTACAGGATACCGGTATCGGTATTTCAAAAGAGGGGAAAAAGAAGCTATTTACACCGTTTGTGCAGGCTGACAGCAGTATTGCCCGCCGCTTTGGCGGAACAGGTCTGGGATTGACCATTTGTAAAAAACTGGTTGATGCCATGGGCGGCGAAATTCAGGTGGATAGTGAGCTTGGCAAAGGAACGGTTTTCCATTTCACGCTTATTCTGCCACCGGCGCATGACCAAAGCATCGCCGCGCCGGAACGTGAGGAAGAAGATCAAAAAGCCGCCGCCGCGCGTCCGCTGAATATTATGGTGGTGGATGATAATGCTGTGAACCAGAAGGTCGTGAAAGGCTTGCTGGATAAATACGGGCATAATGTCCGCACCTTCTCGCAGGCACAAAAAGCCATTGATGTGCTGACCGCCCAGCCGGACATCCATATCGTCTTTATGGATATGCAGATGCCGGAAATGGACGGTGTGACCGCCACGCAGAAAATCCGCGCCATGAGTGAAGCGCATATGAAATCCGTGCCGATTATCGCCATGACGGGGAATGTGATGGATGAGGATATCCAACGCTGTAAGGCTGCGGGTATGAACGGCTATCTTGCCAAGCCGATTGATGAAGAGAAGATGAACAAACTGATCGCGCAGATTGCGGAAAAAGTTTACAGCAGCGGTACACCAAATGTGACACCATCCGCGCCTGCGGCAGCCGCACCACCTCAGGGGGCAGCACCTGCAACGCCGCCGCAACCGGCCGAAAAACCCGCCGCCGCAGCGCCGCAACAACAAGCACAACAGCCGCCTGCACAATCCGCACCGCAGCAACACCCTCCGAAGCCCGCTGCGCAGGAAAACCCTGCAGCGGCTTCCGCACCTGCCCAGCAGCCTGCAGCTCAACCTGCACAGCCAGCCGCTACGCCTGCGGCTGAACCTGCAGCTCCGGCTCCGGCGGCAGAGGAGCCCGCGCCAAGCGGTGCCGCATTGCCGGAGAAGCCTGATCTGTATGATAAATCCATGCTGGAGAGTCTGCGCAGCGCATTGGAGGCCGGTGACTTTGAATCCATGATGAAAGATCTGTACGACAAATCAGATGAACTGATTGCCAATCTGAACAAGGCGGCTGCCGATGGTGATGCGAAAGCGCTGTTCGGTTTCGGTCACGACCTGAAAGGCATGACGGCGAATTTCGGCATGAGCGGTATTTCCAAAACCGCTGCGGCGATTGAGGCCGGAGGGCGCGCCGAAGAACCGAATATGGA
>SBHI01000157.1 GCA_006226225.1 Alphaproteobacteria bacterium
TTGCGCGAGCGTTTCGGCATTCCGCTGCGTCTGGAATTTTACGGCGCGGAACATTTAAAACAGATCGTCTTACGCAATGCCGCATTGCTGGACACCGAGATCAGCGAAGAAGGTGCATTTGAAATTGCCCGCCGCAGCCGCGGCACCCCGCGAATTGCCGTACGCCTGACCCGCCGCGTGCGCGACTTCGCCCTCGTCAATAGCGGCGATAAAACCGTGATCGGTAAAGAAGAAGCCGATGCGGCGCTGTCACGGATGGATGTCGATCATGAAGGTCTGGACGGAATGGATCGCCGCTATATGCAATGTATTGTCGATTTCTATGGCGGCGGGCCGGTTGGTGCCGATACACTCTCCGCCGCACTGTCAGAGCAGCGTGATGTTATTGAAGAAGTTATCGAACCTTTCCTACTGCAACAGGGATTTATCCAGCGTACGCCGCGCGGACGGGTGATTGCCGATAAAGGTTACCGCCATCTGGGGTTGGATGCACCGAAAACACGAGATAGCGATCTGCTTTCCGCTCTTGACGGCGATGCTGGCTTGGCGATATAACTTGAGCGCAATATAAGAACAAGAAACAGGCAAAGAAAAGCCCATGCTCTGGACACTTGACGAGGCGGCCGCCGCTGCCAAAGGCGAAAAACGGCAAAGCAATGACCGTACGGAGATTTCTGCGGTCATCCATGACAGCCGTGACGTTCCGGCAGGCAGTCTTTTCATTGCCTTGAAAGGCCCCAATCACGACGCGCATAAATTTGTCGGCGAGGTACTGGACAAAGGCGCCGGTGCCGCTATGGTCAGTCGCGTCTGGTGGCAAGAAACGGGCGCAGAAAACTTTCCCGACGGAAATTTTATTATTGTTGATGACACGCTGGAAGGGCTGGTCAATTTGGCAGCATCCGCACGTGGCCGCAGCATAGCGCGCGTTATCGGCATCACAGGCTCGGTCGGTAAAACCAGCACCAAGGAATTTCTATCCACAATCCTGTCCGATCAAGGCAAATGCCACGCCAACAAGAAAAGCTTCAATAATCATTGGGGCGTACCATTGACACTGGCGAACCTGCCGAAAGACGCCGATTTCGCCGTCATTGAAATGGGCATCAACCATGTCGGAGAAATGGGGGCGCTGGCGCGGATGGTCGCACCGGATATTGCCCTTATCACCAACATAGAGCCTGCCCATATCGGTAATTTCAAGTCGATTGAGGAAATCGCCCACGCCAAATCGGAAATTTTCTCGGCAATGGAAGACGGTATTGAAAAAGGCGGTATCGCCGTTGTGAACGCCGACAACCCCTACGCGGCGATCATGGAAAAAGCAGCAGAAGACTACGGCGCGGGACGTATTGTGACATTCGGCGAAAGCTCAGGCGCGGATTCCCGCCTGCGCGATTGTACACTACTGTCAGATGGCAGCCGCGTTTCCGTGAAAATTCTTGGTGAAAAATATAAATATCACCTGCCGGTTCCGGGTAAGCATTTTGTTCTCAATTCTCTCCCCATTCTGCTGATCGTGAAGCTATTGGGCTGCGACATGGAGAAAGCCATCCAATCACTGGAACAAATTACCCCTGTTGAAGGACGCGGCAACCACATCCCGGTTTTTCTGGGTGATAGCGATATTCCCGTGACCGTCATTGATGAAAGCTATAATGCCAGCCCTATTTCCATGCAGGCGGCATTGCGCGTGCTGGAAATGTCCGCCCCCGCCGCAGAAGGGCGCCGCATTGCCGTTCTGGGTGACATGCTGGAACTGGGAGCGGAAGGTGCACGCCTGCATATTGAATTGGTCAATCCCGTTCTAAAAGCGAAAACTGATCTGGTTTTTGCCTGTGGCCCATTGATGGAAGCACTCTATAATATCGTGCCGCCCGCATGGCAGGGTGGATATGCCGAAGACAGTAAAACGCTGGCGCAATTACTGACCGCCGTTATTCGTCCCGGCGATGTTATACTGGTCAAAGGTTCACTCGGCAGCCGTATGGCCTATGTTGTACAAGCTTTGCAGGATATGCATGTTCCCGGACGCTGCGGCGGAAGCGGAAATGATGATAGCGAAAAAACCTGCGAAACGGAAAAGGCGTGCGAACATGCTGTATAATCTGTTGGCTGATCAGGCTGATAATTTCCAGGCCTTCAATCTGTTCCGTTATATTACGTTCCGCACCGGCGGCGCCTTGATGACGGCGCTGATCATCAGTTTTCTCAGCGGCCCGTCCATTATCCGCTGGCTGAAGAAAAAACAGGGAGAGGGTCAACCGATCCGCGAGGATGGCCCCGAAACCCATTTCAAGAAAAAAGGCACGCCGACCATGGGCGGCATTATGATTTTGCTTGCCGCAGGTGTGGCGACATTATTGTGGGCAAATGTGCTGAACCCCTATATCTGGATTGCATTGGGCTGTTTTGTCGGTTTCGCGCTGATCGGTTTTGTTGATGACTATCTGAAACTGACGGGGCGCACCCATCTTGGACTACCGGGAAAACTGCGTCTGTTTTTAGAGGGTTCCATTGCCTTTGCCGCGACCTGCGCCTTTATGCATTTTGCCGGCACGCCGATGAGTACCGGACTGGCCATCCCGTTTTTTAAGGATATCCTGATCAATCTCGGCTGGTTCTTCCTGCCCTTTGCCATCATCGTCATTGTTGGAACGGCCAATGCCGTTAACCTGACAGATGGCCTTGACGGGCTGGCGATTGGGCCTTTGATGATCGCCTTCGGCTGTTTCGGGATTATTTCCTATCTGGCGGGGCATGCCGTTTTTGCCGAATATCTGCAAATCCATTACGTCCCCGGCACAGGTGAGCTTGCCGTATTCTGCGGCGCACTAATCGGTGCAGGGTTGGGCTTTCTGTGGTACAACGCCCCGCCCGCCATGGTCTTTATGGGCGATACCGGTTCACTGGCCTCAGGCGGTGCGCTGGGTGCGCTGGCAGTAATGACAAAACATGAATTGGTGCTTGC
>SBHI01000129.1 GCA_006226225.1 Alphaproteobacteria bacterium
GTTTCCCCCGGCTTCTGGCTGACACCGGCGGCAATCATCACGATTCCCGCTCCTGCCAGATCAGCATATTCTCCCGCCCGCACGCGTACAGGCGCCGCAAAAGGCGTGGCATGCAAAATATCTTCGGCCTGCGCGGCGGCAAAACCCGGATTGTGATCAATAAGAACCAGCTGTGAACCGACACCGCGCAAAGCGCAGGCATAGGCACTGGCTGATCCCACTTGTCCGCATCCGACAACGCCGATTTTCATGACAAACTCTCCCTTATTTTCATTCCCTTCTAGCTATAACCGCTGCGCCGCGCGGTTTCAAGCAGTGATATTCCACAAAGGCGAAATTAATATTATTAAAATAATTACGAATATTTTTTCATTATATTAAAATTATTATTGACAATACTAATTATTTTTGATATTCTGGAAATATGATGAAATGTCCCATATGCACAGAACGCTTGGAAATAACGCAGATGTCCTGCCACAGCTGTGATGTCTGTCTTGAAGGATCATTCCGCGCCCCGCGCCTTGCGCGCCTAACGCCGGAACATCAAAAATTTGTCGAGGCGCTTGTTTTGTGCGGCGGCAATCTGAAAGAATTGACGGATGTGCTGGAAATCAGCTACCCCACTTTGCGTAAAAGACTGGATGCCGTCATTGATGCCATGCGCATCTTGAAAAAAGAGGATGAGAAGGAAATCGGAAACATCCTGCAACAAATCGAAGCCGGAACATTATCGGCGGAAAAAGGATTGCGACAAATAAAGGAGTTAAACGGTGAGCTTTGAGGATCGGATTACACGGATGGAAACATCAGGAAAAATCACGGTAGAACAAGCGGAGGAAATGCGTGCCAGCATCCGCGCGATGGACAGCCCGGTTTTTGAAAACGCGCGACGTCCGCTGCCGATGGGATTAATCGCCGGTATTGGCGCAGCGGCTATTCTCGCTGTTTTCTTTTTTACAACGGGTGGAGCGGGGCCTGCGCCGGATGCCGATACTATTCAAAACGTCTCTGAAATCATGAACCAAACGGGAAAGGTGGGCGAAATGAGCAAGAATGTCACAACCGGAATGAGTATGTTTATCATCCTGCTGCCGATTGTTTTCTCGGCGCTGGGATTCACATATCTTTATAACGACCTTGTGAAAAAGGAAGAGGATGTCATGGCGGCATGGTCGCAAGTGGAAAGCAACTATCAGCGCCGCGCCGATCTGATCCCCAGCTTGATCGAAACAGTCAAGGCCTATGCCGATCACGAGGAAGCCGTATTAGTTGAAGTCACGCAAAGCCGCGCCAATGCCATGAATGCGATGAAAAATATGGATAAAAAGCTGGAAGATAAAGAAGCCTTGGCAGCGCTGGAAAATGCACAGAGAACCCTGCGGGCGAATGTCACCAGCCTGTTTGGTCTGGCCGAAAACTACCCGCAGCTGCGCAGTGCCGATAACTTCCTGACACTGCAAGACCAGTTCGAAGGCACGGAAAACCGTATCAATGTCGCCCGCATGGCCTTTAATGAAACTGTACGCGACTATAACAGCGCGACACGCAAAATGCCCGGCTCTTTGGCGGCAAGTGTCGGCGGCTTTAAACGCAAAGCTTATTTCGAAGCCGATGACGGCAGCGAAAAATCCGTCAAACCGGCCTTTTAATATAACGGATAAGGAGCGGGAATAATGGGCAAAGCAGCATGGCGTAAAGCGGGAATAGGTATCGGTTTTATCATGATCGCCGTCGGCCTGCTGCAATTTGCCTTTTCCGATCTTGAATTTGTTCCGCCGCGCTTTCCGACTGTCTATGACGAAGCTAATCTGTTTGATCTGGACCAATTGACCGGCATTGACCAATATCACGCCAAACTGCTGCAAGACCATGACATTGATTACCGCGTTCTGACCGTCAAAAACGATACCCCCACCGATATCAATCAACTGTCCCATACCGCTTTTCGCGAGCAGGAGGTCGGCAGCTTCAGCAAAAGCGGGCGCGGGCTGCTGCTACTGATTGATGCCGGACAAAATGAAGTCCGCCTGGAAGTCTCCGCCGCGCTGGAACCTGTTTACACGGACGCCTTTATCTCTTATTTACAGCACCGCCAGATGATTCCGTTTTTCCGCACAGACAGGATCGCCGATGGTATTCTGGCCACGACGGAGCTGATCTTCACCCGCGCACAGGATGCCGCCGCAGGGAAGGAATTCATCCCGCCGATGGAAAGCAAATCGATCGGCGGCGGCGCGGCAAATCCTGCCAATATTGGTAAGGGTGCGGATAACAGCTTCCAAAACGCGCCGGATGTCCGCGCGGAAAGCAACGACCCCTCCGTCGTGTTGCAGGCCTATCTTGCCGCACGAGAAAAGCGCAATGCCAATCCGTCTCTGTCAATCTACAGCGCCGGAACCCGCGCCATGCTGAAAAAATGGACGGTCACGCCTGCGCAAATGGATAACGAGGCCCGCAGTATCAGGCGCTGTGGTGCGGGCGAAACCAGAATAGGAGACGGCTATGCCGTCATCCGCTATGCACCGAAGGAACGGCAATGCTCCCCCTTCTTCTTTGTTTTTGAAGACGGCGCATGGCGGCTGGATCTGACCATGATGCAAAAAGCCATGCGCTTTAACCATCGCAATCAATGGCATTTTGACCAAAGCTGGCCGCCGCTGAGCGCACCTTACGGCTTTGCCTTTCGTGATTGGCGCTTTGACCGCTACGGCTTTCCGCATCCGCCGAAATAAAATGACTTCTTGTCATTACGGAAAGTTTTACTATTGACAGACTTGTTTCTATTGCGGTAATGTAATCCCATAAAGCCACATCCAATTATTCCGGCGCGCTGTCGCGCCCTTGCTGCTTCAAAAAAAACGAAGCTGGAATATGCGGGCCGAGGGGCAGTTCAACAAGTACAAACTCTGACGCAATGCGGAATGCTGAAACCGCGAGAGTCGCATAAAA
>SBHI01000060.1 GCA_006226225.1 Alphaproteobacteria bacterium
CCGATGCCGCTGTCCGGCAATCCGCCTGCCGCAGACGACCTCGCAAAACTGAATGCGCTGATCGAAAAGGCGGAAAACCCCGTGGCACTGATCGGCGGCAGCGGGTGGACGGATCGGGCTGTCGAAGACTTTACCGCAATAGCTGCAAAACTCGGCCTGTCTGTTACCACAGGTTTCCGCCGTCAGGATGCTTTTCCGACTGCGCATGACAGTTTTATCGGCGAACTGGGCACCGGCGCAAACCCCGCACTGATTTCCCGCGTCAAACAGGCTGATCTGGTACTGGCAATCGGCACGCGGCTGTCGGAAATCGTTACACAGGGTTACACATTGCTGCAAGCGCCAACCTCACAGCAAACACTTGTGCACATCCATACATCAAGTGCGGAAATCGGTAAGGTTTACACCCCCGCGCTGGGCATTGCTGCCGCAACGGATGCTTTTTGTGCCGCATGGAAAAACAACCTTCCCACCGCAAAACCTGCATGGAACCAGCACAGGGAAAAAGCACGCGCGGAATATCTGGACTGGTCAACCGTCAAAAGCACCGATAAATTCCCGCTGGATATGGATTACATTTTTAACGCCCTGCAAAAGCGCCTACCCGAGAATGTGATCTTTACCACAGATGCCGGAAACTTCAGCTGCTGGGCGCAACGCTACCTGCCCTATGGCAGACCCGGACGTCTACTAGCACCAACAAGCGGTGCGATGGGCTACGGATTTCCGGCGGCGCTTGCCGCAGCATTGGAACACCCCGACAGAATTGTCATCGGTATGGCTGGAGACGGCGGCATTATGATGAACGGGCAGGAACTGGCCAGCGCTGTCCAGCAGAAAGCCGCACCGATCATGCTGGTTTTTGATAACGGCATTTTCGGCACTATCCGCACACATCAGGAAAAACGCTATCCCGGGCGCATCAGCGCCACCGAATTGTTAAATCCTGACTTTGCCGCATGGGCGGAAAGTTTTGGCGCAAACGGCTTCGCTGTACACGGCAATAAAGAATTTGACGCCGCGCTGGAGGCTGCCCTAGCAGACCGCAAAAAGCCCAGCATCATCGAATGCAATATTTCTGCAGAGCAGATTCTGCCCGGTAAAAAACTCAGCGAGCTTTAAAAACAGCCATCTGGCACGGTTCTTGCAGCACTTCTTTCCTGAAAAGAAAGGAGTGCGGCCAAAATGGCAATTTCATCAGTTAATCCGTTCGCAAATGGCAGGACAGCGGGACATATGCCCGTTTTCGGGAAAAATTTTCCGCCGCAACCCGCTACGCCCAAAAATGACACGGAAAAAACTGCCGGTTCCACCAAAATTCGTAACTTCGATGACCGCACAGCGGGCATGACCCATATGAATGCCAGTGCCAAACCCGGTGAGTTCAGTTTTTTTGACCTTCTCGACATTATCAACCCCCTGCAACACATTCCCATTGTCAGCAGTTTTTACCGCAATATCACAGGGGATGAAATCAAACCTGCTGCCCGCGCCATAGGCGGATTTCTGTTCGGCGGCCCATTGGGACTGGCTGCGGGGATCGTCAACGGTGCCGTTGCTGATGCGACAGGAAAAGATCTGCCAGAAACACTGCTCACCTCTGTCAGCCCCCCTCAAAAAACGGCTGTTCCGTCACATCTTTCCGGTGAGACCGCTTTTCTTGCACAGCACTATTCACAAGAGCCTCATAACAGAGTATAAAACCCTGTAACATCAATACAAATTAACTTATACAGGGCTTGTTTTACCGCGTTATGCAGCGTTTTGTTATTACAAACTCCGATATCGGGCAGGAAAAATTTCGCAGTACCGGCGCGGTATTGGCTATCGGTAATCTTGACGGCGTTCACAAAGGCCATGCCGCGCTTTTGTCCCAAACAAGAGAGCTCGCCGCCGCAAAGGGAGTTCCGGCAGTTGTGATGAGCTTTTCTCCTCACCCGCGCCTGTTCTTTCAACCTGATGCGCAACCTTTTTTATTGATTGATGATGATACTAAAGCGGCCTTGCTGGAAGAAAAGGGTATTGATTGTCTTTACAGTGTTCAGTTTGATGCGGCGCTGTCGGAAATGTCCGCGCTGGACTTTATCCGCAGCCTGCTCGTCGGCACCGTCGGCTGCGGCACAGTCATCGTTGGTGAGGATTTCCGTTTCGGCAAGAGCCGTCTGGGGGATATTGATATTCTAAAACAGGCGGGAGAAGCTTATGGGTTTGAGCTGCAAACTCTCAAACTTGTAACAGATAACGGGAATAACATTTTTTCGTCAAGCCGCATCCGCGACTGTCTCCGTGAAGGTGATATTGCCGCCACCAATGCACTATTAGGATGGAACTGGCATTATCCCGTAACCGTTTTGGACAATCAGCCGGATCCCTCCGGACTGAACTGCCTTTCCGCAAAAACCGCCAACCCCGCACTTTTATCGCCAAAATCAGGTGGTTATACAGGGCTTGCACATATCGCGGAAAACGGCCAGCTATCAAATACAATCCAGAAGGTTTTTATTTTGCACAATACGCCCGATTTGGTTAAAATTTTCTATGATGCGCGTTTTTGTACGGCGCCCATCTCCGCAGGCGCAACACTCGTCCTGCAACCTGAAAACGAGACACAAACACAAACCCTTTCCGCAAAAACTGCGGAATGGCTGACGCAGCAGGAAAACAAACGGGAAAGCCTATGACGAATTCCAAATTTTTCTTTCTATACGGCCTGATTTTTATTCTCGGCATCATCTTCATAGACCAATATATGAAATGGGTGATGATCGAAACGGTTCTGCGCATGGAAGAACAGCGTGACCTGCTGCCTTTTACCGAGTGGTTTATGACGCCGAAACATCTGGAATATTTCTATGATGAGCGTGAATCCTTTCTGACCAGAGAATTACTGCCTATTCTGAATTTAAATATGGTTTGGAATCAGGGTGTTAGCTTTGGATTTCTGGACACAAACGAGCCGATCATGGCTTATGTTTTCACAGGAATTTCCGTTGCAATTTCTGTGGGTTTTCTGGTCTGGCTGGCGATGGCTGAACGTTTTCTGACCGTGGTTTCCACCAGTATGATTATTGGCGGTGCCATCGGTAATGCGATTGACCGCATCCGCTTCCGCGCTGTGGCTGACTTTATCGAATTCCACATCGGGGATTTTCACTTCCCTGTATTCAACTTTGCTGATATATGTATCACCATCGGTGCCATCGGCATTGCCTGGGCCGTGTTATTTGAACAGAAAAAATCCTACTTAACCGTAGATGTTTAAAAAGGCGGATCTTGCGCAAAATGAATAAAAAAACATTCATATCTTTTATCCTTGCGCTCAGCCTTTTACCGTTCATTGCCGGTTGCTCGCAAGTCAAACAACAGCTTGGAATCGGGCGTAATTCTCCCGATGAGTTTGCAGTTGTCAAACGCGCGCCCCTCAGCCTGCCACCGGAATATAATTTATTACCGCCCGATCCAAATAAACCGCATGCCGAAGTCATCAGTGACCGCCGCCCTGAACAGGCTAAAGAAGCTGTTTTTGGTCTGGATGAGGCACATAACAAACAAAACTTGCCGCCGGAAACCGCTTTACTGGAAAAAGCAGGAGCCTATTACGCAAACCCTGATATTCGCAACATTCTTGACCGCGAAGCCGGTTACATTACCTTCTATAACGAGGAAAAGAACCTGACCGAACGCATCCTGTTCTGGAAGAAAGATAAAGAAGAGCCTGTTCTGGTTGATGCCAAGGCCGAGGCCGAGCGTCTGAAAAAGAATGAGGAAGAGGGTCTGCCGCCACATGAAGGCGAGGTTCCGACCATTCATAAAAAGAACGGTCTGTTTTAAGATTTCAACGTCGTATTTCGTGATGGTTTTGCAGGGGCTGGTAACGGCTCCTCTTTATTTTCCGCCGTTTTTTCAGCCTTCTTCGCAAAAACTCCTTTCAAAGACACTGTCAGGGTCTTCTGAAAATCCTGTAAGGAGGATTTGACGGATTGCACCGGTGTTTCACCGGGACGAAACTGTTTCAAACCACAGGCGCGGTCAATCTCTCCCTGTAATTTACCTGCACACCACAGTCCCGTCATGCGAAAGTCGCTAACAAAAGACCAAAGCGGATGGGAGAATGTTGCTGGCTTGTTGCGCTCGACCAGTGCGTGAGATGTCCATGCAGCGCCGTAAGCCAATCCCAGACCGATCAAAGGAAGCGCCCAGATTTGTGTTACAGCGGCAACAGCCAGCGTTGCGACACCAAGCGCCGTTCCGGCAATATGAAAGGCACGGGTTGTTTTGCGACTATGTTCCTGCAGATAGAAATCCCAGAATTCACCGTAACTACCAAAATGTTTTCCCGGCGCTTTTACACTATCTGTTTGGTTTTCCGTCACATCAGCCCCGTCTTTTACGCATCACCAAGGCAAATTCCTAATGCCCGTGCCGTTTTAACAAGCAATCCGTCAGTTTCCACAGCCTGATAGGATTCAATCGCCTCCTCAATCGGCACTTCAATCACGTCACGGTTCGACCAAGCCACCATACAATCGAATTTCCCTTGTTTTACAAGCTCGACCGCCCGCACACCAAAAGCAGAAGCAATCAGACGGTCTGCCGGAATCGGCGAACAACCGCGCTGAACATGTCCCAGAATTGTGACGCGGGTTTCAAAACCGGTTTTTTTAGAAATTTTGTCGGCAAAATAATGGCCGATACCGCCGTAACGTTTCTCGCCATCTGCATGTTCCATCTGCACCATACTGCCGGTCGCGGTTTTTACCGCCTCTGAGACAATGACCAAAGCAAAGTTGCGCCCCTGATCTTCACGGATAGAGATAATTTTTTTCGCGACAACATCCATATCATACGGCACTTCCGGAATGAGGATAATATCCGCACCGCCAGCAATACCTGACTGGATGGCAATATGCCCTGCGTCACGGCCCATAACCTCCAGAATCATCACACGGTCATGGCTGGCGGCCGTCGGCTGCAAGCGGTCAAGCGCTTCGGTCGCCGTCCAAACGGCGGTTTCAAATCCGACGGAAAGTTCGGTGCGGCCCAAATCGTTATCAATGGTTTTTGGAATGCCGATTAGGTTAAAACCGCCCTGCTGTGCCAATTTTCTTAAAATTGCCAGACTGCCGTCACCGCCAATCCCGATCACAGCCTCTAACCCCAAAGATTTAATACCGTCAGTGATTTCTTTGGAGCGGTCTTTAAAGCTGCCGTCAGGCATCGGGAAGTTAAACGGATTCCCGCGGTTTGTTGTACCCAAAATCGTGCCGCCAAGCCGCATGATCGTGGTATCCATCATTTGCGGTGTTAAAATCTGATAACGGTGAGGGGTTTCCAAAAGACCTGCCGTACCGTCCTCAATGCCGATGATTTCATAACCGGCAAGCGTTCCCGCATGCACAACCGACCGCAGAACTGCGTTCAAGCCTGCGCAGTCACCGCCGCTAGTCAAAATTCCGATACGTTTTTTCTGTGCCATAGACCCCTATTTCCTTTTTGTTTTCTTTACGAATTGCTGGTATTATTATTAGTATTACCGCATAGGTTTAACAAGAGTTTTATCAGGACTGAATATTTACAATGCTGGATGATGAAGAAGAACTCCACGAGATGCTGGAACAGCTGAAGATGGAGCACCGGGATCTTGATGTCGTAATCAGCCAGTTGGCCGATACGCCGCCGGTGGATTTTCTGCGTATGCAAAGACTGAAAAAGCGCAAGCTGGCACTGAAAGACCAGATTTCAAAACTCGAATCGCTGCTGCTTCCCGATATTATTGCTTAAGGCTTAATCAGCTTATTCATCACAACACTGGCTGTTAGGTCGCCTGTGACATTGATGGTTGTCCGGCACATATCCAGAATACGGTCGACGGCCAAAATCATTGCAATCCCTTCCGCTGTCACACCGATATTGTGCAGAATGGTGGATAAGATCACCAACCCAACCCCCGGCGTCCCAGGCGAGCCGACCGACGCGCCGACGATTGTCACTGCCAAAACGCAGGTTTCCGTCAATGTCAGGTCAATTCCAAAGACCTGCGCCAGAAATAATGCCGCGATCATCTGATAAATCGCTGTTCCGTCCATATTGATGGTCGTGCCGAGCGGAATAACAAAATCGGCAATTTCAGGGCGCAGTTTCAAGTTATCTTCTGCCACACGCAATGTAATCGGCATTGTTGCCGCCGAGCTTGACGAAGAAAAGGCTAGAATTTGTGCATCGCGGATATGTTTTAAAAACAAAAGTGGACTGCGCCGCCCGATCACAGTCACGAGTGTCAGATAAAAAGCCAGCAATGCCAAAAGCCCCGCCAGCACGCAACCCATATAGACCGACATCGCCTTCAACGTATCTACGCCCAACTGCGCCGTTAATCCGCATAAGAATGAAAAAACGGCATAAGGCGCAATCAGCATCGCCCAGTCGACAAATTTCATCGATACCGCCTGCAAGGATTCCATGAAAGATACCAGCGGCGCGGCGCGCTTCTGCCCGATTGACAATAAGGCGACTCCCAGCAGCACAGCACCAATCACGATTTGCAGCATCGCCTTGTCGAACAAAGCCTTCACCGGGTTAACGGGGAAAATCGACATGATCATCTGCGGCAAAGGCGGACGATCCTGCACAATTGGCAAATCTCCCAGCGATGCCGCCCTTGTTCCCGCATCAGCAAGAAGCTCTTGCGGCACATAACGCCCCGGCTGCACAATTGTGGCAATGGCAACGCCGACAACAACGGCAAAAATTGTCGTCGCTACAAAATAAAGCCCGACCCCGATGCCGGTATTGCGCAAATGCTCGACATCACGCCCCGAGACCACCGCCAAAGTGACAGAACTGACCACCAGAGGTACAACAATCATGCTGATCAGTGCCATAAACACATTTCCTGGCAAAGATATCCAGGGAAGAACCGTTTCCAGCGTTTTTTCGTTCAATATCTGCCCGCCATGCGGCGAGATCATATATCCGGCCAACAATCCGGAAAAGATACCGGTCAGCATTTTTTTCCAAAGTGCCATGTCCAACTTAGTCCTTCCTGATTTTTTCGTTGCCGCTGTTTTCCGGCACAACAATTTCTACCTTGATACGGTCAGGGTCTTCAAAATATACCGCATAAGTGTCCCCGCCGCCAGCATGGGGATATTTCTCCTGATACAGTAGCGCCACACCGCGTTTTCGTAGCTTTTCCGTCAAACCGTCAATATGCGCTTTATCCCGCCCATAAAAGGCCAAATGATTCAGCCCTGTGCGGACCCGGTTGTACCCGTCCTCCAAATATTTTTCCCGTGTTTGTACAAAGACCAGATAATGCGCGCCGTTTCGCCAGCTTTTACCACAGTCAAATGCACCGTTATTCCAGCTTTGATGGGGCACATAACCCAGCTCTTCTTCCAATAGCCAGCCCCAGAATGCCGCTGTTTTTTCAAAATCGGACACATATATTTCAATATGATGCAGCATAAGCCTGTTTTCCCTGTTTTTATTTTACGGATAACCTTGACAGTCCGCATGGGCGCATGTTACGAATCCCTCCTGAGGCTAGGTAAAAAATTACGAAAATGAAAGGATTTTCAAATATGTCATCCGTCCTGCAAGTTACAAAAGACAATTTCGAGGCAGAAGTTCTCAAATCAGATAAACCCGTTTTGGTCGATTTCTACGCCGATTGGTGCGGCCCGTGCAAATCTTTGGCACCGACCATTGATGAAATCGCAGGCGAGCGCGCCGATGAGCTGAAAGTCGTTAAAATCGACGTTGATGCCGATCCCGAGATCGCTGCGAAATACGGTGTCCGCTCTATGCCGACACTGGTTGTATTCAAAGAAGGTACGGCTGTTTCCGGCGTTTCCGGCGCATTGCCGAAAAGCGACTTGAATGCTTTTATTGATGATGCCCTGACGAAAGACCCCGCCGAAATCGCCCGCCAAATGGAAGAAACCGGCAAGAAAATCGTCAATGCCATTTTTGACAAAGCTCTGGAACTTGGCCTTGTCACAGATGAAGATGCTGCCGATAAAGGTGAAGCACTGGATACATTGTTCAAAACTGCAATGATGACCGGCGCATTGACGCAGGACGATCTGCAAAACACCGGCGGCGACCCGATTGCTGTTCTGGAAGCCATTGCCGCGAAAAAAAACGGCCCGGCCAATGATGCGGAAAATGATGCTGATCTGGATGGCGGCAAGCCGTCCCCGAATACACCTTCCGCAAAACTGAAAGACTCTTTCGATGATGCGATCGGCAACGCCCGTGAAAAACTGCATGATGCAGCAGACGCGCTGTCACATGTTGCTGATGGTCTGAAAAACCCTGACGTTCAGGAAAAACTGAAAAAAGATGTCAAAGGCGCTGTTGAAACAGGTAAAGCTGTCGGCAAAATGGCGACACAGGCCGCAAAAGACAAAATGAAAAAATTCTTCGGCGGCAGAAAACGCTAAGATTTTTTCACAAGACTGAATACAAAAAGGCCGGAGCAATCCGGCCTTTTTCTTTTATTACGGCTTTTATTACGGCGGTGATTTACCTTCCAGTAACGCAATCAGCTCCTGCAAAATCCGCTTACTGCCCTGAACCCGCATCCCCGGGTCATCCCAACTACGAATATAGGCAAGGCTTTGGTCAGGGCGCAATTTAACGGTTCCTACTGATCTCTGGATATAACCGACCAGCCGTTCAACAGCTGCAAATTCGTTTTTATAAAATGAAACCGTCGCCCCCTTTGGCCCAGCTTCCAGTTTTTCAACACCTGCACGGCGGCACAAATGCTTGATCGTCACCGTTTGCAGCAGATTTTCCACTTCGCCCGGCAAATCACCGAAACGGTCGATCATCTCTGCGGCAAAACTGTCAATTTCCTCTTCTGTCTCCAGCGTGCCAAGACGGCGGTAGAGAGACAGGCGCAAATGCAAGTCACTGACATAACGTTCGGGAATCATGACCGCAATTCCCAAATTAATCTGCGGTGTCCATTCATGGCGCACGGCCTGCTCCTCCTCACCGCTGCCAGCTGCATTTTTAAAGCGAATTTCCGCCACAGCCTCTTCCAACATTTTCTGGTAAAGCTCGACCCCGATCTCGCGGATATGGCCTGATTGATCTTCTCCCAGCAAGTTCCCCGCACCGCGAATATCCAGATCATGGCTGGCCAGCTGGAAGCCCGCACCCAGCGTATCCAGCCGTTCGATCACCTCCAAGCGTTGTAGGGCCGTTTTTGTCAGAGGTTTCCGCGCATCATATGTCAGATAGGCATAACCGCGCTGTTTCGACCGCCCAATTCGTCCGCGCAACTGATAAAGCTGTGCCAATCCGAACATATCCGCGCGGTGAATCACCATCGTGTTAGCATTGGGAATATCAAGGCCGGACTCGATAATCGTTGTCGCCAGCAGAATATCGTACTTACCATCGTAAAAAGCGGATACGCGGTTCTCCAGTTCTTCCGTCGCCATTTGCCCGTGCGCTGTCACAAATTTCAGTTCCGGCACTAGCTCCTGCAACTGTTTCTCCAGTTTGGAAATATCCGCCACACGCGGACAAACGTAGAAAGACTGCCCGCCCCGGTGGTGCTCACGCATCAATGCCTCGCGAATAATAACGGAATCATAGACCGATACATACGTCCGCACTGCCAGACGATCAACCGGAGGCGTGGTAATCAAGCTCATATCCCGCACGCCAGCCATTGAAAGCTGCATCGTGCGCGGAATCGGTGTCGCCGTCATTGTCAAAACATGGACTTGTGAACGCAGCTTTTTCAGTTTTTCCTTTTGTTTCACTCCAAAACGCTGCTCTTCATCAACAACCAGCAACCCAAGATGCGCAAAATCAATTTTATCACTGAGCAGCGCATGAGTACCGACCACGACGTTAATACTGCCGTCTTTCAGCCCCTCCCGCGTCTGTTTGGCCTCTTTTGCGGAAACAAGCCGTGAAAGCTGCACGATTTTTAGGCCAAAGCCGCGAAAACGCTCGTGAAAGCCCTGATAATGCTGGCGGCACAGCAATGTTGTCGGCGCAAGAATTGCCACCTGCACACCGGACATTGCCGCGACAAAAGCTCCGCGCAGCGCCACCTCCGTCTTGCCGAAACCAACATCGCCGCAAATCAATCTGTCCATGGCGTGATCTTGCTCCAGATCCGCCAAAACATCAGTAATCGCGCTTTCTTGGTCTTCCGTTTCAGGATAAGGGAAACGCGCTGCAAATTCCTGATACAATCCGTCGGCAACATGCAGGGAATCGGTTTTATTCAGAATGCGTGCCGCGGCAATTTTCATCAGCTCCTCTGCCATTGCCAAAAGGTCTTTTTTGATCTTCGCCTTACGGCTTTGCCATCCTGCACCGCCAAGTCGGTCCAGCGCCACAGACGCGCTGTCACTGCCGTAACGTGACAAAACCTCGATATGTTCGACAGGCACGTACAGTTTATCACCGCCTGCGTACAGTATTTTCAAGAAATCATGTGCTGCATGCCCGACCGATAATGTTTCAAGACCACTGAAAACGCCGATACCGTGTTCTTCATGCACAACGTAATCACCATCATTCAAAACAGACAGGTCTTCCAGAACATCCTGTAATTTGCGGGATTTCTTCTTTTGTCCTGCCGGACGAACCAAACGATCTCCCAGAACATCCTGCTCGGTTATTACAATAAAATCAGTAGCTTCGAACCCGCGCTCCAGCGGTAGCACTGCCGTGCCGACCGTATTTTTCTTTAGCGCCATAAAACTGTCGAAAGACCCGACCGACAGTACCGCGCCAAAGCCGTGCTGTTCCAAAACCGTCTGCATTCTTTTGCAAGCACCATCACTATATCCTGCGATTAATACCCGCCGGTTCTTTTTTGTCAGATCCCGTATGTGTGAGATCAATGCACCATACACATTTGCGCCATCCTGTACGCGCACATCGGAAAAGTCGCGCCCACGCCGCGCCACAGTTGTTTGTTGTTGGTCTTCTCCCGGCGCGGGAAAAGGCAGAAGAAAATGTACCGCGTTTACCGCATCCAGCATTCCCGTCCAATGGTTGTGGTCAATATAATGGCGCCCTGCAGGAATCGGCTTATAGGGCGCGGAAAAGCTGCTTTCCGCCATATTTTCGCGCCGTGCTTCGTAAAAGTCGTAAATTTGCTCAAGCCTGTTTTGACGCGCAGCCTCCGCATTTTCACCAAAAACCAACACAGCTTCCGGCACATAATCCGTCAAAACGTCCATATTTTCGTAGAACAGCGGCAGCCAATGCTCCAATCCCGCAATTTTTCGTCCCTCGCTGACAGCATTATAGACGGGGTCGTCTTCTTTTTGTGTCACTGCCCCGAACAGGGCGCGGTAAGCGCCCCGAAAATATTTGATTGTTTTTTCATTCAGAAAGATTTCCGATACCGGCTGCAGCGAGAAACCCGCAGCCTCCCCCGTACTGCGCTGTGTCAGCGGGTCAAAGTTTTTCAGAGACTCTATCTCCTCTCCGAACAGGTCAATTCGCAGAGGCGCGTCTTCATTTGCTGGAAAAACATCAAAAATACTGCCGCGCACCGCATATTCTCCAGCTTCGCGTACGGTTTCGACACGATGATAGCCGTTTGCGACAAGATAAGCCGTCAGCGCCTCCATATCCAGAAAGCCACTTTTTTTAATGCTAAAGGCCGTCTCTTTCAACACATTGCGCGGTAGTACTTTCTGCACGATCGCGTTTACTGTCGTTAGTATAATAACCGGGCGGTCTTTTTTCCGATGCAATAAATAAGACAAGGCTTCCAGTCGTGCGCCGGAAACGCCACTTGTCGGTGAAACACGATCATAGGGCAGGCAGTCCCATGCCGGAAAACAAACAATATCCCCCTCTACCCCCAGGAAACCAAGCATTGTCTCCACTTGCCGCATTTCTTCTTCATCAGCGGCGATATAAAGCGGCGGGTGGGCGGGATTCACTGACAAATCCTTTAAGACAAGTGCTTCCGCGCCGGCAACAACACCGTAATGCTTTATAAAATCACGATATGCAGGAATATTTTCAAGACTTTCCCGCTGTGTCGGTTCGGGCTTCATGGTTTTTCCGCCTGTTTTATTTTAAGTTCCACCCATGCGGGATGTTAAAATGAAAGAAACCGCCAGGTCCTCCCAGCGGTCTCTTCTATCACAGTTCCGCGCAGGGCGGAATTTTTTTTGCAAAAACAGATTTACGGCTGTTTCTTATTGTCCGGTTTTTTCGGTGCCGGACGCGCTGTATTATTATCATTATCCGATTTCGTCGCTGCGGTTGCATCGGAAGCCGTATCCGGGTTTTTCGCGGCTTTTTCTGCCTCGCGTTTTTCGCGGCGCTGCATTTCTTCGAATTTTTTTGCCAGAGACATAAATTTATGTGCCTTCATTGTTTCGTCAAAAGCGCGGCTAGCCGCCTGCTTAACGGTCTTAAACGCACCTTTATAATCCAGCAGACCACCAGGCGTTTCAACTTCCGTAACTTCCATCGTCATCAGCTCTTTTGCTTCATCGCTGGAATAGAACTCATCAAGCCATTTCAAATTATCCTTGATGTCATCAGCAGCATCACTGCCTTCCGCTTCCATTTTTTCGACGACCTCTTTCAAAGCCTCAACATGATCTTTTTGCGGATCAATATTCAGATGTTTTCGCACAACACCCGTCAGCACGCGAACTTCCGCCATTTGCGGAAGAATCTCGTAAGCGGTTTCAATTGTGCTGTTACGCGGGTTAATCAGCGTATGATGCTGGTCATTCAATGCCTGACCAAGGTCGCGCACCAAAAGCTCGACATCACCGACATGAAGAATCTTTTTGCGGTGCTTGCTAACAGCCTTCGCAAAAGTTATACCCAGTTTTGCCAATGTAAATTTCGGGATCATTGTGCTTCTTTCCTCATTCGTGTTGTTCTTTGGAATCTCTTTTTACAAATATTTCGGGTGATTGACCAGAGCCATCCTATATATTACATATGCCCTTGTCAATTTAAATTAAGCGGAAAATTTCCGCAATAAACCATCCAACTGATCTAAGTCGCGATAAGCAATGGTAATTGTTCCACGCTCCGGATGACCGTTTTCAGGATCAATTGTGACTTTCAGTCCCAGCTGCCCCGTCAGTTTGTCCTCCAATGCGATCAAATCAATGCTTTTCTTTTCCGGTTTTGCAGCCGCTTTTTTTGCCGTTTTGCTTATGGCCCCTCCTGCAACGCGCCGTTCTGTTTCGCGCACACTAAGACCTTGTTTTACAACAATATCCGCCAACTCTTTCATATTCGGCGCCCCTAAAATCGCACGGGCATGTCCGGCACTGAGCAACCCCTCACGCAGGTAATCCGCAACAGCGGCTGGTAATTTCAACAAACGCAGTGTATTGGCAACGTGACTGCGGCTTTTACCTAGCTGTCCAGCCAAATCTTCCTGACGGTAAGAAAACTCCTCAATCAGGCGCTGATACCCCTCCGCCTCTTCCACGGGATTTAAGTCCTGGCGCTGCAAGTTTTCAATCAGGGCTATTTCCAAAGCTGTGCGGTCATCAATTTCTTTAATGACAACAGGCAGTTTATGCAGCTGTGCTTCCTGTGCCGCACGCCAACGGCGTTCTCCGGCAACAATTTCGTAACTTCCTCCCTCCAGCGGGCGCACCAAAAGCGGTTGCAACACACCGTGAATTTTCACCGATTCAACCAGTTGCTTCATTTTTTCATCAGCAAAATGTCTGCGCGGCTGATATTTTCCAGGCACCAATGCAACAACAGGAAGTTCTTGAATTTTTACGCCAGATTTACGGGCGGCGTTTTCAACAGAGCCCGACAATTCCACCTCATCCGCATCTTCCACCAAAGCTGCCGCAAAATCGGCATAATCGGATGCACCATCCTGAAACAAGGCATCAAGGCCGCGACCAAGACCGCCACGCTTTTTCTTTTTCATCTGTGACGACTGTCCACTCATGCTGCCTCCTGCCCTTTTCTTTTCTCTGTTTTTGCGTGGTTATGGCGGCGCAATACTTCCCGCGCCAGCTGAATATATGCCTGCGATCCCGGACAACGCATATCATAAACAATTGCCGGTAAGCCGTAAGATGGAGCCTCGGAAATACGAACATTGCGTGGAATTACTGCTTTAAACACTTTATCCCCAAAATGCGCGCGCACATCTTCCGCGACCTGACCGGAAAGATTATTCCGTTTATCATACATTGTCAGAACAATACCTTCCAGCGACAGCTTACCATTGAAGCTGCTGCAAACCCGCTCAATCGTACGAACCAGATGGGCCAGACCTTCCAATGCATAAAATTCACACTGCAAGGGAACAATCACCCCATCCGAGCAGACAAGTGCATTTAAAGTCAATAGGTTAAGTGACGGCGGGCAGTCAAATAGCACATAATCAAATCCCGTGCCGTCATATTTTTCGAAAGCCTTGCGTAAACGCGATTCACGGTTTTTCGCATCCACGAGCTCGATTTCCGCGCCAGACAAATGCACTGATGACGGGATAACAAACAGGCGCGGTACGCGGGTTTCAACAGCCGCCTCAGCAACACCACATTCTCCAAACAATACTTCATATGTGCCGTTCACACGGCTGGCGCGGTCAATACCGAAACCGGTAGAGGCGTTTCCTTGTGGATCAAGGTCAACCAGTAAAACCCGCCGCCCGACAGCTGCTAAAGCTGTTGCAAGATTCACTGCGGTCGTTGTTTTACCAACACCGCCCTTTTGGTTTGCAATACTAATGAAATGTGTGTCTGTCTTTTTTCTTGTCATGATGGGTATTATTGATACAGGAATTTAACGCCGCGTTCCAGCAGAAAATGTTTCACGTGAAACATTTTACTTTTGCGCAATGTCCTTCAATACAAGTACAACACCATCTCCACCGCTTATAGTTTGCTGTTTTTCAAAAGAAAAACTCCAATTTTCTTTCGCTGCGGCAAGTTCTTCCTCCGCCATCTGGCCCTTTAAAAAAACACAGCGCCCGCCTTCTTTTAAAAGCGGCGCTGCATAACCCAACAACTGTGGCAAAGCGGCCAAAGCCCGCGC
>SBHI01000154.1 GCA_006226225.1 Alphaproteobacteria bacterium
GTCTGAAAAATTGCGGTCAGTTTCTGCGCTTGCTCTGATTCTTCGGGAAAAACCTCATGTGCGGGCGAGTCCGGATTTCCAAATACGGATAATGAATGTACGGCACGAACAAAATTAGAGACCTCAACCGCCGTCAAACCGTCAGGCTGTTCATAAGTTTCATAAGCGCAATCAATAAAGTTTTTCACGGCAAAATCCCGCATAGATGTGTCAATCGGCACGAAAAAATCACCACCGCCATTGCGTTCAACGGTTTTTAGAAAGTTTTTTACCCGTGTTGCCAGATCATCCATGATTTTATCCGTTTTTGCCTGATTTTTGCGTTCCTTCTTTATATCACGTTACCTAGTATTATGTCAAATATTATGACGTCTTGCGCCTGACTCTGGAAAAATGATAGCATGGAAAGGCACAAGTTGCTTTTCACGGTTAAAAAGGCTATTCTCCAGCCGTTTCCACGAAAAACATAAAATAAAAACAGAAATAAGAGAGATTGAGCAGCATATGACGCGTCAGTATTTTGGAACCGACGGCATCCGCGGCACCGCGAATGTCGAACCGATGACCCCCGAAACCGCAATGAGAGCCGCGATGGCGACCGCACATATGCTGCGCGGCGGCGACCACCGTCATAAGGTCGTGATCGGTAAGGATACGCGTCTGTCCGGTTATCTAATCGAACCTGCAATGATGGCGGGCTTTATTTCCATGGGCATGGATGTCGTGTTGCTCGGCCCGGTACCGACACCGGCTGTTGCGATGCTGACACGCTCCCTGCGCGCAGATCTCGGCGTGATGATTTCCGCCTCTCACAACCCGTTTGAAGATAACGGCATCAAGCTTTTTGGTGCGGACGGTTATAAGCTGTCCGATGACATCGAACTGCAAATCGAACAATTGATGGATGACCCGCTGCTGACTTCTTTCCGCGCTGCGCCTGAAAATCTGGGCCGTGCTGCCCGTCTGGAAGATGAAAGCGGCCGCTATATCGAACATGCCAAAGCCACCTTCCCAAAAGACCTGCGTCTGGACGGGCTGCGTATCGTGGTCGATTGTGCCAATGGTGCCGCCTATAAAACCGCGCCGAAAGTACTATGGGAGCTGGGTGCAGATGTCATTTCCCTGTCGACCTCTCCCAATGGTTTCAACATCAATAAAAACTGCGGTGCGACCGATCCTGCCGCTTTGTGCAAAGCCGTTGTCCAGAACCGCGCCGATATCGGCATCGCGCTGGACGGTGATGCCGACCGCGTCATCATGTGTGACGAAAAAGGCGAGGTGATCGACGGTGACCAGCTGATGGCATTGATTGCCGCCGACTGGCACGAAACAGGCACGCTGAAAGGCGAGGCCGTTGTCGCGACCGTCATGTCCAATCTGGGACTGGAACGTTACCTGAATGATCTGGACATCGCCTTAAAACGTATGCCGGTCGGTGACCGTTATGTTGTCGATCACATGCGCAGCAACGGTTATAATCTGGGTGGCGAACAATCCGGTCATATCATTCTGGGTGATTACGGCACAACAGGTGACGGTACACTGGCCGCTTTACAAGTCCTCAGCATTATGCGCCGCAAAAAACTGCCCGCCAGCAAAATCGGCGGTGTATTCACCCCTGTTCCGCAAATCCTGAAGAATATCCGCTTCAAACACAGTATTGATCTGGATACGCCGGAAGTCGCCGGATATCTGGCACATCAGGAATCGCTTCTGAAGGGTAAAGGCCGCATTCTGGTACGTAAATCAGGTACGGAACCGCTGATCCGCGTTATGGCCGAAGGCGATGACAGCGCCGCTGTCACCCGCATGACGGAAGAAATCGCGGCATGGCTGCTGGAGCGGGACACACCCAAAAGTGGCGAAAAAAAAGTAAAAAGCGGTAAAAACACAGGCGCAACCGCCTAAGAAGAACCCGTCATAACGGAAATAACGAAAAAAGCGGCAAAAAGCCGCTTTTTTTAATGATTTGATGCATTTTTTTCTGGATTCTGGTCTGTGATTATGTTAATTTAAATTTAACAATAAGAAAAAAAGAAACAAGACCTTAAAAAAATCTTAGAGGAGGAAAAACCATGGCTTCAAAGCTTCTGGACTGGTTCAACGCGCGCGTTGAAAAAACAACGACAGATGTCACCGAGATCAAACGACAATACGAACAAACCCATCCGGCGAAAAAGCGTACCGCCGACCGTCACAGCCTGCGCCTTGCCAATGCTGCGCAGGATGCCGCACAAGAAAAACAGGTCAAAGCCGTCCTGCCGGTCTTTCACGCGCTGGCGGAAGAGTTGGCAACGGCGAAAAGCTGGGCTTTTAAAACCGAACATGTCCGTGACGGCAGCGAGATTTCCAGCACAACGCTGACAATGCGCTCCGCACGTTTCGATCTGCCGCAGGATCATTACGGTGATGACAACATCTTTGCCCTGCAAATCAATGTCGCTTTTGACGATCACGGCAAGCCCGACGTCACCGCCATGATGACGGTACAAAAAGGCATGGAGCCTTTACTGGACGCTTTTGATGCCAGACCGCGCATCAAATGGCAGAACCGCGTCACGCTGGGCGTTTCGCTGCATAGCGAAGAGCAGGCCATTGCCCTTCTGGAACGCTGGACGGCGCTGCAATCCACAGCCGACTACACCGAAGAAAAAGCCCGTTTGAAAAAACTACAGACAGGCGCACCAAAACACGCCTTTCAGGACAAGCTCCGCGGCGTCCGTTTTGGCAATTGGGCCTAAGCACATTTAGGGAATCTTAAAACAACCGTCCTATTCTGGAAGCAGAGGTACGCTTTCAGACAGGACGGGATGTTTTCATGGGGTTTTTATCAGCACTTGCCGGTTTTTTCGATACATCCACTGCGGCGACCGGCATTGTTGCCGCCGGACTGAC
>SBHI01000057.1 GCA_006226225.1 Alphaproteobacteria bacterium
AATAAGGTAGAAAACCATGATGGGAAGAGAAGCCGTGGCAAGCAAGGAAATGCTGGAGGATGCTTTGGGCGACGAAATGGAAGAAATGGCAAGACCGCCATTTGCCGATGTGCCGGAAGCGCACCCGCTGTGGCCTGCAATCGAAGCGGCCATCCGCGAGGTCTATGACCCGGAAATTCCGGTGAATTTATACGAGCTGGGGCTGATTTACCGCGTGGATATCGATCAAGATAATAACGTTGCCGTGAAAATGAGCCTGACGGCACCCGGCTGCCCCGTTGCGGGGGAAATGCCCGGTATGGTCGAAGAAGCCGTGCGCACGGTTGAAGACATCGGGCAGAAAAAGAATGTCACGGTTGATCTGGTTTGGGATCCGCCGTGGAATCCGGCCATGATGGCAGAAACGGCAAAACTGCAACTGAACATGTTTTAGATTAGCCGTTCTTCGGATATGGCGTTGTTGCTGCGTCGCTTATGTACATGTTGTACATTTCGCTTCTTGCGCCTAGCCATCTCACGAAGACTGACTAATCTAATTGTGATGACAGGAGATAAAAGCATGAAAGACGCGATTACATTAACGGAAAAAGCCGCAGAACATGTGAAAGAACTGCTGGAGGCCGCACCGGAGGCGGCGGAAGGGCTGCGTGTCAGCATTGTTTCGGCAGGATGTTCCGGTCATAAATACCAGTTTGACTATGCGAAAAGCGGTGATCTGCCCGAAACGGATACGCTTGTCGAACAGAACGGTGTTAAGATTTACATTGACCGCAGTGCGCTGATGTATCTGCTTGGCTCCGTCATGGATTTTTCCGATGACGGTTTCAAATCCGGCTTTGTCTTTGATAATCCGAATGTTTCCTCGGCTTGCGGCTGCGGAGAGTCGGTACAGTTCACCCGTGACGAGCTGGACGAAAACCACCCTTAAAATCCCGATAGACGGCAGAACTGGCACGGTTTTTGCAACATTTCTTTCCGAGAGATGATGTAAAAAACGGAGCAAAGTTCCATGACGCAGCATAACGCAGCACAAGTAACGGCAAATGCACAGAAATATCAATCTGTTGCGCCTAAAGCCGTATTGAACGCCATTAAAAATGCCAGCGCGAAAACAGGGGTCGATTTTTCCTATCTGATGGCGCAGGCATCCGCCGAAAGCAGTTTTAACCCGAAAGCGCGCGCCAAAAGCAGCAGCGCGACGGGGTTGTTCCAGTTTCTGGATCAGACATGGCTGCAAATGGTTAAAAAACACGGTGCCAAACACGGTATGAGCGATTATGCCGAGAAAATCGGTGTTACCAAAAGCGGCCGCGCCTTTGTCAAGGATGCGGCGATGCGGCTTGAAATTCTGAATTTGCGCAAAGACCCTGAAAAATCCTCGCTGATGGCGGCGGAAATGGCGGCGGAAAACGGCAGCCGTCTGGAATCCCGTTTGGGGCGCAAGGTTGATGCCGCTGATCTTTACATGGCGCATTTTCTGGGTGCAGGCGGCGCAACGCAGTTTTTGAAAACATTGGCGCATGCGCCGCAGAAAAAAGCCGATGCGCTGCTGCCGGAGGCGGCAAAAGCCAATAGTGCTGTCTTTTACGACCGCGCAGGCGGCAAGGCGCGCAGCGTCTCCGATGTCTATGCGCTGCTGGCCGGAAAATTCAGCAAAAATGTTCTGAAACAGTTTTCAACGGAAGGCACCTCTGACGCTGTTATGACGGCGGATGCGGGAACTGCGGCAATCGAAGTTGCGTCCGCTGAAACCTATACGCCGCGCCCTGCCTATGGGCGTGCGGGCGGCGGCCCTGTGACGGGGCAAAACCTTTCTCCCGCTTTGATCTGGGCGGCAGCGGAAATGACCTCAACCATCCATGATATGGTGATGGCGGATAGCCGCGATGATGACAATAAATATGACCGTGAAAACCGCCGTGGCGGTTTTGGCAGAATTTTCGCCGATGTCACACCGCCTGAATTCGCGGCGGCTGGCTATATGGTTTAGGATTTTTTCTCTAGCGCGGCAACGATTTGCGGCGGCACGAAGGGGGAGACATCTCCGCCCAGCTGCGCGACCTGTTTGATAAAGCGCGAGGCGATAGATTGATATTCGGGATTGGCGGCCAGAAAGACGGTTTCAATATCGCGGTTGGAGAGTTTCGCGTTGAGGGCTGACATCTGCGCCTCATATTCAAAATCGGAATATTGCCGCACGCCGCGGACAACCATCTGTGCCTTATGTTTGTTCATGAAATGGATCAGTAGCGTATCGAAGCCTTCCACGACCACTTCGCATTTTCCGGGTAGGGTTGTGTCTTTCAAGACGTCATTGAGAAGATCAATACGCTCGGCAACGGTAAAAAGCGGTGTTTTACCGGAATGGGCGGCAATGCCGATTACAATGCGGTCGGCCAGTTTTGACGCACGCTGGATAATATCAAGATGCCCGAAGGTGACGGGGTCAAAACTTCCCGGATAGACTGCACAGCGCATTTTTTACTCTTCTTCGCTTTCTGTTGCTGCGGTATCGCCGTCTTCTGTCTCTGTTGCGGCGGCGAGGTTTTCGTCCGTATCCTCGTCCTCGCTGTCATCACGGACAACGGCGACGGAGACGACTTCCTCATCCTCGGCAACGCGGAACAGTGTGACACCTTGTGTCTGACGTCCGGCAAAGCGGATGCCGTCAACCGGCATCCGGATAATCTGGCCGCCATCGGTGACCATCATAATCTGATCGCCATCCTCGACACAGAAAGAGCGGACGACTTCCGTGCCGTTCTTTTTGCCCAGCTTCATATTCCAGACACCCTGACCGCCGCGTTTCGAAGTGCGGTATTCGTAAGAGGATGTGCGCTTGCCGTAACCTTTGGCGGTAACGCTGAGGATGAAGTTTTCCTTTTC
>SBHI01000184.1 GCA_006226225.1 Alphaproteobacteria bacterium
CCTGCACCGATAATCAGATAGAGCTGATCTTCCTTTGTCTCTGCCTCCAGCAGAATGCCGCAAAGTTTCTTGCCGTTCAGCAAAACGTCATTCGGCCATTTCAACTGCAGCGGCAGGTCATTCTCATCCACAGCATTTTTCAGCGCATCAGCCATCGCCAGCGCCGTCAGAAACGCATATTTCCCTGCGGCGTCAAAATCGCGCACCTGCCAAACCAGAGACAGATAAAGATTGCCTTCTGGCGATGTCCAGTCACGTCCGTAACGTCCGCGCCCTGCCGTCTGGCATGCCGCCGTGATAACCGTGCCATGTTCAAGATGTTCGCGCGCAAAAATATTGGTGCTGTCCACCGTTTCAAGATGAAGGTGCGTCACGCCGTCAGGAAATGCCGTCATGCCCCCAGCAGCCTCTCGACGGCATGGGTCAGCGTTTCAAACAGCGGCCAGATGATGACGGCAAAGACCAGAGCAAAAACCGTCGCGCCGCGCATCACGAACAAGGCGGGCGCATCGTCAACGCGATCCAGCTCGTTCACAGGCTCGTCAAAATACATGACGCGGATGACGCGCAAATAGTAATAGGCCGCAACAACGCTGGACAAAACGCCAAGGATGGCAAGACAGTAAAAACCTTGCGCAATCGCCGCCTGGAAAATGAACAGCTTGCCAAAGAAGCCAGCCACCGGCGGAATACCCGCCATGGAGAACATCAGCAAAGCCATACAGGCGGCCATCAGCGGGTTGTATTTTGCCAATCCCGCCAGATCATTGATTTCCTCGGCCTGCTGTCCGCGGCGCGTCATCATCAGGATCACGGCAAAAACGCCGCCTGTCGTAATCATGTAAATCACCATATACAGCATCAAGCCGCGTACGCCTTCGGCGCTGGCCGCTGCAAGACCGATCAGTGCATAGCCCATATGACCGATGGAGCTGTAAGCCAGCAGACGACGGATATTGGTCTGCCGCAAGGCCGCAAAGGCACCGACAATCATCGAACCTGCCGCGATCACCCAGATCACCTGCTGCCACTGATCGGCAACGCCGCCGAATGCGCTCATCGTGACCCGTGCAAGCAGTCCCATCGCCGCGATTTTCGGCACCATCGCAAAAAAGCTGACAACCGATGCTGGTGCGCCTTCATAGACATCAGGCGTCCACATATGGAAGGGCACGGCGGAAACTTTAAACGCCAGCCCCGACAGCATAAAGACCAGACCGATAACCAATCCCGTCGACGGTGTGCCCGCCATCAACGCTATCGCATCGGCGATACCAGGGAAGCTGGTCGTTCCGGCAAAGCCGTAAACCATTGAACAGCCGTAAAGCAGCAGGCCGGAAGACAGTGCCCCCAGCACGAAATATTTCACGCCCGCTTCGGACGATTTCAGACTGTCGCGGTTCAATGCCGCCAGCACATAAAGCGGCAGGCTTTGCAGTTCCAGCCCCATATAAAGCGAGATCAGGTCATTTGCCGACAGCATCATCATCATGCCGAGGACGGAGAACAGCACCAGCACAGGATATTCAAACCGTGCGATTTTCTGCCTTTCGGCATATTGCATCGCCATCAGCACCGACAGCGCACCGCCGAACAGCACCACGACTTTCATGAAAACGGCAAAAGGCTCGGAAATAAACAAGCCGCCAAAAGCCACAATCGCGCCATCGGGGAAACGCAACAGCAGAGCCGCCGTTACGGCAAAGCTGAGAACCGTATACCAGGAAATCAGGCGGAAGCTTTTATCCCCCAGAAAAACGCCGAGAACCAAAAGCAGCATTCCCATCACCGCCACAAGGATTTCCGGCGCCAAGGGCAACAGATCAAATGTTCCGACAATCATTCTTTTAATCCTTCCGTCTGCGGCGCGGCCGCATTCTCTTCGATTGGCAACTCATGCTCTGCCGCATATTCGATGCCCTGTTGATACAGACGGATCGTTTTGTCCACGGCAGGTGAAATCGTGTTCAATGTTGCGGCGGGATAAACCCCCATCCAGATAACCAGAAAAGCCAGCGGCACAAACATACCGATTTCACGGGGCGAAAGATCCGGCATCCGGCGGACATCGTCATTTTCCAGCGGTCCGAAAACAACGGCACGGTACAGATACAGCATATAGGCCGCGCCAAGGACAACCCCCGTCGCCGCCAGAACGGCCACCGTGGTATTGACGCGGAACGCACCCAGCAAGGCCAGAAACTCGCCGACAAAACCGCTGGTTCCCGGCAGCCCGACAGAACCGAGCATAAAGATCATAAACACCGTCGCATAACGCGGCATGACATTGACCACACCGCCATAGCGTCCAATTTCCCGCGTATGCAGGCGGTCATAAACAACCCCGACACAAAGGAACAGCGCCGCCGACACGACACCGTGCGACAGCATCTGGAACATTGCGCCTTCCATCCCTTGGGCGGTCAGCGTAAAAATACCCAGCGTTACAAAACCCATATGCGCCACGGAAGAATAAGCGATCAGTTTTTTCATGTCTTTCTGCGCCAGCGCAACCAGCGAGGTATAGATAATAGCGATAATGCTGAGCGCATAGATATAAGGCGTGAAATAGGCCGTGGCCACCGGCAGCATCGGGACGGAAAATCGTAAAAAACCGTAACCGCCCATTTTCAGCAACACCCCGGCCAGAATGACGGAGCCAGCCGTCGGAGCCTCGACATGCGCGTCAGGAAGCCATGTGTGTACCGGCCACATCGGCACTTTGACCGCAAAAGATGCGAAAAAGGCCAAAAACAGCCAATATTGCATTTGCAGCGGGAAATGCGCCTTTTCCATCAGAACCATAATATCCGTCGTGCCGGTATAGACATACATTGCAAGCACTGCGAGCAGCATCAGCACGGAACCGAGCAGCGTATAAAGGAAAAATTTGAAGGCGGCGTAAACGCGGCGCGGCCCGCCCCAGACACCGATAATGATAAACATCGGGATCAGCACAGCTTCGAAGAAAATGTAGAACACAACCAGATCAAGCGCACAGAACATACCGACCATCATGGTTTCCAGCACCATAAAGGCGATCATATATTCTTTGACATGTTTATTGATGGAAAACCAGCTGGCCAGAATACAAATCGGCGTCAGAAAGGTCGACAGCAGCACGAACAGCACGGAAATACCATCCACACCCATTTTGTAATTGATCTTCAGCGACGGCATCCAGTGCCAGGTTTCCACCAGCTGAAAGCCGGGATTGCCGGGAGTGAACATTGCATACATCACCAGCGAAACGCCGAAAGTAAACAACGAGGTAAACAATGCCACGTAGCGCGCATTGCGGTTCACGTCATCATCATTCTTGCTGTTGATCAGCAGGATAAAGAACGCGCCGAACAGCGGCAGGAACGTGATAAGCGAAAGTATCGGAAAGGTGTTCACAATTCTTCTTCCTTATTTATCCGTAAACCTTGTAGAAATAGAGCCCCGTCAGGACAGCCACGCCGACCAGCATCGCAAAAGCGTAGTGGTAAACATACCCTGTTTCCACATCTGCGACTTTCTCCCCTGTCACCGACATTGTTTTCGCAACACCGTCAGGGCCAAGGCGGTCAATAATCATTTCATCACCGCCTTTCCAGAGCGCATAACCCAGCTTATGCGCCGTGCGGACGAAAACAGCATCATAAATCTCGTCAAAATACCATTTATTGAACAGCAGGCGGTGAATAGCCGGGAAAGCCGTTGCAAAAGAGTGCGGCAATGTTCTGGCCACCATATAGAACAGATAGGACAACACAATCCCCGCCGTCGCAATACCGACCGGCAGTAATGCAACCCAATGCGGTGCGTGATGCGCGGCTTCAATCGTATCATTGGCCGGAAGCACGAACAGGCTCTCCCGCCAGAATTCCATCCGTCCCTCACCGACAAAGCGTCCTGCGAAGATGCTGCCCGCAAACAGAGAGCCCGCAGCCAGCACATAAAGCGGCAAACGCATCACCGAAGGCGATTCATGGATATGCGCCATGACTTTTTCATCTGCGCGCGGCTGGCCGTGGAAGGTCATAAACAGCAAACGCCATGAATAGAAAGCCGTCAGGAAGGCGGCAATAATACCGCACCAGAAGGCAAAGGTACCGACGGAGGAATGCGCGGCGAATGCAGCCTCCAAAATCAGATCTTTGGAGAAATATCCCGCAAACCACGGAATACCTGCCAAAGCCAGCGAGCCGATCCACATCACCGCATAAGTCACCGGAATTTTCTTCCAGATGCCGCCCATATTGCGCATATCCTGCTCATCGGACATGGCGTGAATAACGGAGCCCGCGCCGAGGAACAGCAGCGCCTTGAAAAACGCATGGGTAAAAAGGTGGAAAATCGCCGCGCCGTAAGCGGACACACCAAGCGCAAAGAACATGTAGCCCAGCTGGCTCATTGTCGAATAGGCAATGACACGTTTGATATCGAATTGCGTCAGCGCAATCGTTGCCGCAATCAGCGCCGTCAGCGCGCCGACAACCGTGATAAATTCCTGCACGGCAGGGGCATATTCAAACAGCGGCGACATGCGCGCCACAAGGAAGACCCCTGCGGTGACCATGGTGGCAGCATGGATCAGTGCAGAAACGGGGGTCGGGCCTTCCATCGCATCGGGCAGCCATGTATGCAGGCCCAACTGTGCCGAT
The DNA here is from genome assembly GCA_006226225.1 of Alphaproteobacteria bacterium. Lineage (GTDB taxonomy): Bacteria > Pseudomonadota > Alphaproteobacteria > Micavibrionales > CSBR16-224 > CSBR16-224. Next base: position 4,650 of record SBHI01000184.1, read on the forward strand.
TTCCCCATTGCGCCGATAAACAGCAAGCCGCAGGCCAGAGACAGCGCATGAATGTCATAACCCATAAAGACGAACATCGCATGGGCGGCATTTTCGGCATCGAAGAAAATCGCATCAAAATCAAGCGTTCCGAAAATCGCGAACAGCGTCATCACACCCAGTATCAGGCCGAAATCACCGACACGGTTGACGATGAAGGCCTTAACCGCAGCGGCATTGGCGCTGTGTTTATGATTCCAGAACCCGATCAGCAGATAGGAGGCCAGACCAACCCCTTCCCAGCCGAAGAACATCTGCAGCACGTTATCCGCCGTGACCAGCATCAGCATCGCAAAAGTAAATAGGCTGAGATATGCCATAAAACGCGCCTTGCATTTGTCATGGCTCATATAGCCGACGGAATAAATATGCACGGCCGCAGAAACGATATTCACCACCACCAGCATCACTGCTGACAGCGTATCAAAGCGCAGCCCCCACGCAACATCCAGCGTGCCGGATTGGATCCATGTAAACAGCGGAACATGCAGCGTTTCCCCGCCCGCCGACATCTCGCGGAAAATACCGATCGAGATAAAAGCCGCCACCAGCATAAAGGCGCAGGTCACGAATTGTGCAGCGCGGTCACCGATCACACGACCGAAAAACCCTGCGATAATCGCACCTATCAGCGGAAGAATGACTGCATATTGTTCCATTGTCCCCTACCCCTTCATCGCCGTAATTTCATCAACGGCGATTGTGCCGCGGTTACGGAAGAACACCACAAGAATGGCCAGACCGATGGCGGCCTCAGCCGCCGCAACCGTCAGAATAAACATCGCGAAAATCTGCCCCGTCAAATCCTGCAGATAGGCGGAAAAGGTCACCATATTGACCGTGACGGATAGCAGCATCAGCTCGACCGACATCAGGATAACAATCAGGTTACGACGGTTCAGGAAAATGCCGAACACACCCAGAATGAACAGCACCGCGCTGACCACCAGATAATGCGTCATTGTGATTTCAAACCATGCTGCGTCCATTATTGCACTCCCGCTCCGGTTTCAACCTGTTGGATTTCCATGGCATCCGCCGGACGGCGCGAAACCTGATCACTGACGTTCTGTTTACGCACACCCGGGCGCGTTCTCAGCGTCAGCACAATCGCGCCGATCATCGCCACCAGCAGGATCAGCCCCGCCGTCTGGAACAGATAGACATTCTGCGTATAAAGAATTTGCCCCAGCGCATGGGTGTTGGTCACACCGGCATCCGCGCTTATCGGTGCAAGACGGTTCTGCACCGCACCTGCCGAAAATTCCCATGTCCAGTACAGCCAAACCAGTTCCGCCAATAGAGCGAGCCCGACCAGACCGCCGATCGGCAGATAGCTGACCAGCCCTTCCTTGATGTTCACGCGGCCGACATCCAGCATCATCACGACAAACAGGAACAGCACCGCAACTGCACCGACATAGACGATAACCAGAATCATCGCGACAAATTCCGCCCCCAGCAGAACAAATAATCCGGCGGCGTTGAAAAAAGCCAAAATCAGAAACAGGACGGAATGCACGGAATTCCGCGCCGTGATAACCATCACGCCGCTGGCAATCAGCACAGATGCGAACATATAGAATACCAGGGCTTCAATCATGTTTTTGTCCTTCGTTCCTTTTCCTGCTTAGCGATAAAGGGCATCGGCTTCGATATTACGGGCGATCTGCGCCTCCCAGATATCGCCGTTTGCCAGCAGTTTGTCCTTATTGTAGTAAAGCTCTTCGCGCGTTTCCGTCGCATATTCGAAATTCGGCCCTTCGACAATCGCGTCAACGGGGCAGGCCTCCTGACACAAACCGCAATAGATGCATTTGATCATATCAATGTCATAGCGCGTCGTACGGCGGCTGCCGTCATCACGCGGTTCGGCTTCGATCGTGATCGCCATAGCGGGGCAAATCGCCTCGCATAATTTACAGGCAATGCAGCGCTCCTCTCCGTTCGGGTAACGGCGCAGCGCGTGTTCACCGCGAAAACGCGGACTGATCGGGCCTTTTTCAAACGGGTAGTTCAAGGTCACTTTCGGCTTGAACATATATTTGAATGTCAGCCAAAAACCGCGCACCAGTTCGGTCAAAAGAAATCCGCGCACCATTCTGTCTGTAAAACTCATCCGTCAAAACCTTTCTTAGAACACCGGCAGGCTGTTATTTGCCAGCAATGCTCCGGCAACCACAATCACCCAAAGCAGCGTAAAGGGCAGAAACACTTTCCAGCCAAGACGCATCAGCTGGTCATAGCGGTAACGTGGCAATGTCGCCCGTGACCACAGGAAAATAAACAAAACCGCCGCCGTTTTCGCGCCAAACCAGATCAGACCCGGCACCCATGACAACCATGAAATTTCAAGGCCGAAAGGCGGCAGCCAACCGCCAAGGAACAGGACGACCGTCATACCGCTCATCAAGATCATATTGGCGTATTCACCCAGGAAGAACAGCGCAAAGGTCATCGCCGAATATTCGACGTTGTAACCGCCGACCAGCTCGGATTCCCCTTCGGGCAGATCAAACGGCGCACGGTTGGTTTCCGCCAGTGCCGAGATGACAAATACCACAAACATCGGGAACAACAGCAGATTCATCCACCATGTGCGTTCCGCCATAACGATATCGCTTAAGTTAAGCGAGCCCGTTGTCAGCAGTACCGTGATAATCACAAAGCCGATGGAAACCTCATAGGAAACCATCTGTGCCGCAGAGCGCAGCCCACCAAGAAAAGCATAGCGCGAATTGGATGCCCAGCCCGCCATCAGAATGCCGTAAACGCCCAATGAGGAAATCGCGAACAGATACAAAATACCGACATTGATATCAGCCAGCACCATGCCCTCATCAAAGGGAATAACCGCCCATGCGACAAGACTGAGCATAAAGGTCAGCATCGGTGCGAGCACAAAAATCACCTTGCTGGAGCGCACCGGCAAAATCGTTTCCTTGGCGAACAGCTTGATACCGTCAGCCAGCGGCTGCAGCAGACCGAACGGCCCGACCATCATCGGCCCCTGCCGCATTTGCATGGCGGCCATCACTTTGCGCTCCGCATAGGTCAGATACGCAACGGCCCCCAAAAGCGGCAGAATGATCAGCACGATCTTTCCGGTAATAATTGCAACAGCCAGAAGATATCCTAAAAGAGTTTCAAGCATTTGCCCGTTTTTTCTCCATTGTTTTATCAACAAAAGCGTCCGTACATTCCTGCATCGTTACCGAGGCACGGCTGACCGGACAGGTTTTGTAAAAATTTGCCACCGGCAGGCGGAACGGCAGTTTTTTTACATCTCCCGCATCTGCCGCAAAGTTTTTCCATGCCGCATGCGGAATTTGATCAATATGATCAAAGATTTCGTTTTCCTGTATCAGGCGCGCACGTAGCTCCGCCGGATGGTCGTAGGGCAGCGGGTATCCCATATGCGAGGACAGCGCCCTGAGAATTGTCCAGTCCTCCCGTGCATCACCGGGCGGGAATGCCGCTTTGCGGGCGGTTTGCACACGCCCTTCCAGATTGACATACAGGCCGGATTTTTCCGTATAGGCCGCACCAGGGAAAATCACATCCGCCCGTGCTGCGCCCACGTCACCGTGGTGCCCTTGGTAAATTACAAATGTCTTTTTGCCCAGACGGTCATAGGGCAGTTCATCCGCGCCCAAAGCATAAAGAACCTCGATATCACCTTTTTTCGAAGCAGCAATGATGCCGTCCATATCCAGTCCGCCGCGCGCCTGATCCGGCACAAAGCCAATGGACAAGGCACCCATGCGTGCCGCTGCCAGATGCAGCAGGTTAAAGCCGTTCCAGTCGTCGCGCACCATGCCGAACTTCTCTGCAACGGCGCGTGCCATGGCATGAACGCCCAGACCGTCATCGCGGCGCACAGCCCCCATGCCCAGAATCAGCATCGGTTTTTCCGCTTTTTCAAGAATGCTGGCAAAACTATGTTTGCCGTTTAGCAAGTCTTCCAGCGCGTCCGAACCTGTTCCCAGATGGGTGTATTCATAGTTCAGATTGGCATGCGGGCCGATCAGGCCGATTTTCGTGTTCTTTGCACGCCAGTTTTTATGAATGCGGGCATTCAGCATGGCCGCTTCCCAGCGCGGATTGGTGCCGATCAGCAGAATGGCGTCCGCCTCTTCCACACCGGCGATTGTCGTATTAAAGCCGTAGCCGCAAACCTGATACGGGTCGAATTTCGCACCATCCTGACGGCATTCCAGATGCGGACTGCCCAGCCCTGTCATCAGATCTTTCAGTGCCATCATGGATTCGACATCGCAAAGATCGCCCGTCACAGCGGCAATTTTACGGCCATCCACCCCTTTCAGGCGTTCAGCAACCGTCTCAAAGGCATCCGTCCATGAGGCGGGCTTCAGCTTGCCTTTTGCATCGCGCACATAGGGGCGATCCAGACGGTTGACGCGCAGTCCGTCACAGGCATGGCGGGTTTTGTCGGAAATCCACTCCTCGTTTACGTCTTCATGCAATCGCGGCAAGACGCGCATAATCTGGTTGCCGCGGCAGTCAATGCGGATATTCGATCCGACCGCATCCAGCGCATCAATACTTTCCGTTTTCACCAGCTCCCACGGACGGGCAATAAATTCATAAGGCTTTGCCGTCAACGCGCCGACCGGGCAGACATCGACCAAATTACCGGACAGTTCCGAGGTCATCATCTGTTCGACATAGGTGCCGATTTCCAGATGTTCGCCGCGGTTCAACACACCCAGCTCCTGCGTGCCGGCAACTTCATCGCCGAAACGGACGCAGCGCGTGCAATGGATGCAGCGCGTCATCACGGTTTTCACAACCGGCCCCAGCTCTTTATCTTTGACGGCGCGTTTATCTTCTTCAAAGCGGCTGCGGTCAAAACCATAAGCCACCGCCTGATCCTGCAAATCGCATTCGCCGCCCTGATCACAGATCGGGCAATCCAGCGGGTGATTGATCAGCAGAAATTCCATCATCCCCTGACGGGCGCGGCGCACTTTCTCGGAACCTGTCTTGACCTTCATATTGTCACCGCAAGGCATGGCACAGCTGGCTGCCAGTTTCGGCGCACCTTCAACCTCGACAAGACACATGCGGCAATTCGCCGGAACCGACAGCTTGTCATGATAGCAGAAGCGCGGAATTTCAATTCCAAGCTGCTCTGCCGCCTGCAATAGCGATGTACCGGGTTCGACCGTGACTTCAATATCGTCGATTGTCAATTTCGGCATTGTCTTGTCCTTCTACTCTTCTAAACCCTTCAGGCAGCCTGCGTTTTACGGTATTCGATAATGCGGCGTTCAACTTCATCACGGAAATGGCGCATCAGCCCCTGTATCGGCCATGCTGCGGCATCGGCATGGGCACAAATAGAATTGCCTTCCATCTGCCCGCAAACATCCAGCAGCATATCAATATCCTTGATCGAGGCTTCGCCCGTCGTCATTTGTTTCATCATGCGCCAAATCCAACCCGTTCCTTCACGGCAGGGCGTGCATTGGCCGCAGCTTTCGTGCCAGTAGAATTGCGACAGGCGCGTAATCGCCTGCACGATATCGGTGGACTTATCCATGACAATCACCGCCGCCGTACCAAGACTGGACTGCACGGCTTTCAGGCTGTCAAAATCCATCAGCACCGTATCGCAAATATGGCGCGGCAGAACCGGCGTGGATGACCCGCCCGGCAAGACCGCCAAAAGATTATCCCAGCCACCGCGCACACCGCCTGCATGTTTTTCAATCAGATCACGCAGCGGAATACTGAGCGATTCCTCGACATTACAGGGGCGGTTCACATGACCGGAAATACAGAACAGTTTCGTACCGCGGTTATTCTCGTTCCCGAATGATGAAAACCAGTTACCGCCGCGGCGCATAATATCCGGCACTGCCGCAATGGTCTCAACATTATTGACCGTTGTCGGACAGGCATACAGCCCTGCCATTGCCGGGAAAGGCGGCTTATTGCGCGGCATGCCTTTTTTGCCTTCCAGCGAATTCAGAAGCGCGCTTTCCTCGCCGCAAATATACGCTCCTGCGCCACGATGGATGTACAGATCAAAATCCCATCCCGATTTCGCAGCGTTTTTACCAAGCAGTCCCGCATCATAGGCTTCATCAATGGCTTTTTGCAGCGCAACCGCTTCGTTATAAAACTCGCCACGGATATAGATGTATCCTGTATTGGCACCGATAGCGAAACCCGCCAGCAAACAGCCTTCAACCAGTTTATGCGGCTCGTAACGGAGGATATCGCGGTCTTTACAAGTGCCGGGTTCGGATTCATCGGCATTGACGACCAGATATTGCGGTTTGCCGCTGTCTTTCGGCATGAACGACCATTTCAGCCCTGTTGGGAAACCCGCGCCGCCGCGTCCGCGCATGCCCGAGGCTTTCATTTCCTCGATCATCCATTCGCGCCCTTTGCCAATCAGCTTTTTGGTGTTGCTCCAGTCACCGCGTTTTTGCGATGACTTCAAATCAGTACCGTCCCAGCCGTAGAGATTGGTAAAAATGCGGTCTTTATCCTGTAACATCTGTCACTTACCCCTTCTTACCGCTTTTTTTCTCATTTTCAGCCATTGCGACCTTGGCTTTTTTCGCCTGCGCTTCCAGCGTTGTCGGGCCGTCCTGTGCGCAGGAGCCTTTACGGCCGGTCTGCGAACCGAAAGAGGTTTTCTTTCCGGCCTTCAGATCTTTCAGCAGCGTCACCATCAATTCCGGCGTCAAATCTTCGTAATAATCATCATTCACTTGCACCATCGGCGCATTCACGCAGGCGCCGAGGCACTCGACCTCCACCAATGTGAATTTACCGTCTTTGGTGGTTTCGCCGATTTTTGCGCCCAGATGTTCTTCTGCCGCCTTGACGATATCGCCGCTGCCGCACAGCCAGCAAGGCGTTGTCGTGCAGAATTGCAGCAGATACTCGCCGACAGGGCTTAAGTTATACATGGTGTAGAATGTTGCGACTTCAAAGACTTTCAGGCGCGGCATATCCAACACGCGGCCGATTTCCTCCATCGCCGCCTCGGGAATCCAGCCACCATGCTGACGCTGCGCCAGATCAAGTAGCGGCATCACCGCGCTTTGCTTCTGGTTGGAGGGATATTTTTTCAGGATATCCGCAATCTTCGCCATATTTTCTTTCGAAAATTTGAAGCTTTTCGGCTGATCGAATTTTGTGACGCGTAAACTGCCCATTTTTCTTTCACCTTGTCATCACCGCCATGTATCAGCGGTCGATTTCCCCAAAAACAATATCCATCGCCCCGATGATTGCCACCGCATCCGCCAGCATATGACCCTTCGACAGATAATCCAGCGCCGCCAGATGAGCAAAACCCGGCGCGCGCATATGACAGCGATAGGGTCTGCTGCTACCGTCCGAGACCAGATAGACGCCGAATTCGCCTTTCGGCGCCTCTACAGCGGCATAGGTCTCGCCTTTCGGCACGTGATAGCCTTCGGTATAAAGCTTGAAATGGTGGATCATCGCCTCCATCGACTGCTTCATATCTGCGCGTTTCGGCGGCGCAACCTTGTTATTATCAACCATCACCTCACCTTTCGGCATTTCGGCAATGGCCTGTTTCATGATTTTCGCCGATTGGCGCATTTCTTCCATACGGATCAGGTAACGTGCATAGCAGTCACCGGTTTTACCGACCGGAATGTCAAAATCCATACGGTCATAGACTTCGTAAGGCTGGCTTTTGCGCAAATCCCACGCCACGCCTGATGCCCGCAACATCGGCCCCGTAAAGCCCCAGTCCAGCGCCTCTTCCTTCGTCGCGATACCGATATCGACCGTGCGCTGTTTAAAAATACGGTTTTCCGTCAACAGTTCTTCGAGATCATTCAGGAAGACCGGAATCTGCTCGGCATAGGCATACATATCCTCGGCCAGACCTTCAGGCATATCCTGATGCACACCGCCGGGACGGAAATAATTGGCGTGCAGGCGCGCGCCGCAGACACGCTCGTAAAATTCCATTCCTTTTTCGCGTTCTTCAAAACTCCAGAGCGACGGCGTAATCGCCCCGACATCCAGCGCAAAGGTCGTGATATTCAGCAAATGGTTCAGAATGCGTGACAATTCGGAAAACAGGACACGGATATATTGCGCACGTTCCGGCACCTCGATACCCAGCAAGTTCTCCGTTGCCAATGCGAAAGCATGTTCCTGATTCATCGGCGCAACATAGTCCAGGCGATCAAAGTACGGTACGGCCTGCGTATAGGTTTTATATTCGATCAGTTTTTCCGTGCCGCGGTGCAAAAGACCGATATGCGGATCGCAACGTTCCACGATCTCGCCATCCATTTCCATGACCAGACGCAGCACACCATGCGCGGCAGGGTGCTGCGGACCGAAATTCATCGTAAAGGGTTTGATTTGTGTTTGTCCCGCGACCGAGACCATTTCATCATTTACGGCAGCTTCCAGTGTCATGATTGGTCACCTCCGCCCATAAATTCCTGACGTATAGCTTTTTCATCGCCGAACAGATTGGGGTCACTCATCGCTTCCCACGGGCTGGTATAATCAAAACGGCGGAAGTCCTGCATCAGCTCCACCGGTTCATACACCACGCGCTGCGTGTCTTCGTCATAACGGACTTCAACAAAGCCCGTTAACGGAAAGTCCTTGCGCAGCGGGTGCCCCTGAAAACCGTAATCGGTCAGGATACGGCGCAGATCGGGATGGTCGTCAAAAAACACGCCATACATATCCCAGACTTCGCGTTCAAACCAGTTCGCGGTGCTAAACAGGTCCGTCACGCTGGGAATAGGCGTTGCCTCATCCGTTTCCAGTTTGACACGGATGCGGCGGTTATGCTTCAGGCTCAACAGGTGATAGATCACCTCGAAACGTTCGTGATGCTCCGGATAATCCGCACCGCAAATATCAATCAGCTGTTTGAAGGCGCATTGCGTGTCATCTTTCAGAAAGGCCAGAACGTCACGAAGTTTCGTGCGCTCGACCATCAGAACCAGTTCCGTATCGCGTTCCAGCTCGTAGGACAGAACGGCGTTCTTCAGCGCGCGCTTGATATGCTGACCAAGCTGCTTGAGTGCGATTTTATCTTTGCTGCCGCGTTTTGCCATGATTCTAAGCCTGCCCCCGCACAATAATCTTGTTGCTGCCTTCGCGCTGGATTTTCTTTTGCAGCAGCAGAATGCCGTAAACCAGCGCCTCTGCCGTCGGCGGACAGCCGGGAACGTAAATATCAACCGGTACGACACGGTCGCAGCCGCGCACCACCGAATAGGAATAATGGTAATAACCGCCGCCATTGGCGCAGGATCCCATCGAAATTACCCAACGGGGCTCCGCCATCTGGTCATAGACCTTGCGCAGCGCCGGTGCCATTTTGTTCGTCAGCGTTCCGGCAACGATCATGACATCGGATTGGCGCGGGCTGGGGCGGGGAATCACACCGAAACGGTCAAGGTCATAACGGCTCATATAGCTGTGGATCATTTCCACCGCACAGCAGGCCAGACCGAATGTCATCGGCCAGAGCGATCCGGTACGCGCCCAATCCAGCAATTTATCGAATTTCGCCACAACAAAGCCGCGGTCATTCATTTCTTCCATCGCCGCATTAACAAGAGCGTTTTGTGCCGCCCCCGGGGGAAGATTGCCTGATTTGCCTGTTACTCCCATTCCAACGCTCCTTTTTTCCATTCATAAATGAAACCGACCGTCAGAATAGACAGGAACAGCACCATCGACCAAAAGCCGAACAACCCGGTTTTTCCCAGCGATACCGCCCACGGAAACAGAAAAGCCACTTCAAGGTCGAAAATAATGAAAAGAATCGCCACCAGATAAAAACGCACATCAAATTTATGATGCGCATCGGAAAAAGGCTCGAAGCCGCATTCATATGCGGAGATTTTCTCGGAATCAGGATTCTGCCGGCCGACCAGCCACGAGGCGAGTACGGCGAGAAGCGCCATTCCCGTTGCGATCACCAGAAAAATCAGGATCGGAAGATAGTTTAGTAAAAAGCCGTTTTCCATCATGATGTTGTTCTTTTTATTCTTGTTACGTAAGTGAAATACAACCAATCGGCAAGGCTGTCAATCGTTATGCTGGCATTATCCTAAAGCATTCGCCTGCATGTTCAAAGGGCAAAACAAGCCCTTATTTCACAAT
>SBHI01000195.1 GCA_006226225.1 Alphaproteobacteria bacterium
CCGCCCGAAGGCGGCCTTTTTAAATGGAGCGGGTGAAGGGATTCGAACCCTCGACTTCAACCTTGGCAAGGTTGCGCTCTACCCCTGAGCTACACCCGCGACTCACAAAATCTGTGAACAGCACGAAAAATACTGCAATCGTGCCGCAGTGTCAAGCAAGATTCCATTCAGCCTTACGGCTTGTTTCCGGCCTTCTTGTCCTTTGTCGCGGCAGGCTGTGCCTGCGGCTTGTTATCCTGCTTTGCCTCCGGCGCCTTATCCGTATTGGCGGCGTCCTTCGGCGCGTCATGTTTCGGCTTTACCTCGCATGTCGGCTTATGCGGAATGTCCGCAGGCTTTTCCGCCGCCGAACGGAAGGGCGACGTAATGCGGGAGATCAGGCTCGGCTTGCGCATTTCCGCACGCAGCTGATGCGTGCTGCGGTGTTTCGGGTCAGGCCCTTCGCGCAGCGGCTTGTTCGTGTTCAGCATATGCATGATACGTTTGAAGGTACGCTTTTCCTTGATCAGGCGGACAAAGTTCTGCCGTTCCAGATCGCGGATTTCATCCTGCGTCATTTCAACCGTCTGGTCGCCTTTTTTGCCGCCTGTCAGAACTTCGGCCAGCTGGTCAGCCAGCACGACATCATAAGGCGTGGACAAGCCTTGCGAATAGAACCCGTCAATCGCCATATTCAGGGCGGAATGACCGGATTTACCCGGCAGACGCATGTTCTTCGGCTCTTCCGGCGTGTAACCGTTTTTCAGCATATCCTGAACGCGCGTTTTGGCATCAGCCAGCAGGCGCTGTTTGTTCATGCTGATTTTGTCTTCCTTACGCAGGAACAGCAGGTCTTTCGCCTCAGCAGCAGAGGTAGAAACTTTTGCCGTACCGATGGTTTCAAAGGTTTTTGCAACCGGCGGCATCGGACCACCCGGCATTTTCGGGTTATGCGTCGCACGCGTCAGCATTTCCGTGCAGCCGCCCCATGCGGGGATCAGACCAACGCCCAGCTCGACCAGACCGATATAGGTCTCGGCATGTGCCTGAACGCCGTCACAATGCAGCAGGGTTTCACAGCCGCCGCCCAGCGCCATACCGGCAGGTGCGCCAACAACGGGGAAGTTCGCGTATTTCAAACGTTTGAACGTGTCCTGTCCCTGTTTGACCATTTTCTCGACGGCGCCGTAACGGAAGGTTTTCACCGCAATCACGGCACGTTTCAGATTTGCACCGACGGAGAAATTGTCACCTTCGTTATGAATGACAAGACCTTTGTAACGGTTGTTCTTATCTTCGATCAGATCGATGGTTTTGTTCATCATATCCAGAATATGCTCGTCAATCGCGTTATTGGGCGAGGTAAATTCCAGACACAAGACGCTGTCGCCGATGTCCCAGACTTTTGCGGATTTGTTTTGCAGAACGGGCTTGCTTGCACGTTTCACATCCGACAGCAGCAACACGCCTTCCGGACGCTCGACATTGCGGTAGGTACCGTCAATGCCCAAATGCTGCAATTTGCCGTTATCAACGCGGTAGAAACCGCCTTTTTCCGCAGCAGTTTTCAGCAGCGGCGGCACGTTTTCACCTTCGGCTTCCAGTTTCTTTACAAACCAGTCCGCACCCAGCTGATCAACCAGCTCGAACGGGCCCTTTTTCCAGTTATAGCCCATTTTCATCGCATCATCGACGGCGGTGATGTTACCGGCAACTTCCTCGGCATGTTCCGCGGCATAAACCAGCGTTTGTTTCAGCACGGCCCAGGAATATTGCCCTTCCTTGCTTTTATCTTCCAGCATGGCTTTCAGGCCTTTTTTGATGCCTTTTGCAGATGCTTTCGGCTTCGGACGTTTGGCTTCATGATATTCACCTGTTGTCAGGTCAATCACTTCCTTGACCTTTTTACCGCCTTCGGTGTTCAGACGGTAGAAACCGCCTTTGCCCTTACGGCCCGTGTAACCGTCTTCGATCATTTTGTCGATCAGCTCGATTTCACGGTGAATTTTGCAATAACCGTCTTCATCCGGCAGTTTCTCAAGCAAGCTAGCACTGATATGCGGCATCAGATCCAGACCAACCATATCCACCAGTGCGAAAACGCCTGTTTTGGGAATACCCATCGGCTTGCCGATCAGCGCATCCGCAACCTCGACATCAATGCCGCGGTCAAAGGCTTCGTTGATGGCAGCTTGCAGCCAGAAAGTTCCGATACGGTTGGCGATAAAGCCGGGCGTGTCGTTACAGTTAATAACGCCTTTCCCCATTTTCTCATCCATAAAGCGGGTCAGATCGGCAACGGTTTTCGGGTCGTTATCTTCCGATGTGATCAGCTCCAGCAGCGGCATATAGCGCGGCGGGTTAAAGAAGTGGGTGATCACGAAATCTTTTTTGAAGTCATCCGACTGGCCGTCAACCAAATCTTTCAACGGAATTGTCGAGGTGTTGGAGGCAACAATCGCGCCCGGTTTACGGTTTTCGTCGATTTTTGCGAACAGCGCGGATTTGATTTTCGGGTTTTCGATGACCGCCTCGATAATCAGGTCAGCATCTTTCAGGCGATCCATATGGTCTTCAGTGTTACCGGGGCGGATCAAACGTGCGTTTTTCGGATGCATCAATGCAGCCGGCTTGTCTTTTGCAAGACGCGCCAGCGCGCTTTTCGCAATGACATCACGGTCTTCGACCGGCGGCTGTCCCTCTTTCGGTTTCGGAACAATGTCGAGAAGCTCGACTTCGATACCGGCATTGGCCAGCTGTGCGGCAATCCCTGCACCCATGACACCTGCGCCGATGACAACTGCTTTTTTGACTTCCATCTTAAAAACCCCTTTAAATTCAAAATTCCTTAGAAAATAACCGATATCCGGCGCCTTTTTCAAAGCGCCGG
>SBHI01000229.1 GCA_006226225.1 Alphaproteobacteria bacterium
ATTGCCGGCCCCGCCAATGAAGATGCGAAACATGTTGTGGTCGCAGGGCTTGGCAAATCAGCCGAGCTGGATGATAAAAAACTGCAGACCAGCGGTAAAAGCCTGACCGCCATCTTTAACCAGAACGGCGTGAAAAAAGTCGATGTCGAGCTGGATAGCGTGCGCGGAACCAAAGCGGCCGATATCGCGGCGCAAATGGCTTTGGGCGCAACGCTGGAATCCTACAGCTTTGACAAATATAAAACCGGTGCGAAAAAGAAAGACGAACGTGTTCTGAATTTTGTGGTTGATGATCCGGCAGCGGCAGAGAAAGCCTTTGCGACCTTGAGCGCAACGGCGAAAGGGGTCTTCCTGACGAAGGATTTGAGCAACGAGCCGCCGAATGTGCTGTATCCCGAAAGCTTTGCCGACCGCGTGGTTGACGAGTTTAAAGGCAGTGATGTCACCGTCCGCGTTCTGGACGAAAAGGAAATGGAAAAGCTCGGCATGGGCGCGCTTCTCGGCGTTGGGCAGGGATCGGAAAAGCCGTCTCGTCTGGTCGTGATGGAATATAAAGGGGCGCCGGATACGGCCTCCGATGATGAGAAACGCCCTGTGGCCTTTGTTGGTAAGGGCATTACCTTTGATACCGGCGGGATTTCGCTGAAATCGGGCGGCGGACGCACAATGAAATATGATATGTGTGGTGCGGCGGCGGTTGTCGGCGCGATGAAAACACTGTCGGAACGCGGCGCAAGCTCCAATGTTGTCGGCGTGATTGCACTGGCGGAGAATATGCCGTCAGGCACGGCGCAGCGTCCGGATGATGTTGTGACCTCGATGTCCGGTAAAACGGTCGAGATCGTCAATACCGATGCGGAAGGCCGTCTGGTACTGATTGATGCGCTGACCTATGTGCAGGAAAAACATGATCCGAAAGTCGTGGTTGATCTTGCCACGTTGACCGGCGCGATTATCTCCGCACTCGGCAGCGAACATGCCGGATTGTTCACCAATAGCGATGCGCTGTCCGACAAGCTGATCGACGCAGGTGCCAAAACCGACGAGAAGCTCTGGCGTATGCCGGTCGGCGGTGCCTATGCGGACGGGCTGAAATCAAACATCGCCGATCTGATGCATATGGGCGGTAAGGCGGGCAGCTCCTCTGCCGCGTCTTTCCTTGAAAAATTCATTGATGACGGCCGTGAATGGGCGCATCTGGATATTGCGGGAACGGCGTTCAGCAGCGAAGCCACAGGTTACGGCGTGCGTTTGCTGGATCGTCTGGTCTCCGAAAATTATGAAGTGAAAGCGCAAAAGCCGAAACGCACCGCGCAAAGCTCGCTGAAAAAATAAGCGCAGCAAAAAAATTCCATACGGAAAAGGCCGGAAAGTGATTTCCGGCCTTTTTTCTTGCGTGCCGGATATAAAAAACCGCCCTCAAGGCGGTTTGAAAAAAAATGGTGCCGCAGAAGAGATTTGAACTCCCGACCCACGCATTACGAATGCGTTGCTCTACCCCTGAGCTACTGCGGCGAACCACCGGAAGATTATACCGAAGTTTTCACAAAATCAAGAGGAAACTCTTGCCGCCGCTTAAAAGCCGTGGCATGCTGTTTGCTGCAAGCGCAAACATGTTTTGGCTGTTTCTTTTATGAATGATTTTGTGACATCGCTGGTGCGTGAAAAAATCATCTTTCTGCCGCAAACGGCGGAAGGCGGTGAGGATGAGCCGACGGTGATCCGCAGTAACCGCATCTATTTGCGGCTGGTGAAAGGCGATGTCACGGATAACGTCGTCATCCGTGCGCAAAATATGGGTGATACGCTGCGCATGGCGGCGCGGGTTGTCGAAGACCATATGTGGAAAGGGGCGCTCAGCACGCGCAAGCCGCCGTGGCACTCGATGTGGCAGCAGGCCGTTTCCCTCTACGGTGCAAATTTCAATACTGAAAATAACTGGGTCGCGGTTTATATCGACGGCAAGAATGTTTATGAAACAACGAAGTCGCCTTTTACCGATGTGGTCGAACGCTGCGCATTGGCGACATTGTATAATTATGACGAGACCCTGAAAACGGTCGAGACCGTGATGGATAAGCTGGAAAAGCCCGTCCAGATCAAGCACAGTGCCAATATTGCCGCGATTTTCCGCGACAGCGGCGAGATTACGCGTACATCACTCATGCACCGCGGCGATACGCGCCACCGCACGTTTCATTTCACGGCCGAGGATGGCGATATCGGCAGAATTGAACGGATTGCCGATTGTTTTGCCATTGCAGGTGCCTTTCTGGAAGCGATCGAGCTGAATATTTTACTCGCCAATCCCGAAACAGCACTTGCCAGCGGCGCGATTGGTGCGCATTCTGGAAGAGCAGAAAAATTGGAGGCGGCACGGCAAAGACATATCCAGATCAAACATGCGGTCAAAAGCTTTGAAAATCGCTTTATCGTGAATTACCGCCCCGATAAACCGGATCTTTGGTAGAAGAGTGTTATTTTAAAATAAGGATGATAAGGAGACATATTATGGCAGAAGAAACCGAAATGATGGATTTGCTCGATATTGCCCATCAGATTCTGGAAGACCACCATATCAGTGTGGACGAAGTTGAAATGATGCGCGCCAGCATCGTGGCTGACGGCGCGATTGATCAGGAAGAGGCGGAAATGCTGTTTGCCATTAATGATGCCGTCTCCGACGGCGGCAGCAAATGCCGCGAATATGATCAGCTTTTTATCGAGGCGATTACGGCTTTTCTGCTGGCAGATGAAATTTCCTGGGGCGTTATGGATGACACGGAATGGGACTGGCTGAAAGCCATGATCGGTGAAGATGATGATCTGGGTGA
>SBHI01000131.1 GCA_006226225.1 Alphaproteobacteria bacterium
GCCATTTTGGCAACCATCGCCTTTGCGCCCGACCCGTCCAGATTCCATTTTTGCGCCGCACCACCATCATCTTCATAAATAAAGCCGCCCTGATTGGCGATGACCATCGCCATTTCATAAAAGGCGCGCGTAAAGTCATATCCGGCATCCGTATCACCATTCGCAGAGGCGCTGATATAGTCCTTCCAGTCAGGTACAAAACCGGATGCCTTCATACTTTGGGCAAATTCTTCCAGCTTGGCCTCATTGATGGAGACATCACTTTGCGCCGCCAGAATATCTTCACAATTTTGCAAAAAGGATTGATGGGTCGGGGAATATGCTTTGCTCATAATCTATATCCGTATAATAAGAATGATTGACGGCATAAACTACACGCCGCAGCCATAAATGTAAAGAACCATGCTATATAAAGCATCACCTTGCTTTGTTCTGACAGGCGGCAGCGGAGACGAACCGCGCGGAATGTATGATCAAATACATGAGCACGGTGAGATCGACAGCTAACAAACTGTCAGGGCAAATGAAGGGGGTGCTAAAAGGTGTCATTCAGCCGGATTGATACAGGCGACTGCCGACTATCTGCCGAGGAATGCATTTTTCCTGTTGCGCCATAACCTGTCTTTTGACTGACGGCGTCCCGTGCGGAGGAAATGATTTTTTCCACCAGACGACGCCCTGTTTTGCGCGCCGCTTCGATCACGCGCAAATTTTCCGCCAGAATTTCCGAAAATTTCAAACGTGCCGTCACCAGATTTTCCTTGTCGGTTTCCGGCATTTTTGCAATCTCGTCCTTGCGATCTGCCAGCCTTTGAATACGTTTCTGGTATTGCCGCGCCATTTCCTGTTTTTGCGGCTGCATCTGTTTGGCTTCTTCGAATTTTGCCGCACGCAGTGCCTGTGTTTCCGCCTTCAGCAACAGAGCAAACTGCTCCATAAAATGCGTAATATCGGCAATATCTTCATGCAGTTTATATTTTGTTTCAGAATTTTTTTCCATCTCTATCACCTTTAAGAATTCTGTCTGGCCGCCGCATTCTGTGCCATTTCCTGCGCCGAAATCATAAAGCTTTTTACCGAATCCGCGATCCCCAACCCGCCTGCCGCAGAGATTTGTTTGCCGTATTCGCCGATCATCAAATCGCGGTACATATTCTCCGCATAACCGCCGCCGAACATGCCGTCTGTTTTGATCCCTGCAAACATCTGCGTCAGCATTTGCGAGAGAAAGACGGCTTCAAATTCTTTGGCTGTCTTCTCAATATCACCAATATTCTGCGGCGTATTCATTTTTCCCGTGGCATCGGCAACACGCGCGTTTTGCATCCCTGCGATAGCGTTGCTAAAATTTGCGGCTGTGGTATCCATCATCTTCCGCGCCCTCCTTACATCACATCAATTTCGGCCTGCAACGCACCTGCAGCCTTGATTGATTGCAAAATCGTGATAATGTCACGCGGACCGATACCCAGTGCATTCAGGCTTTGTACCAGCTCTTGCAAGGTCACACCTTCCTGCATAACAGCGATGCGCTTATCCTGATCGGAACTGATCGTCACATTGGTGCGCGGCACAACGACTGTGTCGCCGTTTTCCGAGAAGGGCTGCGGCTGCGACACTTGCGGCGTTTCGGTAATACTGATCGTCAGATTGCCTTGCGCAATCGCTACTGTTGAAATACGCACATTCTGTCCCATAACAATCACGCCCGAGCGCTCGTCAATCACCACACGCGCCACCTGATCCGGTACAATCGACAACTGTTCAATATCGGTAATCAGATTAACCAGCCCTGCCCCATAGGAGGGCGGCACCGTCAAACGGACGGATGACGCATTTTCAGGGAAAGCCGCCGGATGTTTCAGATATTTGTTAATGGCATTCGCAACGCGGCGCGAGGTCGTAAAATCGGGATTACGCAGAGACAGGCGGATATTCTCCAGATCCTCCAGCTTGAAATCGATTTCTTTTTCCACGATCGCACCTGCGGCAACGCGTCCACCGGTCGGAATATTCTGTGTCACACTTTCTCCGTCTCCGGAGGCGGAAAAGCCCGCAACAGCAACCTGCCCCTGTGCAACGGCATAAACCTCGGCATCAGCACCCAAAAGCGGCGTCACCAGCAGCGTTCCGCCTTGCAGACTTTTTGCATCACCCATGGCGGAAATCGTCACATCAATGCGTGAGCCCTGATTGGCAAAAGGCGGCAGCGTCGCCGTCACCATAACAGCGGCAATATTTTTCGTGTTCAAATTGGCATTACGGACATTCACACCCAGCCTTTCCAACATCCCGATCAAGCTCTGTTCGGTAAAAGGCGAGTTTCTCAGACTGTCTCCCGTGCCGTTCAAACCGACAACAAGGCCGTATCCGACCAGCATATTGTCGCGCACGCCTTCAAAATCGACAATGTCCTTAATCCGTGTTGCCGCCGCATCAGCGGGAGCCATCAATGCCAGACAGCTGAAAACAGCTATCAGCATCAGCATTTTTTGCGCGGTTTTCCGGGCATTTCTTACTATTCTTTTCAGCATCTCATCTCTCTCTTTCAAACATTTTTATCGTTTTATAGCGTCTGAAAAGACTTATCATCTCTCCCTTTATCTATGCGAAATTCATGCCAGTTTTGATATTCCATGCCTTACCTTTGAATATAAACGATTTTTTACTTAGAACGTCCTATTTCCACGCAGTTTCCTATCCCTGTCGAGGCAGTTTTTGCCTGTTGGTCTTGCCCCAAAACGGCGTTATAATAAAAAAATAGGGAGAAAAAGCTATGAAAGTCGAAGGACCGCGCCGCGGCGCAGAAAAAACCGCCAATAAAAAAGC
>SBHI01000080.1 GCA_006226225.1 Alphaproteobacteria bacterium
TTGGCACGGCGGATGCCGATGGAAAAATCCGTGCGCCAGTCAGTGTCAAAGTTAAGATAAAGAAATTCGCTTTTTAAGGCCGTCTGCGTTACGCGTCCGCGCACGATCTGGAATTGGTCTTTCTGCTTGAGCAGCAGATCCGTCTCCGCCGCATTTTTAATGCGCCATTCGTCTTCCGCCCATAAGCCTTTACCGTCCTTGCGGGCGTCCTCTTCCAGATCATAGCGGTTTTGATTCGGTTCGGGCGAGGGCAGTACGACGGCAAGTCCCGCACGCAGCAAGGCTTCCGGTGTTGGCCCAGCCTGTTGGTCTGCCTGCGCGCGAAAGGTCAGAGGCGTCCAGATATCCGCAGCGGCGGCCGCAGAAAGGCCGGAAAACCAACAAAAAACGCACAAGAAAAAGAATCGGTATGTATTTTGCAAAAGAATCACATGTTTCATGCCGCAAAACTTTACGATTGGTTAAAAGCCCCTGTCATAACAGGCTGAACAATTTATAGAATCTTAATTGAACCCTGTCTACATTACATAATATTGTAATAATATGTCTTTTTAGGAGGTGATAGGCAAATTTTTCCTAGTGTCAAAAGCTTGTTAAGAAACTCATGGCATCATGGGAGTATAGAAAAAAAGGCGAGCAGAACCTTCGCAAATAAGAAAAGACTTTAAACTTAAACTGAGGGCAAAAAGAGAGAGAAGATGGTCGATAACACAAAAAATGAAGACGACATCAATCGCAAACCGAAGCTGCAGAATTTTCGCCACAAAACGGAATATCTGCGACAGGGTGGGGGCAAAGGCGGGCTCCGTCACCGTGAAACGCTGGAATGGCATCTCAGCCAGGATGTTTGCGATTACTTTGATGACGAACGTCTGGACATTCGTGTTGAGGATTTGACCGAGGTGCTGCAAGACAGCCGGACGGGGCTGGCGTTTCTGGAGGATGACAAGCAGAAAAATCTGGTCATCAATTTTGACCGCCAGATTTCGATTTCACAATATTATCCCGATATGAACATGATCACATTGAACCCGAATCATCCGAAAATGGTTCTGATGGTCAATCTGATCCGCGAGCTGCGCCGCAGCTGGCAGCATATGCGCGGAAAACTGGTAAATCCGCTGGATTTCCAACCGGATGAGGCGGTTTTGTTAAACCGCGCCCAGCAAGCCGATGCAACCATGATCTATATCCGTATCGCATGGGAGTTGAAACTGAACGGCAAGAACGAGCTGTGGGATCACCTGCTGGCGACCTCCAACTCCGACATTGCCCGCAGCTTTGAAATGCGCGCACGGGCTGATTTCCGCTCGCTGAACAACGGCGATGCCGCCCGTACGGCTTATGATATGTGGTTCGCGGATGAGCGCATGAAATTCCACGATAAACGCATCATCCACCAGATGCTGCTGGATGACAAAGGCGTTGATCATTACGAAGACGGTGTCAGCACGATGTCGGGGCAAATTCTCTACGGCGTTGCCGATATGCCGCATGGCCGCAACTATCTGTCGCTGTCAGGGCACAAGCCGCCGACGGATCGTGACTATGTCACGGTGGAAGATCGTTCCAATGCTAATTTCCTCTGGTTCATCAAGTTCGAGCGCAGTTTCCAAATGCGTGAGAGAGAGATGATGCAAAAAACAGCTGCGGCGCAAACGAATATCGTTGACATTCGTAGCTGGAAAAAGAACTATGCAGAACAATAGATTGAATCAGATTCTTAATATAAAGGTTTAATTCAAAAATGGGTGTGTACGATTATCGCGAGCAGCTGCTGACGACGGGGCAGGCGGATATCAATCTGCTTCTTCTCAAGGATCTTCTCAAACTGTCCGGCAGCGATTCTAATGTTTTGACCATTCCGCAGTCGCTGCATTTTTTGCGACAGGCGTTGGACATGCTAAAGCGCAGTCCGGCGGCGGAGAAAATCCTGCTGCAATGCGCCAAGGCGCGCCTGCTGGTTAATCCCGATACCTTGTTGATGACGGGCGAAACGCTGTTTCATCCTGATGACAACATTCTTGATGTGCCGTCCTTGCAGGGCGTGCGCGGCGCAGAGCGGCATAAACTGCTGCTGGCGGAAATGACGATTGCACTGATTGCCGGATTGCGGGAGGCTAGCCATTATCACCGCGGACAGGCCTTTCATCCCGAACTTTGCGTTCCCGATTATCTACATCTTGCGCGCAGTGCCGATGCGGATCGTGCAGCCTTTACCGTATTGATTGCGCATGAATTGCGCGAGGCAGGCAATCCGTTGCCCTGGCGTCATCTACTGACGGGCGAAACGGGCGATATTGCCGAAATATTCGAGGAAACCATGCTGCGGCATGACAATACCGAAATCGCCATGCGCGCCGCATACCGGCACTGGTTTGATTCCGGCGACCGTGAGGCGGCCTCCGAGCATAAGGCGCTTGAAAACCTCGACCGTCTGCTGATGCATCTGCGCAGCAGCGGGGCGATGAGTGACTGGGTCGGTCAGGCCGATCTGGCGGCGCAGACATGGGTGCGTCTGGGCGAATTGCCGACAGGCGGCAATTATCTTGATCGCCGTCGCAATGCTCTGATGCGTCACGGTTATCGCGCGCAGCCCTCCGACCTGTTCAACAGGGCGCATTTCAAGCAGATTATGCGCGAGCTTTTCGAATAGGCTTTTCCTTAGAATTTTTTTGACAGCTCTGCTTGCCCGTGCTATTTGAATAGGACATAATCCTTTTTCAAATAAGTCTTAAGGGAAAAGCGCATGGCACGGTATCGCGGCTACGACAAGCAACACATCATTGAATCGCTGCAAAACGCGGAAAATTTTCTGCGCAGCCTGTC
>SBHI01000187.1 GCA_006226225.1 Alphaproteobacteria bacterium
ATCACCTTTCCTGCGCCTTGGTGTAGCATGCCGATCTTGTTGTTATCGGTCAGCAGCAGGGTTGTGATGCCGATATGGCCGGAGACACTTTCATAGAAATCGGGGCGCAGACGCAGCATGGTGCGTCCGTTGACCTGTTCCTGCCGCACAGGGTAATAGGCGCTGAGGTCGGAATAGATTTCCTCATGTCCGCGCAGGTTACGGCGGATCAAGCGGCTGCGGAAAGCCTCATTGGTCAGCAGCGCATCGAAGTAATAGGATTTGCGCAGGGTCAGCGGTTCGTCATTGAGCAGCCCGTCCGTCAGGCCGTATAGCGCGAGTTTGACACCATTGGTCGTGTGCTGTGTTTTGGTGGCAACACGCAGCGCCAGATACATGATCTGCAGGTTGGAGATAATATAATTGATATCCTTGCTGACCTCCTGATAGCGCAGGGCATCGGTCAGAATGATTTTGTCGCTGACTTTGTCGCTGGAAAAGGGGATTTCCGCGCTCAGCTCCTGCCCTGCAACGGGGTTGTTGAATCCGGCATTTTCTTCTGCTTTCGGCGGCAGAATATCCGCCATCGGGAAGCTGCGCTTGTTGTTCCAGATATGGGTGCAAAGCTGTGAAAAATGCTGAATACCCGCATGCATAGGGCGGTATTTGATCGGCAGGATCGACATCTCGCTGCCGAATTGCAGCAGCAGGATACTGATTTCCAGCGTCATGGCGGCGTAATCCCACATATCATTGATATCAATGATGGAATAAGTAATCAACATCAGCGTCAGGATGACAATCGTAATTTCTTTGCGGTAAACCTTGTCCCAGCGCATCAGAACAACGAACAAATCCCAGCGCCCTTTGATATTGCGCATAAAGTTCAGGAGTGCTGGGTTTTTTGTTCTCATTTTTTAGTCCGAAACAATAGAGGTCTGTACCGCGAAAAGCGTTTCCACATTGTTCCACAACTGGCAGCGTAACAACATAGAAAATTTTGAAAAAAAGCCGCCCCGTTTTTCAAGGGGCGGCGTTGTGATTTGTTTGTCTTGAAGCCGGTTGTTATTTTCCGGCGATGGTGGCGCGGTTGATACGGGTTGTCGGCGCCGCCAGCGAATGTTTTGATTTCGGCTGTGCGGGTGTGTCATCCGCCAGTGAGATATCCATGAACATGTCTTTCAGATTGCCGGAAACGATAAAACCGTCGACCGATTCATCGGTGATTTTACCGTTGCGGATCATCTTGCCGTAAGCCTGACGGGAATAGGTGCCGTTATTGACATTGACGGTACCACCCTGAAAGCCCTGAATATAGATGCCTTCCTTGATATCGGAAATCAGCTCATCCGGTGTTTCAATACCCGGCTGCACGCGGGTATTGGTGCGGCCGTTTTCGCGTCCGATCGGTTCGATCCCGAGCTTGCGGGATTCGGCCAGATTGCTGTTAAAGGATTTCAAGACACCGTTTTCAACAAAAGTGATTTCCTCGCTTTTGATGCCTGCGGTGTCGACGGCGCGTGACGCAATACCGCGGTGCAGGTTCGGGTTATCGGTGATGGTCACCTCGGCGCTCATAATCTGCTGTTCCAGCTTGTCTTTCAGGAAGCTTGCGCCCTGATGGATGGCGGTGCCGTCAATCGCCTGAAAGACGGAGTTGAAAAAGCTTTCCGCCGCGTCATTGTCCAGAACGATCGGGTATTCACCGGTATCGGGCAGGTTGGCCCCCAGTTTTCCGACGGCGTTTAATCCAGCGCGTCTGCCAAGGTCTTTGGCACCGGCCATGTCACAGAAATGGCGGGAAACGCTGTATTCCCCGTCAATCTGCATGCCTTTTTCATCTTCGGCGACAACGCTGGCGCTGGCCTGATACAAGGTACGGCTTTCCTGAATATCCACGCCATTGGTGGCCATAATCAGCACATGAGTGTTTTTCTTGGACATGCTGACCGAACGTGTTGCTTTCGTGCCTTTGACAGCCATTGCGGCGGCTTCGACTTCCTTGGCATAGTTAATCAGGGTTTCATTGCTCGGCTCTGTGATGTCATACAGGTTCAGATCGCTTTGCGGGCCGGTATAGACTTTCTCTTTTTCCAGCAATGCGGCACTCGGGTTTTCCGGCGCAAGATGGATAACCTTCATATTTTCATCCATCGCGTTTTTCAGCGCGGTCATTCCCAATGTATTTTTGGTGAAAGAGATATTGCGGTCACCGGCA
This sequence comes from Alphaproteobacteria bacterium, assembly GCA_006226225.1. Taxonomy (GTDB): domain Bacteria; phylum Pseudomonadota; class Alphaproteobacteria; order Micavibrionales; family CSBR16-224; genus CSBR16-224. The sequence continues at coordinate 2,198 of SBHI01000187.1, forward strand.
TAAAGCGTCACTGTGACTTTATGTGTGGTACCGCCGACAGCGCGCGCGACATGGCCGCGTTCGATTTCGGCCTCGCGTTCGGTGTTTTCACTAATCACGACTTTGACATCTGTAATGCCGTATTTCGCGCCTTCTTCCTTGGCATGTTTGATCAGAGCCTCGGCAACGGGGCGTGCGGCGCGTTCGAATTCTTTCGGTTTGCTTGCAACCATTTCTCTCTCCTTATTTCTTTGTACCACCAACAGTCATGTTGGAGACGCGCACGGTCGGCTGTCCACAGCCGACGATAACGCTTTGCCCGTTTTTACCGCACATTCCGGCACTTTTTTCCAGCTCCAGATCATTACCGACCATTTTGATCGACTGGATGACGGACAGACCGTCACCGACCAGCGTCGCCCCTTTGACGGGCTCGCAGAGTTTTCCGTTACGAATGCGGTAGGCCAATGTGGCATTCATATTAAATTTTCCAGAGGTAATGTCAACCTGTCCGCCTCCCATGTCTTTGATATACAACCCGTCTTTCACGGATTTGATAATATCTTCGGGTTCGTGGTCGCCGGGTTTGAAATAGGTATTGGTCATACGCGGCATCGGCGTTTTGGTATAGCTTTCGCGGCGGCCGTTGCCTGTCGGCGCGGCTTTCATCAGCAGCGCATTCTGGCGATCCTGCATATAGGATTTCAGAATACCGTTTTCAATTAGGACGTTTTCTTGTGTCGGCGTACCTTCATCATCAAAATGCAGGCTGCCGCGCTCACCTTTCAGATCGCCCTGATCGACGACGGTGACTTCGTCCGAGGCGACTTTTTGTCCGACTTTGCCGCTATAAACGGAAATGCTGCGGCGGTTGAAATCGCCTTCCAGTCCGTGACCGATGGCTTCATGCAGCAGGACGGCGGGCCAGCCCTGATTAAGGACGACCTCCATTTGTCCGGCGGGCGCATCTTCGGCAACCAGCAGGGTTTTGGCAAGATCCAGCGCTTCATCGGCGGCGGCTTTCCATTCGCTATCGGCAAAAATATCTTTGCAGTCAACAGGGCCGCCCAGCAGTTTATAGCCGGTTTCACTGTTGCCGTTTTCATCCGTGACCTGAATCTGGATCATTAGGGAAACATTCGGGCGCGTATCAACCAGGCTGGTGCCGTCTTCTGTAATGATATGCACGGCTTTGGATGTGGCTTTATAGCTCAGCGTGACATTGGTGACGGCAGGGTCGAGTGCTTTGATATGCGCCTCGATTTCGTCAAGCTTGGCGATTTTTTCCGCCAAATCCATGCTTTTCATCGGGTTAGCGGCAGGGTACAGCTGATCCTGCGTGCGTCCGTATCCGCCCAGTTTCTCGGCGGCTTTGCTGCTATCCAGAATTTCTTTGGCTTCTTTGACGGCATCCGTCAGGGCAGCCTTGTTAAAAACATCGGCATAGGCATAGCCGACATGCTCGCCCTGTCCGACGCGGAATCCGAAACCTGCCTCGCTGTTGCCGACGGAAACGGTTGTGTACTGCCCCTTATCTTTGACCAGCGCCTCGCGTTCCGTGATTTCCTGATAGAATTCACCGTAATCGGCATCTTTCAGCGCGGTTTTGACAATTTCCTTTGTTTCCTCCGGGGTCAAATCGCTGTCTGCAAAAAACGGCTTTAATTCTGCGGCAATATTTTTGGCAGCGCTTTTCGGGGGCTGGGCGGGGTTGTTTTCGCTCATCTCGTCTCTCGTTTCTTTTTTCGGATTCGTTCTCTTGTGGGTGAATTATGTTTTTTTATTACATAAAAGTCAAGAAAAGATGCGGGAAGTTTCCTGCGCGGGCGGAGTTATAGATTAAAGAAACCGCCGCGTTTGGGTGGTTTGAAATGCGGTACATCCTCACCGCGATCCAGCTTTCCGCGCAGAATGCCTGTGTGGCCGTTATAAAGCTTATCTTTCTCTGCGAGACGTTTCGCCATATCAATGGCGCTTTCACCGGCCTTGTTCTTGACGTTTTCATCCGCGCCAGCAACGATCAGGTTATAGATTTTGCGCTCCTGTCCTTCTTTCACCAGAACATGCAAGACAGTATCGCCATCCTTATTCAGTTTTGAAACATCGGCACCTTTGTCCAGCAGCAATTTGACCATTTTCGGGTTGTCGGAATCGGCGGCATAGTAAAGTGGTCCGGCGCGTCCGCCGCTCAAGTGGTTCGGGTTTGCGCCCGCATCCAGCAGCATTTCGACAATATCGGTATCGGGACGTTGGACAGCTAGCAGCAGACAGCTGAAACCTTCTGTGGTGTGTAAATTGGGATCGGCGCCTGCATCCAGCAGGGCGCGGATGATTTTCGGATTAATGGAACTGTGGGCGCAAGCTTCGTGCAAGGCCGTCCAGCCGAAATCACCGATTGTGTTCGGGTCTGCGCCGTCTTCCAGATATTTCAGGACAAGGGCTTCATCATTATCGGCGGCCGCTTCGATCAGGGCATAGTCTTCGTAAGACATCGGGGGCGCACTCCTTAAAAGCAAGCATTGGCAAAGCCAGAATAATGAAAATAACGCATCATCTTGGCTGACCGTGATGGTCTCTGTCAAGAAAAGAGAATGCTGCGGCGCAGCAGGGATTGCGGGTAAAATAAGGTGTCTAGGATTGGCGGTTTACTGTGCGTGGCTTCTTATAAGACGGGCGGTCTTGCAGGGCTTCGTTCCATTTGCGCTCAATTTCTTCGGCAGGTTCCGCAGTGGTGTATTCATTGCCGTTTTGCATGATAACGGTGTTGACGTTGTAGTAATGCCATCCAGCTTCTTCTCCGAAGCGGCTTTGATGCTGCTTGTTTTCAACAATTTCGCTCACCATATGCGGATTGAGCTGTACGTGATCGTCGCTGTCCTCGACAACGATATCATAGTCTTTTTTTGTGCCTTCGCGTTTGACAGCATGGATAAAGGCCTTTTTTAATTTTAGTACACTCATCGTCTTCCTGCGTTTTTAAGCGTTGCGCGAAACAGTGCGCGGTTTTCTGTAAGCGGGGGCGTGAAGGGCCTCGCTCCATTTGCGTTCAATCTCTTCCATATTTTCAACGGTAAAGTGTTGCTGACCATTATCCATGACAACAGTATTGACGCGGATACTGACATGGCGCCCTACATCATTATTATAGCCGAAATGATGTAGTTCATCCTCTAGGACATCGCTGATTTTATCGGCATGCAGCAGCATGGTTTTGCCCTTGTCTAGGGCACGACTGTCTTCTTTCGTATGTTCGATCCATGCGCGTTTCAGCTTGACGATAGACATCGACTCTCCCCGTTTTTTAAAGAACGGAGTAAATTAACATAATAATGAGAAAATGTCAATAAACCGCGATCAGGCTGCGGCTTTATCTGTTGTGCCGCAATCCGCGCCCTGTATTTTGCCACAATGCAAGGCGACGGCTTTTTCCAGCAGCAGTGTTGCCGGATTTTGTCCGGATATGCGGGCAATTTCGCGGAAACCTGTCGGGCTGGTGATGTTGACTTCGGTCAGATAGCTGCCGATCACATCAATTCCAGCCAGCAGAATGCCCTCTTGCGCAAGGCGTTTGCCGACGGCTGTGGCGATTTCCAGATCTTTCGCGTCCAGTTTACGGACTTCATGATCACCACTGACGGCAAGATTGCCGCGCACACTGCCTTCTTTTGGCAAGCGCACCAGCATATAAGGGAAGGGCGTACCGTCAATGATGATGATGCGCTTATCGCCCTGTTTAATTTCAGGGATAAAACGCTGCGCAATAATCGGATAGCTGCCGCGCCCTGTCAGGGTTTCCCAAATAACGTCGAAATTGACGTCATCTTCTGTCACCATAAACACGCCTTCGCCGCCCATGCCGTCCAGCGGTTTCATAATGATCTTTTTATGTACGGACAGAAATTCTTTCAGAACCGTCTGCGATGTTGTGATTGTATAGGGCGGGGTGTAGTCCGCAAACGTGCTGGCGAAAATTTTTTCGTTAAAATCACGCAGTGTTGCAGGCGGATTTGTGACCGTCACGCCTTCGGCGGCGGCCTGATCCAGAACATAGGTGGTGTGGATAAAGCGCTTATCGACCGGCGGGTCTTTGCGCATGAAAATGATGTCCAGCTGCGCCAGCGGCATATCCTGTTTGTCGGATAGTGCGTACCAATCCTCTTGATTATCAAAGACTTGAATGCCTTGAACGATGCCACGTGCATGCCCGTTTTCGATGAAGATATCGCCCTGTTCCATGACGAAAACCTCATGCCCGGCACTTTGCGCGGCCAGCATAATTGCAAGCGACGTGTCTTTTTTCGGCTTGATATTATGTACGGGGTCTATTAGAATTCCGATTTTCAAACGGGGAGCTGTCATGTCTATAAACCTTTGTTCTGATTCTGTTCCTTGCGCTCACGCGCATTCAACACCCACAATTACCCGCCAAGACCTTATCGACGATTTGGCCGCAGGAATCAAGGAAAAAAAATTATGGAAGATCGGCGTCGAGCTGGAGCAGTTCGCTTTTGACAAGGCGACAAGCGGCGCACTTCCTTATGAAGGCATGCCCGGTATCCGTATGCTGCTGGAACATTTCGCCTGCAAATTCGGCTGGGAAAAAATCATGGAAGACGGCAATCCGATCGCGCTGGTGAAGGACGGTATTTCCGTCACGCTGGAGCCGGGCGGTCAGGTTGAATATTCCGGTTCCCCTGTGGCGGATGTGACGGCTGCCGTGCAGGAAATGGATTCTTTTATGCAGGATTTGGGTAGCGCGGCGGAAGATTGCGGTATCGGTTTCTTACGCAAGGGGCTGCATCCTGACTGGCACCGTGAAGATATTCACTGGATGCCAAAAGGCCGTTACCGCATCATGCGTGACTATATGCTAAAAAAAGGCCGTCACGGCATTGATATGATGATGCGCAGCTGCGGCGCACAGCTCAATCTCGATTTTTCCAGCGAAGCGGATATGGTGAAGAAATTCCGCGTGGCGCTGGCATTGCAGCCGGTGATTATCGCATTGATGGCCAACTCCGCGAAACTGGACGGTAAAGAGACAGGTTATGCCAGCTACCGCTCTTATGTCTGGACGGAAACCGACCCCGACCGTTGCGGTAATCTGGATTTTGTTTTTTCCGATGAGATGTCCTTTGCCTCCTATGTTGAATATGCGCTGGATGTGCCGATGTATTTTCTATATCGCGACGGCAAATATCTGGATACGGCAGGTTTGTCTTTCCGCGATTTTATGGAGGGAAAACTGCCCGGTTTTGAAGGCATGTATCCCTCTATCAAAGATTGGCAGGATCATCTGACGACATTGTTCCCTGAGGTACGTTTGAAGCGTTATCTGGAACTGCGGGCAGCGGATTGCAACAGTGATGCGATGGTCTATGCGATGACGGCTTTCTGGGCGGGTATTCTGTATGACCAAACCGCGCTGGATGCGATGCATGATATGGTGATGGGCTGGCCCGTTGCTTTGCGCCGTATACTCCCGGAACTGGCGGCAAAAGACGGCCTGAATGCCGATCTGTCATCCGTCGGTTATGATTTCCGCCAGATTGTGACAGTGGTTCTGGATGTTGCGGCGGACGGTCTTGAGCGTGACGAGACCGAAGCTGTTGGAATTCTGGCACCGTTCTGGAAAAAGCTTGCCTGCACTGCGCCGGATGCTTGCGGCGACAGCACGGAAGTGGCATAAAGAAGGCGGCTAAAAAATCAATTTCCGCGAAATAATCACAGGGGGACGGGATGTCCGGTTTTTTCTTTCAAAACAGTCCGACCGCCGATAAGCCTTTAACCGGCCGGGTTGCTGTGGTCACAGGTTCGACCAGTGGTATCGGTCAAGCCGTTGCGGAAATGCTGGCGCAGGCCGGGGCAGATATCGTGCTGAATGGTTTCGGTGATGCGGCGGAAATCGAAAAGCAGCGCCAAGCACTTGTCAACCAGACAGGGGTGCGCGTTTTCTACAGTGATGCGGATATGAGTAAACCCGCAGATATCCGTGAAATGATTGAAAAGGCGCATGAGGCGCTGGGGCGTGTGGATATTCTGGTCAATAATGCCGGTATCCAGCATGTTTGTACGGTTGAAAACTTTCCCGAGGAAAAATGGGATCAGATTATCGCCATCAACCTGTCTGCCGGTTTTCACGCCACGAAGGCAGCGGCAAAATATATGAAACAGCAGGGCGGCGGACGTATTATCAATATCGCCTCCGTTCACGGGTTGACGGCCTCCCCTTATAAAACCGCCTATATTACCGCGAAACACGGCATCATCGGTTTTACTAAAGCGGCGGCGCTGGATTTGGCGGAACACGGTATTACCGTTAATGCGGTTTGCCCCGGCTATGTCCGTACACCGCTGGTGGATAAGCAGATTCCTGAACAGGCCAAAGAATACGGCATGACCGAAGACGAAGTCATTGCGAAGGTGATGTTGAAAAACCATGCCATCAAGGATTTTGTCGGGATTGAAGATATCGCGGCATCCGTGCTTTACTTGTGCAGCGATGCGGCCTCAAAGATTACCGGCACGCAGATGGTGCTGGATGGCGGCTGGATGGCGGGTACGCCTGCGAATAAAGGATAAGGAAGCGGGAGCGACAAGATGAAATACAGCTGGCACGATTTCCTGCAAAAATCCATGAAGCTGCAATTTAACTTTCTTGCGCAATCGACAAAGAATTATTCCGACGCGATGAAATTTCTAAAACAGAACGGCATTCTGCCCGGCCTGTCCGATGCTGCAGCGAATGAAGCCGAGGCTGCGTCCGAATTTTGGGACTATCTGTCCAAAGACCACCCCAAACCGCCTTTCGGGCTGACGGAAACAGCAATCGCCGGAAAGAAAGTGACGGTGGCGGAAACCGCGGTCAAAGAAAAACCCTTTGCCACCTTGAAACATTTCAAACGTGATTGTACCCGCAATGATCCGAAGGTACTGATCGTGCCGCCGACCTCCGGTCATTATGCCTCGATGATGCGTGACACGGTGAAAGAATTGTTGCCGGGGCATGAGGTCTATGTGCTGGATTGGGAAAACCCCCGTGATGTGGATAAAAAACATGGTGATTTCAGTCTGGAGGATTATATCGACTATGTGCGCGATGCGTTGGACGAATTGGGGGAAGATGTGCATATCATCGGCTTCTCGCAATCAACCGTTCCGGTTCTGGCGGTGACGTCACTGATGGCAGAGGAAAAGGATAAAAACAGACCGGCATCAATGACCCTGATGGGCGGCCCGATTGATGTGACAGCGGAACAATCTTCCGTGGCGGAATTTGCACAGCAGCATGAGATCGACTGGTTTAAGAAAAACGTCATTATGCAGGTGCCATCGGAGTATGAAGGCGCAGGGCGTGATGTTTATCCCGGTTTTTTGCAGCTGGCGGGTTTGATGGCAGTGAATGCCGATGCCCATCATAAAAATCGCAATGATCTGCTTGCGGCCTTGCGTGCCAAAGACAAAGAAAAATCCGGCAAAATAAAAGATTTCTACGATGATTATCTGGCGGTCAGCGATTTGCCTGCACAGTTTTATCTGGATACGATCCGATTGGTCTTTCAGGAAGCGGCACTGGCAAAAGGCACGATGACCCAGCATGGCAAGAAAATCGACCCGTCTGCCGTGACGGATATTCCGCTTCTGACGGTCTCGGGCAAAAAGGACGATATTGTGCCGCCCGCCCAGAACGAAGCTGCACAGGATTTGTGCAAGAATCTGCCCGATGACGCCCGCAAAAGCCTCGTGCTGGAAAAAGCCGGACATTATGATCTGTGCAGCGGCACGATTTTCAAAAAACAGATTCTTCCCGCTTTGACGGCCTTCATCCGTGATGCGGGGGTAAAACGCGGTATCTCTTATGATGCGGTGCCGCAGGCACCTGTTCGCAAAACCAATAAAGGCAAAAAACCGCAATAAGGATTTCTCTTTCATGGCGATAAATGTTGCCTCCTGCCATATCTATCCGTTGAAATCAGCTGCGGGTCAGTCTGTTGACGCGCTGAAACTGCTGCCGCGCGGCCCGCAAGGTGACCGTGAATGGATGCTGGTGGATCATGAAGGTGTTTTTATCACCCAGCGTACGCGCGGTTGTGAAAAACTCGCGCTTGTTACCGCTGAACGGACAGAAGACGGCATTGTTTTTTCCGCACCTGACCGGCAGCTGTTATTTGTTTCCATGCCGGAAAAGGAAATCGCCGTACAAATCTGGAAGGATGATGTGACAGCGCTGGATGCAGGGGATACGGCAGCGGACTGGTTCTCGGACTATCTGGAGATGCCTTGCCGTCTGGTACGGTTGTCGGAACATGATGCGCATAAACGGATGCTCGGTGAAAAATGGCAGGTGAAAGGCGGGCATGTCAGCTTTGCCGACGGTTTTCCGCTGCTGGTGACAAGCGAGGCTTCACTTGCGGCATTGCAACCGCATTTCCCTGACGGGGAAGATGTTGCGATGACGCGCTTCCGCCCCAATATCGTCCTATCCGGCGTAGAGGCCTTTGAGGAAGATGTCCTTTACCGCATCAAAATCGGCGGGGTGGTGCTGCGGCTGATGAAGCCCTGCACACGCTGCAAAATCACGACCATTACGCAGGAAACAGGTGCCGCAGCATCGAATGAACCGCTGAAAACCCTGACGAAACTACGTCGCGGCAAAAGCGATGATCTGGCCGGTGTGTTTTTCGGTCAGAATGCGGTGATTGAACAGACAGGCATGATCCGTGCGGGGGATGCGGTGGAGGTTCTGGAACGGCAGGAAATGCATCCTGCACTGGCAATGGCGGAATTGAAATTTGCCGGATAACGGGGTTTAGGCGCTACGTCGCCAGACGCGGATTTGCGACAGGCGGGAATCGCGATGGCGGAAATAGCCGAAATCCTTCGGTTTGGCCTTGGTGGTATCCTTGAAAACTTTTTTCAGTGATTTGACAGGTGTGCGCCCGCCCGCGCCGATATGCAGGGCGGTAACGTCATGGTCTGTGCGGGCGGTCAGTTCCTGCGCCGTCTCCTGCATTAATGTTGTCCATTGTTCGGCACTAACGCGGTCGCCCAGCGTTTCCAGTGAGTCAAAACACAGTTCGCCTTTTTTGCCGCGCCATGCCCAGCTTTGCCCGATGATATCGCCCTTGCCGCTTTCTACGACATAGAAGCCGCCGTTTTCGGACAGATAACCGTGTTTGGTACAGGCTTCACCCATCTTACCGATACTCTGGCAGCAGGCGGTAATTTCTCCCAGAAACAAACCGCGCACGTCATTTTCCGGCAGGCGGCGGAAAACACCACCCGGCAACCCGAATTTTTCACCGTCAATGGTGATATCAGGCATGCGTTTCTGTTTTTGTTTCGGCAGTTTGCCGACCAGTGACAGGGCGGTATCGAAATGTTGCTGTTTGACATCATAGTTATAGCAGAGCTCTGCCAGATCGGGATAATGCATGGCACGTTTATACAGATATTTGGCGCATTCGGCGCGGGTATTCTGTGTTGACCATGTTTTGCCGTCCGAAGAATGCTCGGGCGAGGTCACAAAACGGCTGAATTTGACCAGCCGCGCCATAGACGGCCCACATTTCAATACGGCATCACCCCAGTCTTTGATATTCGGGGTACCGCTTTCCTGCGCGGGGTCTTTGGTCACGAAATCATTCAGCCACATGCCGGAGGTGACAAATTCTTTCAGCGATTGCAGTTTTGGTTTTTTGGTGTCCGGCAGATGCGGCGGCAGTAAAATATCTTCGGATAAAGTGTAAAGCGGTGTTTCATCTTTGCCGCCCCATTGTTTCAAATACTGTATGACGCGTTGCTCGGATTGAAATAATCCGGACAGGCGAAAGGCTGCGACATTTGCTTCTTTGCCGTTGATACCTTCAATATCCAGAATTTTTAGAACAGCTTCGAAACAGCTTTGTTTGAAAAAAGCGGGGTTTTCCGCTGCCAGCCCTTTCGGCGGTGCGCGGCGCAGTTTTTTCTGCCAGGGGGCGGCATGTTTTTGGTACAGCTTTAATTTGCGCGTATCTGTAAAGGACAGAAAGGTCGTGCTGCCCCCGTTTTGCAGTAAAAGATCGACCACAGGCCAGTTTTCATTTTGCGCGGCCACACGGACGGATTTATGCATTTTTGCGCCGGCTGTTGCGCCTTTGTCCAGCAGTTCCTGAATACGTTCCGGCGCGGCATCAGGGGCGGCGGCAATTAACAGATTGTTCAAGATATTCAGATTGCGGAGGTCGCGATCTTCTTGCGCGTCCGGTTGTTTTTGCGGCAGAGTTTTGCCGGTGATCTCGGCATAGGCTTCCAGCATATCCCATGTCTTTTGCGGCGCTTTCTTTTTGGGACTGCTGTTGGCTTTTAAATAGTCTGCGCCTTGTCTTGCGGCATCCAGCAAATTGTCTTCGGTAACGGTTTCGCCCGCGCGATCCAGCTGCATGGCATAGATGGGAAGGGCTTTTTCAACTTCGGCAGCCTTTTCCGCATCTTCGCCGCGCAAGCGCTCTAATGCGGCCTGTGCTTTCAGCACGGCTGCGGGAATCTTTCGGGGTTTTTGCGCATTTTCAGACATGCGGGGGAGTATAGAGGATTATTGCTTATATGTAAACAATAATCGCCTATATATATGTTTTTATTTTAAGATTTATGCGTAATGCTGTGCCCAGTAAAGCCACATTGCGGCTGTCCATGTAAAGCTGTCGCCACCCAGCCCCGTGCCGTCAATCGGGTCGAAATATTCATAGAAACCGTGACTTTTCAGAAGGGTGGCGGTATCTGTACCGATGCGGGTTGCACGGTCTTCTTCGCCATAGCTTTCCAGACCTTTGGCAATCATGAAATTGACAATTGCCCAGACGGGGCCGCGCCAATAGCGCAGGCGGTCAAAATCCGGCTCTTCCGGTGACAGGGACGGCACCAGAAAATCCGCGTGACTGGTCAGGCTGTCCATTGTTTCCAGCAGCAGCGGCAGTTTATCTTTCGGCACGGCATGGGCAAAAAGCGGCAAAAAACTGCCGGAGGTCACCATATCGATCTGTTTCTCCGCAATCAGGTCATAGGAGCAATAGGCCTGTTTTTCCGCGCACCATAGCTTTTCAAAGGCTTCGGTCTGGAGTGTAACCCAGTTTTGTACTGTTTCTTCATTTTCATGCTGTTCCACCACCTGCATCAGCCACAACAGATCGCGATTAGCACGTAGCAGGATGGCATTAATGCCGACATCGGCAATGCGGAAGGGCAAGACGGGACGCAGTGTTTGATGGTCGTAATTGTTTTCGCGAAACAGCTGCACCAGCGCGAGATAATGATCATATTCCTTTTTCGGTGGACGCTGCGCGGCATCGACCAGATCGGTATCGCGACGGTGATAGGGTTCAAGATTATCTGTGGAAACGCGGAACAGGGCTTCCTCCCATTCGGCACTGTTATCACGGCCTGTTTCCCACGGATGCCATGTTTCGGCAAGTCCTGTACCGTCCGGATCGCGTTCGGTCAGGTACCAGCGGTGATAGGCGAATAATTTGGGCAACAAGGCGCGAATTTCGGCGCGCGCTTGTTTGCGATCCTGACTTTGTTCGTAAATTAGCCGCACGCAGGAGGCGGCAACGGGCGGCTGTGAAATACCGGAAGTGGCGACCGGGCTGCGCCCCGTTTGCCAGACATTGGGGCCGGGGAAATAGCTGTCGCTGTTTTGGTGAAAGACGATATGCGGCACCATGCCGTTTTCCCATTGATGGGCGAATAATGTGCGAATTTCCTCCCATGCGCGGGGCTCGTCAAAACCGGCAAAGCCCAATGCCGTCAGGCAGGAATCCCAGTTCCATTGAAAGGGGTAAAGCTTGTCAGTCGGAACGGTATAACGCCCGCTGTCGCCGCTGCGGGTATTCTGCTCCAGAATGCGGGTTGCCTGTTCGGTCATTTGCGGATAGGCATGTGCGGGTGCCGTATTCATCTGCCGTGTCCCCCCTCTTGTTTTTGCGTTGCATCATTTTTAAGGAAAATTCGCTGTATGACAAATCTTTTCTGCCATCAGGGGGATTTTATTTTGCAGTGATGTCTTCAGCCAGTGGTGCGTACCAGTCTTGCGGCAGTCCCGCATCTTCGCGTGCGGGGTCATTAAATGGCGGTTTTAGAAAGCCGTGGAAATACTGTCGGACAAGGCTTTGCCATTTTTCTTCCCCGTCAAGCCCGTGAAAATCACAGTAATATCCGAACCAGTGCGTTCCTGCTGCGACATGGGTAATCTCGTCCTGATAGATGGTTTG
>SBHI01000058.1 GCA_006226225.1 Alphaproteobacteria bacterium
ACCGAAACCAATGTACCGGGCGTATTCGCCGCAGGTGATGTGAAAGACCGCAAATTCAAACAGGCGGTTACGGCAGCAGGTATGGGCTGTATGGCGGCGCTGGAGGCGGATCAGTATCTGGCAACGCTGGCCGTAAAACCGAAACTGGATGCTGCCAATAAGAACACCGTGCAACGCAAACCGGCAGCAAAAGGGCCGAGACGTTAAGAGAGTAAAATGGCGGAACAAAAAAAGAATTTGCTGATCGTCTTTGATCTGGTCGCAACGCTGACTGATGCGGGCCCGCGTTATGTGCGCGCCTTTTCCGATATGTGCGAACGCTTCGGCTATCCCAAACCGGATGAAGACGAAGTCATGGAAATGCTGGGTAATAAAAACCTGAAAGAGATTACACAGCATTTTCTCGGCGATATCGATACCGGCTTGCAGGGAAAATTTATGAACAGCTGCAACAAGGAATGTGATGCGATGCTGTTCCGTGACGACTGGCAGGAAACGTTGTTTCCGCATGTGCGCGAAACGCTGGAGAAACTGGCAGAGGACGGTTATAAGCTCGGCATCTATACCGGCACACGTGAAGATGCGCTGGAAGACCAGATCACCTATCACGGCATCAAGCCGCTATTCGAGCAGGATTATATCCGCGGCAAGGATAATGACCGGGATGCGGGTCTGGACAGCCGCAGATTAAAGGCGGCACAGCTTGAATCGATTGTCGGGCAATACCGCAAGGATTGCGGCGATGATAAGGCCCCTGTTTTGGTGATTGGCGATTCTGCCTCTGATGCGGAGGCGGCTGCTGACCAAGGCTATCTGTTTATCGGTTTTGCGGCCAGTGACCGCAAGAAAGACAAGCTGCAAAATTCCGGCGTAAAATTCCTGATGACGGATTTTGAGGATCTGCCGCTTCTGATCAAGGGGGCGATGGGAACGCTTGCCACGGAAGAGCGGCAGGATTACACACGCGTCAAAAAAAAACATCCGCCGCAACTCTGACGGCGTTTGAAAATTATTTCATGCTGACTGTTGAAAATTACTCCGCTGGCGTTTTCGGGGCGGGTGCTGCATCTTCCTGAACGGGCGCAGTTTCAGCAGCGCTTGTTTCAGGCACGGCGGGTGCCGCATCAGGCTGCGCGGCCGGTATTTCCGGCGGTGTTGCGAGTGATGACATTTCTACAATACTGCGGAAAATATGCGCCGCATCTTCCGGTGACATTGCTGATAGCACTGTCAGGAAATGGGCTTGTGCGTTACAGCTTTCGGCGGCGGAAAAATTGCCGCTGCCGTCCAGCGCTGCCAGTTCCGCCATACTAAATCCGCTTTTGGCATATCCGGCTTTCAGCTTCTCCAGCAGGGTTTCCAGTGCCATCGGCTTTTTCTTCTCTTTTGCGGTATTGGCAAGCCCGCTCTCGATAATCGCGTATTTAAAGCTTTGCGCACGTGTCAGAATATCATCACCCAGTGCCTCCTTCAGCATAGCCAGCTCTTTCTCGCGCATCATGTTATCGGTGTAGATCAGGCACAGAACAGGGTTCTCTTTCAGCTTGGTCAGGGTTTCCGCAGAAAATTTCAGATTTTCGTAAACGGCCTCATCCGTGGCAAAAGGCATATAGGTTTCGGTATATTTGCTGATGATATGCGAGACCTCGGCGGCAATCTGCGAGGAGAGCGCTTCCCGCGTCAAGCCCTGCGTGATTGCTTCTTGCGCATATTGCTGGAAGCTTGCGGCGGCATCGGGGTGTTCTGCGAACAATGTCGCCAGCACAGGTGATTGCTGCAGGGTTGATGTGACGACAAAATGATGGCCGTAACGGGTTTCAAGATTGCGGGTGATCTTTTGCGGCAGCAGAAAAGCCAGTACAAGGCCGAGCGCCAGTGCCAGATGCATAACGGGAAATTTCTTTGCCGCGCGGGCGGGAAGCAAAGCGATCAGCAAAGTGCCGATCACGATCAGGCTGCCCAGCAAAAGTGATTGCATGGTTTCGTTTAACGAAAAGAAAAAGACAAGCGCGGGGTGCAGGTTTTCAGTCATAACATCAATATCCTCTAATATCCCCTGATGTTAGGCAAAATCAGGGCTGATGGCAACGGGAGACGGCGGTAGAGCGCGATTTTTGAAATATATTGTCGTTTTTATGAAGTTTATGTATAGTATGTTGTTCTACAGAGCAAGGAAACGACATATATGAGCGCGAAAAAACGCGAGAAACGGCTGAACAAGCAGCACGCCGCCCGTTGCGATGACATCCTCGCGCGTCTGGCGACTGTGTCCGAAGGCTATGATATGGTCACCTTCCTGAATGACCACAAGATTGAAATCTGCTTTGAAAAAGATGCGCTGTTCGAAGCGGCCTCCTCCCTGACCATCGACCGTATTGAAAACGGCAAATTTATCTATGTCGAAGCCAAGATTATCCTGAATGAATCCCTGCATGACGATAATATCGCGCAGGCGCTGGTGCATGAGGCACAGCATATGCGCCATCATATGAATGATCTTGGCAATCCGAACCGTCTGCTGTCGCTGGAAGACCATCAACTATTCCGTGCCATGCAGGAAGCCGATGCACAGGCAACGGCGATTGATGTGACCTTTAAACTGAAACTGGCGGGTGACGGCGGCCCGTATGAAAAAACGGCGGAAATCGGTTATGACGATATGTGCCGTGCCTATGAAGCCGCTTATGAAGCCGATCCGCAATCCATTTATGACGGCCGCGCCAAACGTGCAGCCTTTGATGTCTGGTTTACCAAACCCTCCCGCGTGCGGCATTACGACAGCGACACGGAAAACCTGCATGAAAAAGTCATCGAGAATCTGTGCGCCGAAAGCGAAAATCACGGCATGGAGGACGGCCTGCTCAAGAAAAAATGGGCGAAAAAAATCGGTACCTTGTCAGGTGTGAATTATCTGGATTTGCCCGGCCAGACGGATCCGCTGGAAACGGCGCGCGCCGCGCTTGTTGAAACACGCAAGGAAGTCGCCAAAATTGCCGCCGCAGAATTGGCGGAAAAAGCTGCGAATGATAATGAGAACCCCGCCGCCGCACCGGACAATAATCCGCAGCCGCAATCACCGCCTCCGCCGAAGGCGGATGGCTTTAGCAGATAAGATATTATTTCGCCATGGTCAGCTTTTTGCTTTTCCGGTCATAAGCCACGCCTTTGAAGCCCTGATTCAGCAGCTCCTTCTGCGTGTCGATATCATGCGCATCGCAATGTTTCTTTTCCGCATAATGGTTAAACACGCCGGAAAGCTGTTTTGACCGGATATTGGCGATGCTTTCATGCGCATTGTAAAGCTCCGTGCCGTCATCGGGATCGGTGCCGGTGGAATGCAGCGCCAGCCCCTTGTCCAGAAATACGCCCCAGCTATAGGGGTTATCAATGGCGATTTCGGCAATCACATGTTTCCGGCCGATCTGTTCGGCAAAATCGATCCAGTGCCCGACCATTTCCTCCATCAGCCGGTTGCCCCGATAGGCAGGATCAACCAGCACGCCCTCGATAATTGACAGCGTTTCGGGCGTGTCCACCAGTTCCATATCAACCATGCCTGTTTCGGGATGCGCGGCATTGGGGTTTAGCACAATGGATTGTGCAATCAACTCGCCCCCGCAATAAATACCGATCATGGTATTGGCACCGCGTTTGAAATGGTTTTCGAAGAATTCTTGGGATTTGGGAAGGATGAAGGATTTCTGGTCGTCAGGAAGGGAGTCGATGATTTTCTGCTGCAACGCCATAATCTCATCAAGGCAATTCGCGTCCAGAAGTTTGACGGTATAGCTCTGCCCGCTTTTACAAAGCGTGCCGATATTCAGAATCTCGTTATTGTTTTTACTGGTCTTTGTCATTGTCTTAATATCCGATACAAAAAAATTGGGAAAACTGTTCTTGGTAGAACCGCCTAGGTATCAGGATTTAAGATTTTGAAGATTGGTGTTGTGTTATGCGCAACGTGCCTCTTGCAAGACCTGTGCCCTGATAGGGCGGTCAGCGAGTACGTCGTCGCGGCGGGCAAACAAAAACAGAACCGGAAAGCAGGGCGCTTTCGGTGATATCAAGACAGAATTCTGCGTTCATTTCGTTACACATAATATATTTATATGTGATTCTGTGTCCTTTTGTCAAATACTGTTTTCAAGCTGGGCGGCGGCCGCTTGCAAAGCCTCAAGCCGTGTCTTGAAAATGCGGCTTTCCGGCACGGAGGACAGAATGCCGTATTTCTTTAAACGGGCGTAAATTTCGTTCTCGGTGCCGCATAAAAACAGCGTTTTACAGTCTTGGGTCAGTTCGGTAATCATATCGGCAATGCCGCCGATAAAGCCTGCCAGCATATTGCCCAGCCCTTGCCCGATCAGCTCGCGGTCGGAGTCATGCTGGGTATGGGTAAAGGTATCGGCCACCAGCGAGGTCAGAATGCTGTCGATTGTGCCAAGCAGTGCAATAATAAGGGCCGAGCCCATCATATTGGGCAAGGCATCCAGTGTGAATTTCGGCAGATGCGGCGTGGGAAGTCCGTGTGGTACTTCGCCTAGAACGGGCGCCCCTTGAAAGACGAACAGTGACAATAATGTGGCAACTGCCAGTGCCGCCAGCGGCGACGGCAGATAGTGCCGCAATGCGCGCGGCATGAAAATCATAATGCCCAATGCGGTTAAGCCGATGGCAACAGCGGCGGGCAGGGGATGCTGCCAGAATTCCGGCAGTTGCGCCAGAACGGACATGACCTGATTTGGCGGTTCATGTCCTGACAGCACGCCAAGCTGCAGGATAATGATAATCAACCCGATACCGCTCATAAAACCGCTGATAACGGGATAGGGGATATAGGTAATGTAACGCCCGATTTTAGCTGCACCGAACAGGATCTGGAACAGTCCTGCCATCATTACCACGGTAAATACCATGGCGGGGTCGTGCTGGTATTCGACAACCGTTGCCGCCATGACAACGGTAATCGGGCCGGTCGGGCCGGAAATCTGGCATTTTGTTCCGCCGAACAGGGCGGCAAAAAAGCCGAGCGCAATCGCGCCGTAAAGGCCGGAAACGGGGCCCAGCCCCGAAGCTGTGCCGAAGGCCAGCGCCAATGGCAGGGCGACAATGGCCGCCGTGATACCGCCATAGATATCTCCACGGATATTGGAAAAAAGCTCCGGAGAGAAAAGAGCGCGTTTTGTTGTTGTCATGGAAAAGCCGTCGACATTTTTCGGGATGTTTCTTTTAGAAAATCATCCTCCTGTCAGCAGCGAAAGTCAATTCCCTGTGTGCGTATTCCTTTAGGCAGGAACGGTTGCCAAGGCGGGACGCAGCGGCATATTGCGCTCGCTTTTGCAGTCTTTTTCGGCATCATTGCCGCCGAAAATACCGGAATATTTCGCGAACAGTCCGATGGCGCCGAAAATAAAGGCAATCGCCGCACCCGGTGCGTTGGCTTCCAGAAAGCCCAGCCCCGTTGCCGCCAATACGGCGGTAAAGTCTTTAAAGAATTCGCCGCGCTTCATGGCGCGCTCTTCTTTTTTATCCATGGCATCCAGCGTCACATGCACATCAATATCGAATGTGCCTTCCGAAAGATTTGGTTTATCCACGGTTGTCATTATCGTCTCCTTCAAATATTTTCTTGTTGTTATCCTGTTTGTGTTTTTTCCAATTGTTTTCTGATGTCATCCTCCAGGCTGGTTTTGTGGTTCAGCCCGTATTTCTCTTCAAGCTCTTTTTTGACATGTTCCGGCGGGTGTTTGCCCCAGCCCGATGCCAGCTCTTCGCCGTAATCCAGCAGGCGGAAGCTTTCGCCCGCGGCGGCGCGTGCCTTAAACTCGCGGTATTTGCTGGGAAACAATGTCAGATAAGCCCAGTAAAGACGCCCGTTTTGATCTCTGCCGTTGCAGAATTCGATCAAACCGTATTTTTCATCGGCTTTTTTCCAGTCAACGCCTTCAAGAGTCATGTCCGGTTTTGCGCTCGCCGCCTTGTATTCGCCGGAATATTTGGAGGTATTATTTGTCATCTTTTTTATCGTCTCCAACTATTGACATATTTAAGATACATATAGCTTAAATTTAAATTATGAAAAAAGAGTTAACATATGGAAAAGGATTTTGGGTTGGCGATTTTTTTCGCTGCTGTGTAGAATGACGAAGCTTTAGCTCTAAGACAGGAAAGGTTGGATTTATGCGGTTTACAAAGATTTTTTCACTCGCACTGGCATTGATGTTGATGGTATCGCCGGCACAGGCACAGTTGGTTTCCGTCACGAAGGAAGGGCAGATGCCGCGGACAATTTCCGTTGCGGGGGATGCAATGATTCGCGTTGCGCCGGATGAAGTGCGTGTCGTGCTGGATGTGATGGGACGTGACCGTGATCTGGTCAAGGCACAGCAAAGCGTTGATGAAACCATTCTATCAATGGTGCAGGCGGTGCAGCAGGATTTTGCCATCAAGCGCGATTACATCCATACCGATCATATGGCGCTGACACCGACCTATGTCGATTGCTATCACAACAAGCGTTATCCGGAATGCGACAATACCCGTGTTGATTACGTCACGGCGACCAAGGGGTTGGTGATCCGTTTGCATGACCTGTCCCTTTTTGAGCCTTTGATGACGGCGCTGGTGGCGCGCGGTAACCGTGAAGGCATCACGGTGCAGATTGTCGATGTGACTTTTCTGACCAATCAGCTGCGTGCACACCGCGATCATGCGCGCGAACTGGCTGCCAAAGCGGCACGGGAAAAAGCCGATGCCGTTGCGGCGGCAATGGGAACAAAAGTTCTGCGCCCGCTGACAATCAATGTCGAACAAGCGAACTGGTATTATTTCGGTTCTTACGGGAACGGCGCTTACAGCCGCGGCCGCGGCGGTCATGCGCAAATGTCGCAGAATGTGATCCAGAATTTCAGTTCGGGAGGCGCAGACCCGATGCAGTCGGCGGGTTTTGCACCAGGGCAGATCAATGTAACGGCGAATATCCGCGCGGTTTTTGAAATCGAATAAGAAAACGGTTCAGCGGCGTTTACGCAGATGGTTGCGCAGCGCTTGCTGTTTGCTGATACGCGCAGCATCGCGTGCAGGACGGCTTTTTTCCGTTTCCGCCTGTTTCAGTAATACGGCGGTTTCGGGATTGGCTTGCGCGGCTGTGATGAAATCCTTGTAATAATAGGCATAGGGCAGGGCGCTGTCCTGAAAAAAGCGGATAAACTCCTGCGGCTCCAGCTCCGTATCCAGCACATGGTTCTCATAGGAATTACTGACACGGATGCGGTTGCCTGAAATGATCTCTACGGCAATATCACGGTAATGCGTACCGTCCCCACTGCTACCGGAGCTATAATCCACAACATTAAGCAGCTGGTTGCCGTCCTTGCGCAAATGTTTTTCATCATTAATGAGGCGGTTGAAGTAAGTCGATAGCACCTCACGTATCTCCGCAACTTTTTCTGCATCCTTGATACGGGCATGAAAATAACCGATATCACCGGAATCAAGATGTGTGCGTGACGGCGTGGCAATGCGCAGAAATGTTTTGCGGTGGCTGTCGACCTCGTCATCACGCATGCGATCCAGCCCCTTCATAACGCGGCGCTGCTGCTGTTCGATTTCTGTAATATCCAATGCGGTCATATTGCTCATAGTATACATAATATATATGTGTATTAATATGTCAATAGCATGCTGTATAAAAAAACGCCGCAGCCGTTAAGACCGCGACGCTTTTAAAAGAGTGTTCCGAGCGCCTTAAAGATTGCCGGCGACGAAATCCCAGTTGACCAGGTTGTCCAGGAAAGACTTCAGGAAGTCCGGACGACGGTTCTGGAAGTCGATGTAATAGGCATGTTCCCAAACATCACAAACCAGTAGCGGTTTTTTGCCTTCGGTCAGCGGTGTTTCGGCATTGGCCGTCTTGACGATTTCCAGCTTGTCACCGTTTTCCACCAGCCAGACCCAGCCGCTGCCGAATTGGCCGATACCGCCATTGACGAATTCTTCCTTGAATTTGTCAAAGCTGCCGAATGAGGCGTTGATTTTGTCCAGCAGCGCACCTGTCGGCTCTCCGCCGCCTTGCGGCTTCATGCATTGCCAGAAAAAGCTGTGGTTGAAATGCTGACCGACATTGTTGAACAGCGGGCCAAGGCCTTTGGCTTTTGCCTGACGGACAATCTCTTCCAGCGGCAGGTCTTCAAGACCGGTGCCTTGGATCAGCTCATTGGCTTTGACGACATAGGCATTGTGGTGCTTGCCGTGATGGTAATCAAAAGTTTCCGCAGACATATGCGGCTCCAGCGCGTTTTTGGCGAAAGGCAGTTCCGGCAGTGTGAAAACCTCTCCGGCTTTGTCTTGTGCGTTTGCAAGTGTCATGATTATTCTCCTCTATGAAATATCGTGATAACCGCCCTCAAGCATAGAGAAGATGCGGGATTTTGCAAGACTGCCGGAAAGAAAGATTTGTCTTGCGTTAACGATATGCTAAGTATGACAATATAGAATGGACTGGCGAAAAAGCAGGATCCTGATAAGGGATGGTTTGACTGTTTTGACAGGTATCGCGGCACAGTTGCCGCAGTTTTGACCGCCGCCTGATCAGGAAAAACGAAAGATTGCGAGGTTTTTGGAGATGAGTAGTAATAGCCGCTTTACCCCTCCCGGTGGAGGAGACGGAAAAAACGTCATCGAAATTCCTTTCGTCGAATGTCAGGTAAAAGCCGAGGACATGAATATTGCAATTGCCGAAACGGAAGACGGCCGGACATGTATTTACTGTGATTATCCGTTGGAACATTTGCCGAATGTCATTGTTCTGGATAACAATACGGCCGCCATTCATCTAATCGGCGGTGACTTTGGAACAGAGGGGTTCCGCTTGCAATATCCGTTGGATTATGATAAAATCAATATATGGAAACGTGAGGAAATGACCTATTTTGCTGTGGTCAGCAAGGACGGTATTTCCGATATTTACGAAATCGACGTCATATTTGTCGATATGTAATGCGGAAACAACCCGAAAAAAGGTCTATTTTTTAAGGAGTAACGGCAATGGCGTTAGACGACCAGACTTCTAAAGGCACAAAATTCGGTGCAGCGCCCGATGTGGAGACACATGAGGCGGGTGGCAAAAAGGATCAGGAAGTCACTGTGAAGGATGAGCCTGCGACTCCGAAAAAGCCGGAAGACGAGCCGAAAAAGCCGGAGGCGACCGACAAAAAAGCCGATGAGCCGAAGAAGGACAAGCCGAAAAACGAAGGCCCTAAACCCCCGAAAAAAGATGATGACGATGATAAGGGCGGCGAAAAGGCGCAGAAAAACGATAATGATGACGAGACGAAAGATCTGCTCAAGCAAATTCGTGATTCTCTGAACCCGCCGGATAACCGTCACCCGCTGATGAAAAAGCTGGATCAGGATCTGAAAGGTTACTCCAACCGTACGGCAGAGTTCCGTGCCGGTTATGAATTTGGTTATAAAGTGTCCTATGGTATCGTGCGCGCGGTCGAACTGGCTTTTAAAGGCGCGAAATGGGCGCTGTCGCCGAAGAAGGCGGAAGCTGGCGTTACACCGGTGCAGGGGTCTGCTGCCGGTTTGAGCGGCGATTTGGAAAAAGTGATGGAACAGGCTGGTGTTAGCGAGGCGAAAAACGGCGCTGACAAAAAAGGCCCGGAACAGAAAAAAGATCAGGACAACAAACCGGACGGGCCGAAAAAAGACGAGAGCCCTGTTGCAAAAAGCAAATTCGGCGGCGGTGTTATCGAAGGCGTAAAATCCGTTGTGGAGCAGGTCAAGAAAAAAGACCCGGCTACGCCAAAACAGCCGCGCAAGCCGAAAGGTAATAAATTCGGCTAAACAATCCGGTTATAATAATTTTGCGGAATCTGTGTGAATGCACAGATTCCGTTTATTTTTCAGTATGTTTTCTTGAGTTCCCGCCGTGATCATGCCATCATGCCTCGGGAACAGAAGGCCGCAAAGCAATGATGAAAGACATTAATTTCAAAAAACTGACCATCGAACAGCAGATGGAGATACATCATGAAGGTATCAACATTGCTGTGGCCAGAACCGATGACGGAAAGACCTGTCTTTTATGTGACCGCGAGCTTCCCGTGCAGCCGATTATGATCGGCTTTTACACCGAGGATGCAACAGTGCGCCTTATATATGATGAGGAAAATATTTATGGAAAAGACTTGTCATATCCGCTGCAATATGATATAGTCGAATTATGGCAACAACAGGGAAAGACTTATTTCGCTTATATTCTTGACGGAGAGGTTTCAAATATTCTAGAACTTCCTGTTGTGTTTATTGACGAAAGCCGTTGATTGCCGGATCAGTTTTAGGAGTAGAGGAATTATATCAGTGCAGAACTTTGCAGAAAATTTGAGCAAATCCGAAGAGGAAAGCGGCGGAGCGGGTAAAAACGCGCATCCGGGCGGTTTCCGTGTAACGGATGTGGCACTGGTGGAAGGAACCGATATCAGTTTTGTCGGCCCGGTTGCCAAGCAGATTCTGCATAATTGGAGCATTGCCCCGAAACAGCCCCAACCCAGCCTTCAACAGAACCTGATGATGGCGCCCCGCATGCAAGGCCCAAGCGGTATGGGCGGCGGCGGAATGATGGGTGGCGGCATGCCAGCCTCTCCTTATAACAATGGTGGCGGCTATCGACAGACAACGCCGCAGGTCGGACAAATGAATGTCGTGAAAAACGGCAAACCCTCCGAAGAATAAATTCTTTTCCAGTATGATTTTTTAGCAAGCCGCCGCTCTTTAGATTGCGCGGCTTTTAAGTGCTTTGGACGAGCTTCTCAGCACGGATTGAGCGCGTTTTTCGATGACCTTATGATGGGCTTCACCCGAGGCAATGGCGGCCTGTTTTTTCTTCTCGCGCTTGTCTTTGCCGATGGCAACGATCATATCGCCCCAGACATTCAGAGAGGTCTGGCACATGTCAAAAATACGGTCGACCGGCAGGACAATGGAATACATTTTCTGGATCTGTGCGGGCAGCATGCCAAGCTTATTCAGGACGGGATCCAGCAGGATCAGGTTTGAAGACGGCGCACCGGGTGCACCGAAAGCCGTTGCCAGAACCGTTCCTAATACAGCGACTGTTCCCATCACGCCAAGCGGAATACCGAACATTACGGAGGCACAGGCCGCGGTTGTTCCTAGATACAGTGCGGTTCCCATCATGTTGAAATTCGCTCCCAGCGGCACGACGGAGTTGCGGGTCTTTTCGGACACGCCGATTTCTTTCAGGCTTTCCTTGGTCACCGGCATGGTCGCAGCGCTGGAGGAAATACTGAAAGCCGTGGCAACGGTTTTAAACATGGATTTCAGCTGCTGTTTGCGGCAGCCGTAAAGATAGGAGGCTGCGCCCAGCGCAACTGCTGCCGCGCCAAAGCCTGTAAAGACGGTCAGGTAATATCCGGCATATCCTGCCAGCTGTCCGATACCGCCTGCGGCAAAGGTAGAGGACATCATGGTAAAAATCGCCGGAATACCCAGATAATTCATATAATGGCCGAAAAACTTGTCCATGCCGTTGGCGGCTTTGTTGGCGACATTACCGGTCGCATTGATGGCGGGACGGGTATAGCGGTTGATGACAAGGTCATGCGCACCGTTAAACAGTTTCGCCAATTTGCCGTTTCCGTTCATCAGTTTTTCCTTGCCGCTTTTGGCAGAGCGGTAGATCGAGGCAAAAGCGGCGGAACCGACAATGCCGTGCAGAATATATTGCGCAGGGCTGAATGACTGTCCGCCTGCTGCTGCGGCTTCGGTGGCGCTGGGGGCAAGTGCGTCAACGCCTGCCATATCGACGGGGCCCAGCAGGCCCGACATCATGGTCGTCACGCCCAGGCTGATCAAAAACCCGGCTGTCATGGTGCCGGCAAAACGCCCGAAGGTTCCGGCTTCTTCAACAATGCTTTTCTGCGAAAAGGCCTTGTAAATGTTCAGGCAGATAAATGGCACCGCGACATAGGGCAGGGCGCCGAAAAATAATCCGGGCACAGCCGCCAGAAACGGTAAAGCGGTTGCGGCATTCACACCGGCTGCGCCAAGTGCCAGACCGCCGGTCGCTGCAGCGAGAAAGCGGAATTCCTTGATTTTCTCGCAGGCCGTATTATGGCGCGCACCTTTTTTCAGCTGTTTGTCGACGGTATCGAATTTAAGATGATGACGGCGGCAATACATTTCAAAATCCGCGACATCAGCCAGAACTTCCTCCAGCGGCTTTTCTTTCGAGAAAATGCTGAAGGCTTTTTGCAGATAACCGCGTTCCTGTTTTGCCTCGTCACGCAGTTTTTGCAATTGCTGCTTTAGTTTTTCGGCATCGGTGACACCTTTTTGTACAGCTTCGTAAAACTCCAGCTGTGACAGCGGGCTTTCATATTTTTTGCTGCTGATGTTTTGTAAGTTCGGTGTTTGTCCGGCTTCATCCAGCGCCCACATCGTCTTTTGCAGATCATCGAAGGACAGGGATGTTTTTTGACGCTCCCGGAAATCCGCCCAGCGGTTTTTCATTTCGGTATAGTTAAGGGGGACGGGGCCTTCTGCGGCATCCAACGCTTCCAGAACTGTGGCGCGCTGGGCGCGTTTCTGTCCGGCAAGCGCGTCAAGAACTTCGCCGTTAAAGGAGGCGGGCTTGAAAGCTGTACTGGATAATAGTGAACACACGCTCATTCGTAACTCTCTGGTATCTTATCTTACGCGCTGCCGCGTCTTAAAAAATACTTTCCGTATAATCGCCGCTTTTGCGGCGCTTGTCAATTTTATTTTTATATATTATTGGAAATAAAATATTTCTTACCAGAATTTCGGTGCGATACGGACACGAAGACGCACGGATGCGCCGTTTTCGTTGTCATAGCGGATTTCAGGGCCAAAGCTGTAATTGATGCCTTTGCCTTCTTCTTTCAGGTCATTGAAGTAAATTCCCAGACGGGCGCCGTAACTTTCCGTGCCGCCATAGGCGGAAACCATACCCGAGAACTTTCCGGGTAAGCCGCTGTGACTTTGGTGGTCGCCGCCGAACAGCGACGGAAATTCAAGACGCGTATAAAGACGCGCATCATTGGCATGTCCGATATCAGGGCCGGAGACCCGGTTAAAGCTGGTGCCGATAATCACATTGGCGGCAAGATTACCGATATATAAATCGCTTTGCCCTTCGACAAAAACAAAGGCGCGGTTATTCCCCTGGCTTTTATCACGGGTATAGCGGGTGGGGACATAGTCGTCCTCTCCATCTTCATCATGGCGGAGACTGTCGTAGTAACCGAGCGTGGCGCCGGTGCTGAAATTCCAGTCTGCGTTGCCAAGACTGTAGCTGCCTTGGCCAAGATCCGCACGAAAGCCGTATTCAATGCCGCTGACATGCCCGTACCACTCCTTACGCAGGGGTTTTAGCTCGATATATTGGCGGGTGACGGTCATAAAACCCGCATCAACCGGCAACAGCGGAATATCGTAACGTGTTGCAGGGCCGATAAACAGGCTTTCGCGGGTTACGCGCACTTTCGGCTTGCGCTGAAAGTAGTCATTGACGTTATCTTCCATGTTATGCGTACGGCTGCGGTGGTCGCGCAGAATGTTATTATAAGGGGAGGTGTCATCATATCCGCCTTGTAGCGGCGGTATCGTATCAGGTGATGCGCCGCTTTCCTGGGGATTATCTTCCGCAAAAGCCGTATTGGACACAAGGGCGCAGCCGCCAAGCAGGAGAGTGGTAAAACTGGCTTTCAATTGGTTTACAGCGGCCGGTGCTGTCATATGCGCCTCATAAATCTTTTTGCACGAAAATAAAATATCAGATACTATAAGGGCAAAGTAGTATTATGTCAATAGATGCGATATAAAATTATTATATTTCAATAATTTAAATAATTTCATTTTTGCCGTTCATGAGGTGTTTTGAGCGAATTTTTCGTAAAGGATGGGCGGAGATCTTGCCAGCATTTGGAAAAGGGTTTATGGTTTCTGTCATCATGACAGCGAGAACTTTTGCCATTGGCGATATTCACGGGCATCTTGATGCCCTGACCGCATTAATCGACTCCCTTGATCTTCAAGAGGATGACCGTCTGGTATTTCTGGGTGATTTTGTTGATAAAGGCCCGAATTCAAAAGGTGTGCTGGATTATCTGATCGACCTTGAAAAAAATCATGACTGCGTCTTTATCCGCGGCAACCATGAAGAATGGATGCTCTACGGCCTGGATACGCCCAAAGATCAGGCCGAAAGTGAAAAACTGGAGTATTTCTGGGT
>SBHI01000038.1 GCA_006226225.1 Alphaproteobacteria bacterium
GGCCAATTCTTCACGCGAGACGACCTGCCCGGGCACGCGGGCAAGGCAGAGCAGAAGGCGACGCTCCGTCTCTGTTAGCGGTATTATAATACCTTCAACGGTATCGCGCAGTTCCTCCCGCGCGATATCGAATTCATATGCCCCCAGTTTGACAGGGCGCGCCTGTTCCGCCGCCACAGAAAAAGCCATCGTCCGGCGTAAGATCGCCTGTATGCGCAGGATCAATTCTTTCGGCTCGAAGGGTTTGGAGAGGTAATCATCGGCGCCTGCCTCCAGCCCTTTGATGCGGGTTTCGGTTTCGCCCAGCGCCGTCAGCATAATCAGCGGCAGATCACGGTGGGTTTTGCGGATCTTTTTGGCGAGGCTGATGCCGTCCTCCCCCGGCATCATAATGTCGAGGATGGCAATATCGAAGAGGAAGTATTTCAGCTTTTCCTGCGCGTCGGCGGCATCTTCGGCCGTGATGACGATGCAGTCCTGCTGTGTCAGATAGCGGTCGAGCAATTTGCGCAGCCGTGCATCATCATCGACCACGAGGATATGCGGTTTTTCCGACTCGGATTTAACGGGTTTTTGCTGTGCCACGATATTCCTTTCCGGCGGTGCAAGTGCTGCCGTTTCAAAGCATTATAGCCGAGACGCGGCGGAAATCACATGAAAGATTATCCAGCCCCATATCAGGCAATGTATTTACGATGCCGCGCATAGAGGACAAGGTAATAGGTGCCGAAAGCCGAGGACAGATGTTTCAATGTATGACCGCTGAGTGCATGGCCGAGTACCTCGAAGATGGCCTTGTCAAAATGCTCGGTAAATTTCGCCACGGCGTAAAACAGCATCAGCCACCACAGATATTTTGTGCCGCTGTATTTCGGCGGGAACAGCAGCAAAATCAGCGGTGCGGTGATCAGCGGAAAGAATTGCACGATGGCGTAGAAACGCAGATCGCCCCTGCCCGCCTGTTCGGTAACGTGCCAGTACAGCGCCGCCGCCGCGCCCAGCACCAGCAGAAGCGGGAACAGAATTTTCCCCGCTTTCTCATGCACGCGTTCCCCGATCAGCATGGCGTAAATCGCCATAAAGCCGATCGTCATCGGCAGGCGATCCCAGAACAGCGTGCCGTTATCGGGGGCAAGATGGTAATATCCCGAGCCGAGGCCGACCAGAAAAATCCCGATGAAAGCCGTGAACATTGCCTGTTTTTCAAAAGCGCTGCGAAACCCCTCCGTATCATCCCTGCGGCGATAGACTGCCAGCATGCCCAGCAGGCCGGTCAAGAAATAGGGCAGGTTTGACATCGCGTCACCGAAATTGGCGATGCCCCACAGGCCCCGCTTATCTGCGAAGTCATGATAGGCCGGGTCTTGCGGAACAGGCGGCAGCATCAGCACCGCCGCGCCGCAGAGGACAGCCAGCACGATCAGAAGGCGGGTTTTGACGTGATGTGATAATTTCATAGGGAGGTTCCGTCCGCAGTAGATTACATGGCAGCGGTTTATTTTATCCGCTCTTTTCCCTTGTGTCATGGCATCTGTGACAGTCATTTGTATTTCTTATACGGCTTGATCATGCGGGGTTTTTATTGCGCTGCGGCAATTATTCCTGATACGATGAAGCGCCCCGACGGATCGCGGGGCGGTAAGATTGAACAAAAAAAAGACGGGAAAAAAGACAATGGCGGATCTGCCTTTTGACCAGCGCGAGGGCTGGATTTGGTTTGACGGTGACTTCATCCCCTGGCAGGAGGCGAAGGTGCATATTATGTCGCACGGCTTTCACTATGCCAGTGCGGTGTTCGAGGGCATCCGCGCCTATAACGGGCATATCTTCAAACTGCATGAACACAATGAGCGTCTGGTCAATTCCGGCAAGGTGATGGATTTCAAAATCCCCTATAGCGTGGAAGAGCTGGATGAGGCTTGTCGTGCCGTGCTGGCAAAGAACGGATTGCAAAACGCCTATCTGCGCCCGCTGGCATGGCGCGGTGCGGAGCAAATGGGCGTGACGGCGCAGAGAACCAAAATCCATACCATGATTGCGACATGGGAATGGCCGAGCTATTTCTCGCCCGAAGCGCGGGAGAAAGGCATTTCCCTGATTACCGCACCCTGGCGCCGCCCCGCCCCCGAATGTGCGCCCGTGCATACCAAGGCAATCGGGCTTTACATGATCTGCACCCTGTCCAAGCATTTTGCCGAAAACAGCGGCTATAACGATGCTTTGATGCTGGATTACCGCGGGCAGGTCGCCGAGGCGACAGGCGCAAACATCTTTCTGATGAAAGACGGCGAAATCCACACGCCGGTTGCCGATTGCTTTTTGAACGGCATCACCCGCCGCACCATCATGGAGATTGCGGAAAGTCACGGCTATGCCGTTCATGAACGCGCGATTATGCCCGAAGAGCTGAAAGATTTTGATGAAGTGTTCCTGACAGGCACGGCAGCGGAAGTGACCGCCGTCGGCAAGATCAATGATTTGACCTATGACGTCGGGCCGATTACGCGCCAGCTGCGCGGCGATTATGAAGCGCTGGTCAATAGCGGCGCGGATGAGTGGATGCTGGCAGGATAATTAACGGCGGAAGGGTTTTGCCGCTTTGCTTGCAGGCGCCGCGATCTGTGCCGGTTTTTCAAAACGCGTTTCGTAGGATTTGACGCATTGCTGCCAATTAACGGGCTTGCCGTGGCTGGCAAGTTCGCCCAGAAACGCATCCAGCGCGCCCTGATTATGCACGGTGACTTTGCCGTCTTTGGCTTC
>SBHI01000091.1 GCA_006226225.1 Alphaproteobacteria bacterium
CAATGGTTTATCTCGATTGACGACAAGGATGCGGAAGGTAAAAGCCTGCGCGACCGCGCTTTGTCTGAAATCGCCAAAACGCGCTGGGTTCCCGAGCGCGGAGAAAACCGCATCGCGGCCATGATCGAAGGACGCGGCGACTGGTGCATCAGCCGCCAGCGCGCATGGGGCGTGCCGATTGCGATTTTCGTCAATAAAAAATCGGGCGAAGTTTTGAAAGATGAGGCCGTCTTAAACCGCGTGATCAGCGTTTTTGAACAGGAAGGCTCGGATGCATGGTTTACCCATGACCCGCAGGATTTTCTGGGCAATGGTTACAGCAAGGATGAGTGGGAGCCCGTCTATGACATTATTGATGTCTGGTTTGAATCCGGCTCGACGCAAAGCTTTGTTTTGAAAGAACGTGATGACCAGCATTGGCCTGCCGATTTATATCTGGAAGGATCAGATCAGCACCGCGGCTGGTTCCAGTCCTCGCTGCTGGTGTCTTGCGGTACCAACGGCGTCGCTCCTTACAAGGCCGTTTTGACGCATGGTTTCATCCTTGATGAAAAGGGCTATAAAATGTCGAAATCCGGCGGAAACGGAATGTCACCGCTGGAACTGTCCTCCGAATACGGTGCCGATATCGTGCGGCTCTGGGTCGCAGGATCGGACTATACGGATGACATCCGCATCGGCCAGAACATTTTGCAGGGTCATACTGATATTTACCGCCGTATCCGCGGCACATTCTGTTACCTGCTGGGTAATCTGTTCGACTTCAAAGCCGAGAACGCCGTCGATTATAACGAATTGCCGGAGCTGGAGCGCTGGGTTCTGCACCGCCTTTATGAAATCGATGCGGAAATCCGCACCCATATCGACAATTTCGATTTCCAGCGTATGGTCACCACACTGCATAACTTCTGCGCCAAAGATCTGTCGGCGTTCTATTTCGATATCAGCAAAGACAATCTTTACTGCAATGCGAAAAACAGTCTAAAACGCCGCGCTGCACAAACCGTGCTGGACAAAGTCTTTATGCATCTGGTGCATTGGATTGCCCCTGTCCTGAGCTTTACGGCGGAGGAAGCATGGCTGTCCCGCATCGGCGAGCCGCTGGATCGTTTTGAAAACAGTCTGCACCTGCGTGAATTCCCAGATGTGGATGAAGGCTGGCAACAACCTGCCTTATCAGAGAAATGGCAGCAGATCCAAAGCGCCCGCCGTGTTGTCACCGGCGCGATGGAAGTCAAACGTGCCGAGAAGGAAATCCGTTCTTCTCTTGAAGCCGCGCCGAAACTTTATGTCGAAGATGAGAAGCTCGCCGACATGCTGCGCCATGTGCATTTCGCCGATATCTGCATTACCTCGGATATCGAAGTCGTTATTTCCAAGGTGCCGCCTTACGTTTTCACACTGGAAGATGTGCGCGGTATCGGCGTGGAAATCCGCCGCGCCGACGGCGAGAAATGCGCCCGCTGCTGGAAATATACGCAGGATATCGGTAGTGACAATGAGCATCCCGCCATTTGCCGCCGCTGCTCCGAAGCTGTGAAGAAAGAGAAGCTGGCAGCATGACAACAAAGGCAAACGGCCAGTTCATAACTTTCGAAGGCGGTGACGGTACCGGTAAAACGACCCAGATCAAACTCTTCGCCACTTTCCTTGTGGAAGAATACGGTTTTGACGTTCTTTGCACCCGGGAACCGGGCGGTACGGAAGAGGCGGAAAAAATTCGCGCCCTACTTGTCCAGCGCGGCGGTGGTGACTGGGATCCGCTGACCGAGGTGCTGCTGCTGTCTGCGGCGCGGCGCGAACATCTGGTTAAAAA
Organism: Alphaproteobacteria bacterium; assembly: GCA_006226225.1. GTDB lineage: Bacteria > Pseudomonadota > Alphaproteobacteria > Micavibrionales > CSBR16-224 > CSBR16-224. Next base: position 1,817 of record SBHI01000091.1, read on the forward strand.
AATTCTGCCCGCTCTTGAAAAAGGGCAATGGGTGATCTCCGACCGTTTCGTCGATTCCACCTATGCCTTTCAAGGTTACGGCATGGGGCTTGAGCAGAAACAGCTTGAGCGCATTTACCGCGAAATTGCCGGTGACTTTATGCCTGCCCTGACTTTTATTCTGAATATCGATCCAGCCGAGGGGCTCAAACGCTCCGGCAAACAGCTGGAAGACACCGATGATACGGCGGAAAAAACAGAAGACCGCTATGAGCGCATGGGATTATCCTTTCATGAACGGTTGCGCAACGGCTTTCTGGAGATTGCCAAAGCCGACCCTGCGCGCTGTCGGCTGCTGAATGCCGCACAGCCCGTTGATGACGTGCAAGAGGAAATCCGCCGCGCTTTTCTCGAAAAATTCTCACTGCCCAGACATACAACTGCTCAGGATGGTGAAAAACTGCGTAATGGGTAACTGTCATGGATAATTTTGCTTTTGACCTGCCCGCGGACGACAACAGCCTGCTTCAGCCTCAGGCCAATCACCTGCTGCTGGGACACGAGAAAACCGAAAAACTGTTGGCAAAAGATATTGCTGCGGGCCGCCTGCCACATGCGCTGATTATCGCCGGGCCAAAGGGTATCGGCAAGGCAACACTGGCTTTTCGTCTGGCGCGCTACTTGCTGGCAGGAAAGGCGGAAGAAGATGCCGGTGGGCTCTTCGGTGATGCTGCTCCCTCAGAATCTCTGGAGATCGATGCGGAAGACCGCGCCGCGAAACTGGTTGCGGCAGGAAGCCATCCCAATCTTTTCTATGTGCAGCCGACGGATATTGACAGTATAAAAGGCACCAAACGTGCCAATCCCTTTATCGGCGTCAGCGAGGCACGGATCACACGCGATTTCCTTTCCCACACCCCATCGGAAAAAGGCTGGCGTGTCGTGCTGATTGACGGCGCG
>SBHI01000021.1 GCA_006226225.1 Alphaproteobacteria bacterium
CCGCTGGTCTGCAGTTTTTTATCATCCAGCTCGGCTGATTTGCCAAGCCCTGCGACCACAACATGTTTCGCATCTTCATTGGCGGGGCCGGCAATACTGATATTCTGCCCTGCATTACCTTTAAAGCCTGTGGCTTTGACCGCGCGGGTCAAAGCGCCGCCTGTTTTGCTGTCCAGCGTCACAGCCGCGTTACGCAGCTTGGCGGAGGATAGTGAGGTGACGACAACGGCGTCGCGTTTATCTGACTTGGTGGATGAAAAAATGACTTTCATGCGGACGGCTCTCCCCGAAATGTTTAATACGGATTTCGATTACAAATAATCGACCATATCATTCAGTAGCAAAACCGTAATTATATGTCAATAAATTATTATTATGCACATTTATTTTAAAGCAGAGAAGCCGACCATCTTTTGGTTCTCTTCGTCCCACAGCGCCATCATCAAACATTTGGGAATATCCTTGAAGGTGCGTTTCGGCACGGTTTGCAGCACCGGCACCGTTTCCAGACATTCGCGTAAACGGTAAAACGGAATGCGGGAATTCAGGTGATGGATATGGTGGATATTGATATTGCAGATCAGCCAGCTTGGAAAACGGCCGAATTCAAAATAGGCGCTACCCTTCCATCCGGCATTGAAATAGCTCCAGTCCTTATGCTCACGCCAATACATGTCTTCATACTGGTGCTGGATGTAGAAAATCAGCACACCGAGAGAACTGGCAATCCAGCTGACCGGAAAACCGACAAACAGCAGTGCCTTCCAGCCGAGGAAGTAAACAATCGCCGTAATCACCGCCGCAACGCCCAGATTGCTGAGCATGATATTCTTCCAGCTTTTCCACGAATGGAACGGATTATCCAGCGGCAGGCGGTGCTTCACGAAGAACAGCGCAATCGGCGCAATCGTCAGCAGGAAAAAAGGGTTGCGGTACAAGCGGTACCATAGGCGCGGCCAGAACGGCAGCGCTTTGTATTCGGCAATCGTCAGCGTATCGACATCACCGATGCCGCGCCGCTCAAGATTACCGGAAAAAGCGTGATGCACATTATGATTCTTGCGCCAGTAAAAATAAGGCGACAATGTGAAAACGCCCAGAATACAGCCCAGAATGTCATTGGCTTTGGTCGAGGTAAAAAACGCCCCATGCCCGCAATCATGCTGAAGGGTAAAAATCCGCACCATCAGAACGCCCGCAGGGAACCAGCCCAGCACCGTCAACCAGTACTGCCCTTCCAGCCCGATCACCATCATGGTAAAGAGTGCGGCAAAAGCCGTGATTGTGAATAAAAGCTCCAACACGGCTCTTTTATTATTGGCAACACAAAATTTATTGAGCTCAGCCATAATGGCTTTTTCATCAACCGTGTTTTGAATCGTATCCTTTGGGGCCATTATCCTGCACTTTTTGTTGTTTTCTACTGTTCTGACGCTATCTGCCCGAACACTCTACCCTGCAAAATCCGGCAGGACAAGCAAATGTGGCAAAGCGGCGGGATAAAATCTTGCCCGACGCATTCGCTTATGATAAGTTCATATCTCAATTAACCTACAGGAATAGACAGATGTCCGACACGACGAAACTCCCGAAAGAGGAAAAGGCGCCGCTTGCCGTGCGTCTCCGCGCCGTTCTAGACGGTGATTACAGCCAGTCACGCGATGAAGCCCGCAAATTTATTTCCCGCTCGTCCATGGCGCCGGTCTCGCCGGAAACGCCGAAAGAGGAGCACCGCGAGCAAACGCTGAGTTGGATCAAAGACATGATCGCCGAAGGCTATACCAAACTGCCCTATGAAACAAAATACGGCGGCGGCGGCGACCGCGAGAAATATATGAATATCGTCGAGGTGATCGCGCATCAGGATATGAGCCTTGCCGTTAAGCAAGGTGTACAATTCGGCCTGTTCGGTATGAGTGTCGAAACACTGGGCACCGACAAACACCATGCGGAATATATCCCCGATATTATGACGGGTGATCTGCTGGGCGGTTTCGCCATGACGGAAGTCGGCGGCGGATCCGATGTGCAAGGCATCACGACCACAGCCGTCTATGACCACGACACCCGCAGCTTTACCATCAACACCCCCGACGATGACGCCCGCAAGGCCTATATCGGCAATGCCGCCCTGCACGGGGAAATGATGGTGGTTTTCGCACAGCTGAAAATGGACAAAGACAGTGATGAAACCATGGGCGTTCACGCCTTTATGGTGCCGATCCGCGATAAAAATGGCGATACCAAACCCGGTGTCACGATTGAAGACTGCGGTCACAAAGTCGGATTGAACGGCATTGATAACGGCTATCTCGGCTTTAACGACGTCAAGGTTCCTTATGACAGTATGCTGGATCGTTTTGCACAGATTGACGAAGACGGCAAATACCAAAGCCCCATTGCGAAAAAATCAAAACGCTTTTTCAAAATGATCGGCACGCTGGTGACGGGACGGATTTTTGTTTCCATGATCTCGCTGAGCGGTACGAAAAACGCACTCACCTCCGCCATCAACTATGCCGAGGATCGTAAAGTCTTCGGTGAGACGCTGATGGACAAACAAGCCACGCAAATGCGCATCCTGCCGCATCTGGCCGATGCCTATGCCATGCATTTCATGACCCGCCATATGATGGAAGAATATCAGAACGGCAATGAATATCTGGAAACAATGGCTGCCGCGATTAAAGCCAAATCATCCGATGCCGCGATCAAAGTGGTGGATGAGGCACGCCTGCTGGGCGGTGCTGCGGGCTATATGTCCGATGAACGCTTTGGCGCATTGCGCAATGACATGGATGTGTTCCGTACCTTTGAAGGTGACAACACGGTTCTGCGTCTTTTGGTTGCCCGCAACCAGCTAACGCGCTTCTCGAAAAAGTTTAACAATCTCTCCGGCATTCAAAAGCTCGCCAAAGGCACGGCGCTGCAAATGAAGAGCCTGTTCACGAAATTCAATGCGGAAAGCGGCAAGACCGACCCGACGCATTTCGGCGATCCGAACTTCCAGAACAAGATTTTCGCCGCACGTGAACGCGCGATGATGTATGCTCTCAGCTCCAAGCTGATGAAAATCGCCAAGGCGGAAAATCCGGAAGTCGCGGCCAATAAATGCCAGACCGACATGCTGGAATATGCCGATGCCTATGCCGAGCGCCTAATGATGCAGAAATTCATCAAGGCCGTCGAGGCACAGAAAGACCCCGAGATCAAAGAACTGCTGAAAGATGTCTGCGACCTTTACGCCGTGCATACGATGCGCAAAAACGGGTTGTGGTATGTTGAAAACGGCTTGATGAAGCCGCAGACAACCAAAGCCCTGCGCCGCGTCGAACGCTATCTGACGGAAAAAATCCGCCCGCATGCCAAAACCCTGACGGATGCCTTTGGCGTTCCGCCTTCGGTTCTGGGCTGCACGCTGGATACGACAGCAAAACCCGCACAGCCGAAAAAACAGGCCGGCGGCCCGCGCAACGGTTAATCCGCAAAAGGACAGCTTCAAACTTGTCTGACAGCATGGAAATGCCTAGACTGCGATTCATGTGTCATCGCAGCCATCATGTTTGAAGGATTTTTCTATGCGGCATCCTATGAAATATACAGCAGTCCTGTTCGCCCTCCTGCTCTGCGCCTTTCCCGCAGCATGCAAGGCACAGCCGCCCGCCGTCTCACAGCAAACCGTCAGCAATATCAAAAACAAGGCGGAACAGTCGCAACAGCGCCTGAAACACCATCTGGCGCAAGGCCATGATGTCAGCGAAATCATTGCCATGATGCAGCAGGTAAAAAAACTGGGCGATGCGGGCCGTCTGGCGGAAGCCGAAGCCCTGTTGGATCAGGTTCATGCCGCTTTCGATGCGCTGGATAACACGCCTGAAACCATTCCTGAAAGCACGCTCTTCACCCAGCCCGTTGAAATTGTTATTGAAGGCTATGACGGCGATGCCATGGAACCCTTCATCAGCCGCGACGGCCAATATCTGTTTTTCAATTCCATGCATGACGATCATGAAAAAGACATGTATTACGCCACGCGCGTAGGCGAGAACCGCTTCCGCTTCCGGCGCGCCTTCACGGAAATTAACACCAAAGAGGTCGACGGCGTTCCCGCAATGGACGAAAACAATAACTTCTATTTTATCTCCACCGCGCATTACTCCCTGTTCAACAAGGTCTCGGCTTATCAGGCACGTTTCCGCGACGGAAGAGTTGAAGATGTCCGCCCCTTGAAATCCCTCTCCCTTCGCAAAGCCGGATGGCTGAATATGGATGTGGAAATCAGCGCCGACGGCAACACACTCTATTACTCCAATGCCTATTTCGGAGATGGCGCACCGCCGACAAAATCCTTCCTGTCCTATGCTGTGCGTGACGGCGATGGTTTCAAACCCGCCGCGAATGCCGCCGAAATTTTCAAAAACCTCAACCGTGATGAAATTATCTATGCACCGGCGATTTCTCCTGATGAATTAACGATTTCCTACACCCGCCTCAGCAACAGGCATAAGCTGGAGCAGGCCGTATTCCACACATTGATGGCAACGCGTACTAGCAAAACTGCGCCTTTCGGCGTGCCGCAAATCATCCCTGTCATTACCGGCTTTGCCGAGGCGCCGACAATCTCAGGCGACGGCAAAATAATCTATTTCCACAAAAAGCCGCCGGGTGCTGCCCGTTTCAAAATTTATATGATCCAAAGAAAAGACTAATGGATTTCCCGCATCCGAATAGTCTTGACAAAAGACGTATATTTTAATATATTAGAAATGTTGAATATATTAATATATGAATATATCGAATCAGGGGATTCACACATGCCTAACCGCGCCCTTGCCGCAAAAGAGCTGGCAAACATTTTCAAGATCCTGTCCCATCAGGATCGTATCCGTATTGTGGAGGAGCTGCGTGACGGCGAAAAAGACGTTAATACCCTGTGTCAGCTTTTTGACCTATCCCCCTCAAGAGTCTCGCAACATTTAAGTCTTATGCGTGCGCACCGCATGATTGAAGAGCGCCGCGAAGGCCGCCATGTATTTTACCATCTGGTGCAGCCTGATATTGCGAAATGGATCGTGGACGGGCTCGTCTTTCTGGAAGAACGGCTTAAAACCGAAGGGATCAGCCAATCCGCAATTGAGCAAGCGCGTGAATTGTGGACAGCCGATCAAAAGAAATAACCACCCCTTAGACAAAAAAAGAAAAGGAATAAGAACATGCCGAATATCGTAAACGGTGTCGTAAAATTCAAACAACAGGTTTATCCGGGAAAGCGCGAGCTGTATGAAAAACTGGCAACCGGTCAGTCGCCGGAGGCCCTTTTTATTACCTGTTCGGATTCCCGTATCTCCCCGAACCTTGTTACACAGACAGAACCGGGGGAACTGTTTATCTGCCGCAATGCCGGCAATATCGTTCCGCCGCATACCAAGGCCACAGGCGGCACCACCGCAACCATCGAATATGCCGTTGCCGTTCTGGAAGTGCCGCATATCGTTATTTGCGGTCACACCGAATGCGGCGCCATGAAGGGAGCGATGGATCCCCGCAGTCTGAAAGACCTGCCGCATGTCTCGAAATGGCTGTCTTTCAGCAGTGCCGCAGTCGAAATCGTCAAGGAAATCGGCAGCGAGTTTGATGAAGCGGCGCGTCTGCGCATGCTGATCGAACAGAATGTACTGCTGCAAATGGTGCATTTAAAGACGCATCCTTATGTTGCCGCCCGCCATGCCGCAGGCAAACTGCAAATTCACGGCTGGGTCTATGATATCCGCTCAGGCGATGTCGTTGCCTATGATGATCAGCAGAATAAATTTCTGCCGGTCGAGGAACGCTATGCGCAGGAAATCGAAAAACTGACAAAAAACAACATTATCCAAACCTGTTAAAACAATAAAAAAAGGGTGTAGAAAAATGGGTATTTTTAACCGTGAAACCATGCGCGGCGATCTTTTCGGCGGCATCACGGCGGGGGTTGTTGCCCTGCCGCTGGCACTGGCTTTCGGAGAAGCCTCCGGCGCAGGGCCAATCGCAGGACTTTGGGGCGCCATCATTGTCGGTTTTTTCGCCGCGCTTTTCGGCGGCACAAAAACACAGGTTTCCGGCCCGACCGGGCCGATGGTCGTGGTTTTCGCGGGGCTCTTTGCCTCCCTGTCAGGTGATCCGCGTCTGGTCTTTACTGCGGTTATTCTGGCGGGACTGTTCCAGATCTTATTTGGCTTTTTAAAATTCGGCCAATATATCCGCCTTGTCCCCTATCCTGTTATTTCCGGTTTTATGAGTGGTATCGGCTGTATCATTATCGCCCTACAGGTTTCACGTTTGTTCGGTTACAAGCCGGAAGGCAAAAGCACGATATCCGCCTTAAAAGCCATCCCCGATGCTGTGATGCATATGAATTTCACTGCGGCCGCTCTTGCAGCAGTCACATTGCTGATCGTCTTTTCATGGCCGAAAAAGTTTTCGAAATACGTTCCCTCTGCCTTGGCCGCGCTGGCTGTCGGCACAATCGGCAGCGCCTTTTTTCCGGGGGCGCCTGTACTGGGAGAAATTCCGACAGGATTGCCCGAACTCATCCTGCCCTCCTTCTCCAAGGAAACAAGTTTCATGGTCATCGAAGCCGCACTGATCCTCGCCGTGCTTGGCGCAATTGACAGCCTGCTGACCTCGCTGGTTGCCGATAACATGACACGCAGCCGCCATGACTCCGACAAAGAGCTGATCGGCCAAGGTGTCGGCAATACCATTGCCGGATTTTTCGGCGGCATTCCCGGTGCAGGGGCAACGATGCGTACCGTCATCAATATCCGCTCCGGCGGAACGGGAAAACTGTCGGGCATGACCCATTCCCTGCTGCTGCTTGCCGTCGTGCTGCTGCTTGCGCCGCTGGCGCAGCAGATTCCACATGCCGTCTTGGCAGGTATTCTGGTCAAGGTCGGCTATGATATTGTCGATTGGCAGTATCTGCGTAATGCGCATCGCGGGCCGCGTTGGGATCTGGTTCTGACAATCCTCGTACTGGGGCTGACGGTCTTTGTCGATTTGATTACCGCCGTCATCGTCGGCGTGGTTCTGGCGGCTCTGGCCTTTGTTAAACAGCTGGCAGATGAACAGCTGGCGACGATCGGTCAGGAATCCGCACACTCCATCACCAAAGCCGAGGCCAAGCTGCTGAAATCCGTTGAAGGCAAGATCACGATTTTTGACTTTGACGGCCCGCTAAGCTTCGGCGCAGCCGCAGATGCCGGACACCATTTCCGCGAAAGAAATCAGGAACACACCGCCGCACTGATACTGGATTTCGGGCGCGTGCCCTTCATGGATGTTTCCGCGGCGCGCGCGGTAGAGACCATCACCTGCGATGCCAGAAAAAGCGGAAAAACCGTCTATATCTGCGGGATGAAACCGAAAGTCGCAAAAGTGCTGAGCGGATTGGAAGCGGATTGCTGCATGCTGCCGAAATTCAAATTTGAAAAACGCATTGATGCCGTCCGCGCCGCCGTAAAGGAAGTCACCGCTGCCGTAAAAGAACAGCAGGCTGCCTAGCGCGTTATTTCTGCCATGTTTTTCTTCTCCCCGCCGTGATATATTAAAAACAGCGGGGAGACAGGAATATGCAACACACACACAGAAAAATATCCAAACAGGAGCGCGATGTCTGGGTCCGGCGTCCGGCCAATCTGATTGGACAAGGGCTATACACAGGCGGCATGATCGGTTTTTTGATTTTACTGGCCGGACTTGAGCTGGAATTGCGCTTCAAATTATTCATGGCCGTTTGCTTTTTCGCGTCGACAATCGGCATGGCGCTTATTCAAGGCTGCATTGAAGATCACTATCTAAGAAAATTGCTTTCCAGTAAAAAAGATCATACCGATCTCCGCTAAACGGAAAAACACCTGCTTTCTTGCCAATAAATTTGAAAAGACTCCCCGCTTGCGCTATACAGGGCGCAAGCAATAATAACGCCTGAAAACGGCATGAAAAGAAGGCAATATCCGTCCATGTTCACACGCAGGCATATCAAAGACTGGGCCCTGCTGCTCTCGCGGCCTGTCGTGTTGTTTTACAGCCTGCCCTGGCTGATGGCGCTGCTGATTGCTGGCACGGTCGCCCAGAAATATCTCGGCCTTTACGAAGCGACAAAACTTTACCTGACGGCCCCCATCATCTGGCTGGGCGGCGTTTTGCCTCTGCCTGGCGTACCGCTGGTTCTGTTTTTGATCTTTCTGAATCTTGTTTTCAAACTGTTTTTCAAAAGCCCGTGGAAACCGGAAAATGCCGGCATTATCATCACCCATTTCGGCGCAGCTTTTCTGTTTCTGGGCATGGCACTAACCGCAGGGCTCAGCAATGAAGGCTATATCGCCCTTGCCGAAGGCGACAGCAGCGCCCGTATCAGCGATTATCACCGCCGCGAACTGGTCTTTTTACAAGAGGGTGGTGATGCCCTGCGCCTGCCTTACCAGACGCTCGAAATCGGCGTGACTCTGCAAGATCAAAGCCTTCCTTTCACGATTGAAGTACTGGATGCCTGCCGTAACTGCACCATGCAAATGAATGAAGACACCGGTGATGATACCGTAGCGCGGCACGGGCTGGCGGAAAAGGTCTCCTTAAAAACCCTGCCGCTTGAAAAGGCTGAGGAAAGCAACCTCTCGGGCGTTATGATCCGTGTCAGCGGCGCGGCAGAACAGTCCGATGGTATTTATATCGCCTTTGAACCTGTCAAAAACCTGCCGCAAATCACGGCAAAAGACGGACGTGTTTACAGCCTTGCCCTGCGCCGCGCCGAAACCGTTCTGCCCTTTACGGTCGAGCTGCTGGATGTCACACGTATTCTCTATCCCGGTACTTCCATGCCGCAAAGCTATTATTCAGATCTGCGCGTGCATGACGGCGATATTCTGTGGGAAACCCGCATCGAAATGAACAGCCCGCTGCGCTATAAAGGCTACACCTTCTACCAATCCGGCTATACGCTGACGGGTGACACCGAAACCTCCACCCTTGCGGTTGTCAAAAACGCCGGACGCGCCTTCCCTTATATAGCAGGTCTTTTGCTCGGGCTCGGCATGCTGATACACTCCGTCACCCGCATCAGAACGAAACGCACAGGGAGCAAAAGCAATGCGTCGTAAACTGCTTTTTCTTACCCCCGCCCTGTTTTTTGTCGCCCTTTTTCTGGCTGCGCTGTTCCTGCTGCCGCGCATGGTGATGGCAGATCATTCGTCTCACTTAACCTATCAGGATTTTTCTGAAATTCCCGTCCTGCATGGCGGACGTATCCGCCCGCTGGACAGTTTTGCACGGATCGAGCTCCGCACCCTGTCGGGCCGCGATAAAACCGCCAGTGGCGACAGCGCTGTAGAATGGCTGGCGCAAACAATCTTCGCCCCTTATGAAGCCCTGCAACAACGCGTCTTTCTAATCCGCAACCCCGAATTACAAAACATGCTAAAACTGCCGAAACGGCGCGGCCATCTTTACAGCTATGGCGAATTATCGCCGGGACTGGATGCTTTGCGTGACACCATTGCCCGCATTGCCGGAACGCCGCAAAAAGACTGGACACAGGCGCAGAATGAATTGATCGCATTGCAACGCAACAGCCACAGCTTTAAACAGCTGCTCAGCGCCGTATCGCTGCTGCTGCCGCTGGCGGTTGATCTGCCGCAAGATATTCGTGACAAAACCGGTATCGCAACCGATGCCGCCCTGACTTATCTTGATGCCCTCAAGACGGAAGAACATCTGAAGCAACGCGTCATCGCGCTTCATGCGCAAAAAGGTGCGGAAATAGATCGCTACACGGCACCGGAACTCGCGCTTGTAGAGGCCGCTTTCGCACTGGAACAAATCGCCCGTGAAGGCAGCCAAAGCAAATTGCTGCGCATTATCCCGCCTGCGGAGGGGGAAAACGGTCAGGACTGGATGTCCCCTTGGGATGCCATGCTGTCCGGACGCATGTCACCGCAAAATGCCGGTTTAAGCAATGCGTGGCGCACACTCGCCGCCGCCTATCAGGCCGACGACACTGCCGCATGGCAACGCGCAGCAGAACAGGCGCGCGATGCGGGGCGGCAGCTTGCAGGCAAGCAAATCTCCGCATCCCGCCTTGCGATGGAGCTGTCCTATAACCATACCGCCCCCTTAAAGAAAAGCGCATTGCTTTACGGGCTTGGTTTTTTCCTGATGATCGGCTCTCTGCTGTTTCCGAAAGCTTTTCCCGCGCGCAAAATCGTTATCGCAACACTGGCGGGCGGCGCCTTTTATCATTTGTCTGCAATCATCGTGCGCGTGATCGTTTTGATGCGCCCGCCTGTCGGCACCCTTTATGAATCCGTTTTGTTCGTTGGTCTTATTTGCGTATTGACCGGATTGCTGATTGAATTTCGCCGCCGCGATAATGCCGGATTATTGCTTGCCGCCATCTCCGGCGCGATGCTGGGACTGGTCAGTCTGGGACGGCTGGCAGGGCCCGATGATATGAATGTGCTGGTCGCCGTGCTGAATACGAATTTCTGGCTGACAACCCATGTGCTGATGATTACGGCGGGATATGCCTTTGCCATCATCACGGCACTCATTGCGCATCTGGCACTGTATCTGCGGCTTTTCAAGCGGAACGAGAAAACCGACCTGCTGCCCGCCCTGCATAAATCCGCCTTGATTGCATTGCTATTCACGGCTACGGGAACGGTTCTCGGCGGCGTCTGGGCAGACCAGTCATGGGGGCGTTTTTGGGGCTGGGATCCGAAGGAGAACGGCGCCCTGCTGATCGTGTTATGGCTGCTATGGGTATTGCACGGGCAGCTGTCGGGGCATATACGCCGTTTTGATATGCTGGCCGGCATGGCCTTTTTGAATGTGATCGTTGCACTGTCATGGTTTGGCGTTAATCTGCTGAATGTCGGGCTGCATTCCTACGGCTTTATCGATTCCGTGTTCTGGTCGCTGGCCGGTTTCTGCGCGGTGGAAACAGTTGTGATCGGCATTCCTTATCTATGTCTGAAATACGAAAAAGGGCGCAGCGCATGAAACAGAAACTGATCCTGCTCACCCTGTTCCTGCTGGCAAGCCTTGCGGCGGTTCTCTATGACCATACTGACCCGCCGAAAATCATCACCGCGCCACCCGCCGCCGCTCCCGTCACGCTGACGGATATTCCTCTGCCTGCAGATGTGCAATTGACGGATTTCAGCGGTAAAACATTCGCGCTATCCACGCTCAAAGGCCGTGTGGTCATCATCAATTTCTGGGCATCATGGTGTCTGCCCTGCGCGACGGAGCTGCCAGCGCTTTTTGCCATTGCGGCAGATCATCCCGACAGCCTGACCCTGCTGGCCGTCAGCGTGGATGATAAGCAAGAGAATGCCGAAAAACTGCTGGAATTGATCAAAAGCCGCAGCCCCGATCTGACCATCCCTGAAAATGCCCTTTTTGCATGGGATCCGCAGAAAAAGATCGCACAGGATGCGTTTCAAACCACCCGCTATCCCGAAAGCTATATCCTCGGTACGGACGGGCATATCAAAATAAAGATTGTCGGTGATGATCTGGCAAAGCTGCGCGCCGCGCTGGACGCGGTTAATGATGACCAAAGAAATAGTAATAAGCCAGCGGCCCCCAGATAAAAGAAACCGTCAGCGTTCCCTTCACAGCCTGATAGGTAATCCAGACCCAAAAGATTCTTTTACCGGCTTCTTTTTTGCCGGTCATGCCCAGTTTCTCTTTGATCGAAGATAAGATACGCATAGGTCGTTCTCCGCCGTTTTTTTATGGCGTCAAGCTATCAGTTTTCCCGCCGCTTGTCAAAAACAAGACATAAAAAAACGCCTTGCGTATACACGGCAAGGCGCTTTCTTAAGATATGGATTGCGTCAGGCTTATGCCGCGTCTGAAAGACGCAGTCCCGCCGCGCATGAGCGTCCGTTGCGCTCTTCAATCTCGTAAGAGATTGCCTGGCCTTCTTGAAGCTCCTCAAGGCCCGCATCCTTAACCGCGCTGATATGTACAAACACATCTTTGCCGCCGTCTTCGGGCGTGATAAAGCCGTAGCCTTTTGCAGGATTAAACCATTTGACTGTACCGGTAGCCATCTTCAAGTTCCTTTCACGTCACGTTTCGTCGTATTTGCCGCAATGCGGCGGATTCTCGGCCAGACAAGGCCGGGATAGTCACGAAACGAAAACGATTGGACAATACCGGTCACTTGATATTCATAACCTTGTCAATGATGCTAAAACCTTGCGGAGCCTGCGTCAAGGGCTATTTTACAGCCCTTGTTTCCGTCCCGATGCCGGAGGGCGCGTTCCGCAGAAGGGATGATCCTGATAACGCGCTTCATATTTTTGCAGCACGCCCTGATAACCATCCCCCAGATATGTTTCCAATGCGGCAACACTGGTGAACATTTCATCCGCAAGTTTGGTGAAATCAACACGGCCTCCGCCCATTTTCGCACTGGCCTCTTCCGCCAGCGCGTCCAGATCGGCGTTCATCTCCTTGGCCGCCATCACCCAGAGCGCAAAATATTCATGCGGGTAATGATAATCCTCTTGACGGGTCAGAGCTTCTTTGAATGTCAGCACTTCAGCCTGATCGGTTTCCTGAAAGCCGTTGTGGTTTTCATCACGATGTGAAATTTTGGCGTCGTTCGGGAACAATGCCTCCCATAATTCCGGCTCGGCTTCATAGGCGTGCAGCCGTGCATCCACCGCAAAGCCTTTGCCGTTATTAATCAGGAATTTGTCGTCTTTCGCCGCATACAGAAATGTATAGCGTTCTTCTTTCAGCTCGGGTTGATAGCCCAGCAGTTCTTCCATTTCCTCCTGCCCTTCACGCAGGGCATTGCGGATACCTGTTTTCAGCGCGTCACCGGGGACAACATCCTCGTCCTCACCCAGCCCGCCGAAATGCGCAAGACCCGCGCCGACATTGCCGCTGCGCGTGCTGACGATAATTTCAACACTGTCAGGGTCGGAGACATCACCGCGCCAATAGATTGATCCCGCGCCGCGCCGCGCCAGCGGGTCACGGTTTTCCGGCTTTTTCAGCCATTCGATACGTGCGTCTCTATTCTCAGGGATATTGCTCATCGCTGCTGCCTTTTCCTGTGGGGTTAGGCGGTTGCCTGTTTCGCATCCTCATCATCACTGATATTTTTCGGCAGGATTTCATCCACGCCCATCACCGGACGCAATGCTTCGGGAATGATGACCGTGCCGCGCTCCGTCTGGAAATTCTCCAAAATGGCAATCGGCGTGCGGCTCATCGCAATGGCGGTACCGTTCAGCGTATGCACAAAACGGTTCTGCCCCGTCGCCTTGTCCTTATAGCGGACATTCAAGCGGCGCGCCTGAAAATCGGTACAGTTACTGGCCGAGGTAATCTCACCATATTCCCCGTTTTCGCCCTTGCCCGGCATCCATGCCTCAATATCGTATTTCTTCCAGGCTGGTGCGCCCAGGTCACCCGCACAGATGCGGACGACACGATAGGGAATTTGCAGATCCTGATAGATGCTTTCCTCCAGCGCCAGCAGCTCTTCATGCACAGCGGCACTTTGCTCCGGCGTGGTAAAGGCATAAAGCTCGACCTTACTGAACTGGTGTACACGGTACAAACCCTTACTGGCCTGTCCTGCCGCTCCGGCTTCGGTACGGAAGCAATGGCTCCATGCGACATAGCGCAGCGGCAGCATTTCTTCAGGCAGGATTTCATTCGCATGCAAACCGCCGACGGGAATTTCCGCCGTCGCAACCAGACTTAAATCCTGATCTTCAATACGGTAGGTATTGCTTTCATTGCCGCGCGGCGCAAAACCCGCGCCCTGCAACACGTCATTGCGGGCAAGGTCAGGCGTTTGCAGCGGAATAAAGCCGCGCTCGATCGCCTTTTTAAAGGCGAAATGCTGCAAAGCCATCTCCAGCAGAACCGCTTCGTTTTTCAGGAAATAGAATTTGGCGCCAGCCACTTTCGCGCCGCCTTCAAAATCCAGCAAGTCCAGCGATTTGCCCAGTTCGATATGGTCTTTCTGTTTGAAATTGACGCGCGGCGGCTCCAGAAATGTCTTGATGGTTTCATTCGCTGTATCATCTTTGCCTTCAGGCGTATCGCCGGGCAGCGTATTCGGCACGGTCAGCATCAGATCTTTCCATTCCGCTTCATGCGCCGCAAGCTCTTCCCCCAGTTTCGAGGTTTCGGCTTTCAAAGCGGTGCCGCGTTCGATCAGTGCCGGACGCTC
>SBHI01000155.1 GCA_006226225.1 Alphaproteobacteria bacterium
GCCTGTTTTAACACGAAAATATGAGATATGTCAATAATTATGCAAATTTATATAAAATTTTATGCAAATTTTCATAAATTGGTAACATTTGTCATATATCATTATTAAAGACGGTGCGAAATTGCGCGGAAAAAGCGGGTGACAGTCGTTATTCAGCGAGGGTGCGGTTTCCGGATAATAATAAAAAAAAGACTGCAAAAGGGGAGAGCGGCATGTTCGAAGACGGCAAAGACAAGAACACCACCGATCAGGCGAATACAACAACCATAGATTATGAAACGATTCAAAAATTCCTGAGTGATATGGGCGAGGCTGCTTATCACTGGGATACGAAACAAGATAATTTTTCCTGGATCAGCAATGAATGTAAAGATTTCAGCTTTGCCGATGGCATCACGGATATGGCTGCCTTTCAGACACAGCTGAATCCGCAGGATGCTGCCGGACGGCAGGCTTTTCTTCATGAACTGTCACAGGCGGAACCGGGCACAAAACGCGATATGTCCTATCGTATAAAGGCGGCGGATGGCCGCGGATTCGAAGTGCGCGAAACTGCAACAGTGGCGCGTGACGAAAGCGGAAACTGCTATATTTACGGTCGTATCCAGCCGCATAAACAGGTCGAGAATTTTGAAAAAGATAAATTGACGGGTTTGTATCTGCGCCAGTGGTTCCTGCACCGTATTGCGGCGGACAATAACGACGTTGCAGGCCATGTGCTGGCAATCGGTATCGACCGTCTTGCCATGTATAACGAGGCGTTTGGGGCGCATGTCACGGATGAGATCATTCGCGGCGTGGCGGAACGGCTTGGCGGTGTTTTTCAAGGGCAGCGCATATTGGCGCGTGTCTCGGGCGATATTTTCGGTGTGGCTTTGCCCGGTGCGAATGCCGAGCAGGTTTCCTCGATCGTTGCGCAGCTGCTGGCCTCTTTCCGCAGTGTTCCTGTCGAAACGGCAGAGGGGCGTGTGCATGTGACGGTCTCCGCAGGCGGTGCGGCCTATAACAACGCGGATGATTTGACGCGGGCCAAAGATTTGATGGTACAGGCGGAAACCGCACTGCAAGAGGCTAAACGCGGCGGCCGCGGCCGTTATATGAGCTATATCGTGAATGACAAACAGCGCGAACAGTTCCGTACATGGTTGAAAACCAGCGATACGCTGCTGACGGCGCTGGGCGGTAACCGCCTTGTGCTGGCGTTCCAGCCGATTATCGCGGCGAAAACCGGACAGGTGAAGTTCTACGAAACGCTGGTGCGTATGGTAGATGCCGATGGCAAGCTGGTGGCGGCAGGCGAATTTATGCCGGTTGTCGAACAGATGGGGATTGCGCGTCTGGTTGACCAGTGCATTTCGAAAATGGCGCTGGAAGAATTGAAAACCTATCCGGATCTGACGCTGTCGATCAATATCTCGGCATGGACGCTGGATGAGCCGACATGGCTGCGCTATTTGCTGAAAACACTCAGGGAGACACCGGAAATTGCCGAGCGCCTGATCGTGGAAATTACAGAAACAGTGGCGCTCAGCGATATGGGCCGCGCCCGTTCCTTTGTCCGCACATTGCAGGCTTTGGGCGCGCGCGTCGCACTGGATGATTTCGGTACGGGCAATACTTCTTTCCGCCAAATCAAGGAGTTGGGCGTCGATATTGTGAAAATAGATAAATCTTTTGTCCGCCGTATGGCAACGACCTACGATAACCGTCTTTTTGTACAAACACTGCAAAAGCTGGCTGAGGGGTGCAGCGTCGAGACCGTCGGTGAAGGGGCGGAAACCGCGCAGGAAGTTGAAATGCTGCAAAAAGACGGCATTACCTATATTCAGGGCTATGCTTACGGCTTCCCGTCTGTGGAACGGCTCTGGCTGGGACAGGATGATACTGCCCGCCTGCCCGATAATGTCCGTGCCTTGCAAGGGACAGAGAAAAAAGCGGAGCAGCCGTCTTCAGCCGGAGCGGCATAAGGCGCGGCATAAAATCAATATAACTCAATAGGATTGCGCGGATTATTGAATCATTTTAAGTGATTCGCATGCCAAAACACATATTTTTGCCGCGCAAAAGATTATGAAAGCCGTTTTTCTCAAAATCATCTCTGAGAAGTGTGTTTGTAACATACTGTTTTTAAATGAAAAACACTGAATTAATTAATTTTGCGTTTTAGGGCTGGACATTTTCAATTTCGCGTTGCAAACTCGATTCGCTAGTGGATTTATCTGCTAGCGTCTCCCAAGTACTTCGCTTCGATGTATCTGTCTGCCCCGGTAATGTTTCATTATCGGGGCTTTTTTTCTTTGCCTGCCCCCGCAAATTTGCTAGATTTGCGGCAGTTCTTAAGGAAGAAAACAGGAATAGCAAAACTGACAGGAAGAGGCAAGCTTCATGAAACTACTCGTCCCCGTAAAACGCGTCATTGACGCCTATGTGAAACCCCGTGTCAAAAGCGACCAAACCGGTGTTGAGTTGACCAATGTCAAAATGGACATCAACCCGTTCTGCGAAATCGCGGTGGAAGAAGCTGTGCGCATGAAAGAAAAAGGCATCGCAACGGAAATCGTGGTTGTCAGCATCGGGGAGCCGAAATGCGAGGAAATCCTGCGCAAGGCACTGGCCATCGGCGCGGACCGCGCCATTCTGGTGGAAACAGGCGGGCAGGAGGCCGAACCGCTGGCGGTTGCCAAAATCCTGAAAAATCTTGTTGAAAAAGAATCCATTGATACGGTCATCCTCGGCAAACAGTCAATTGACGG
>SBHI01000192.1 GCA_006226225.1 Alphaproteobacteria bacterium
GTGATGATATCAACAACAGCCTGCCCCGCATGTTCCATCAGCACGGCACCCGCCGTGCCTGCGGCGATGGTTTTGCGGTCACTGTCCTGCATTTCCGCGACTGTCAGAATACGCGCCGTCATGTTTTAAAATTCCACCTGCTCCAGATGTTCGGGGATATGGACATCCCAGCCGAATTTCTCGGTGATTTTTTTCTTGAGGGAGGTCGAGGCATTTTCCTCGCCATGTACGATAAAGACTTTACGCGGTGCGGCGTTAAAGCCTTCCAGCCAGCCCAGCACTTCATTGTAATCGGCATGGGCGGAAACGCTGCGCATATAGCGGATTTCGGCGCGGACGGGATACATTTCGCCGTGGATTTTAATCTCTGTCTCGCCGCGGACAAGGCGGTCGCCACGGGTTTCGGCGGCCTGAAATCCTGCCAGCAGGATGGTGTTGCGGTCATCTCCCAGCGTGTTCTTCAAATGGTGCAGCACGCGCCCGCCGGTGGCCATACCGCTGGCGGAGATAATCACGCAAGGCATGTGATGTTCGTCAATGGCTTTGGATTCCTCGCGGCTGCGCGTATAGATCACCATATCGCACATGGCACGGCAGACGGAGGGGGACAGGCGGTGTTCGCTTTTGTGTTTATGCAGAAGCTCGGTGACATTAATGGCCATCGGACTGTCCAGATAAACCGGAATATCCGGGATCTGATTGGTTTGCTTCAGCACATGCAGGTAATAGATCAGGCTTTGCGCACGCCCGACGGCAAAAGCCGGACAGACAAGCGTTCCGCCGCGTTTGATGGTTTTATTGACGATATGGCGGATGGTTTTCATCGGGTCGGTTTTTTCATGGGCGCGGTCGCCATAGGTGGATTCCACCACCAGATAATCGGCTTGCTGAATATGGGCGGGCGGGATGATGACGGCATCATGCGGGCGGCCCAGATCGCCGGAGAATAAAATCGAGGTATTGTCATCCATGACTTTGATAAAAGATGCGCCCAGAATATGCCCGGCATGGTGCAGGGTAAAGCGCAGCTCGTCATCCAGCCATGTTTCGGTACCGAAATCGACAGGGTGGAATGATTTTAAGGACTCGCGGGCATCCTCCTCGGTGTAAAGCGGCAGGGCGGGGTGGTGTTTGGTATAGTGATAGCGGTTGGCGCGCTCCGCGTCCTCTTCCTGCAGAAAGCCGCTATCGGGCAGCATAATCGCGCACAGGTCGCGCGTGGCTTCGGAGCAATAGATTTTTCCTTTAAAACCGCTTTTCACCAGCAGGGGCAGATAGCCGCTGTGGTCAATATGGGCATGTGTCAGCAAGACCGCATCGATATCGGCGGGATTGAAGGGCGGTTTATCCCAGTTGCGCAGGCGCAGATTTTTTCTGCCTTGAAATAGCCCGCAATCAATCAGGATTTTCTTGCCTGCCGTTTCCAACAAAAACTTCGAGCCTGTCACCGTGCCCGCCGCGCCGAGGAATTGTAACTTCATGGAAAAGCTCCCTTTCTTTTTCGCTTTATAGTAACCCCGCAAGGCGAAAGAGGAAAGAGAGGAAAGCCGTTTATTCTAGGCACACAAAAGCCGCGATTTTAAGGCCGCGGCTTCGTACGTAATCGTTTCTTATTTTTTGGTCTTAACGGTAAGAACCTGCGCGGAGCGTTCCGATGGTAAAGCTGGTTCCGTGGCTGCTGCCGCGGGCCATTCTTTGTGCATCGCGCTGGATCTGGAACTTTTCGAATTCTGTCATTTCATAAGCTTTTTTGCTGACAGTTCCGAATTTCTCAGAGGTTTGTCCGTTTGTCGTCAAGTCTGTTTTCGGCTGGTTTGTCATTATATTTACTCCTACTGGTTTTTAAGTTTGCTATGCCAGGAGATTCTGTTTGTTTTTGTTATTGCCTCCCTTGATTAATAACTTAACATAATGTTAATGTCAAAGTCAACAAAAATTTATGGAAAATTAACAATTTTTTTCATTTTATTATCAATAGGATATAAGGCGGTTTTTTACGATTTGGCAAAATCGAGACGGAAAATTTGCCACAGCGTTTCTTGATCGCCTGCAAAAACCTCTTTTGCGGTGATGGCTGCGGGATACAGCGCTTCCAGACGCGCCGCCAAAACATCATGCGACAGCGATTTGTTGTAGAAATCATAGTTTTCCTGCAAATAGGCATCATAGGCCTGCATCACATCGCCGTCACAGGCAAAGCAGGACAGGAAGGCGGTGCCGCCGGCTTTGCCCAATTGCTGCAGCAGGCGCAGATGCGCGTCAATATCGGCCATATGATGCAGAATGCCGAGTGATAGCACGATATCGGCCTGCGGTAGTGTGGCGGTAAAAGCTTCATCCTCGATATCGCCATCGGTGATATTGGCTTTGGGGGCGGCCGCGCGCGCGATCTCCAGCATCGCAGGGCTAAAATCACTGCCGTATAAGGCAAGAGAGGGATGCGCGGCGGACAGATGCTTCAGCATCCAGCCCGTGCCGCATCCAAGGTCGAGAACAACGCCGTTTTCCGGACAGGCGTCCGGCCAATGCGCCGCAATCCATTCCTGATGGCTGCTAATATGCAAGGGCCAGCCAGCATCGAACTGGCTTGCGAAATCATCGTAAGCCGCTTTCACCGCGTCTTTATCAAACATTCTTTACGAGGCGATATCGGTCAAACGCGGATAGGTCTCGGGGCGGCGGTCACGGAAGAACTGCCACTGGTTGCGCACTTCGCGCACCATATCCATATCCATATCGGCAACGATCAGCTCGTCATTGTCTTCGCTGGCCTCGACCAGAAACTCGCCGCGCGGGTTGACGATATAGGATGATCCGTAGAATTTACCGATATTCCAAGGCGCTTCCGTGCCGGGGCGGTTGATCGCACCGACATAATAGCCGTTGGCAACGGCGGAGGCCGGTTGCTCCAGCTTCCACAGATACTGGCTAAGACCTGCAACGGTGGCCGAGGGGTTGACGACATATTCCGCACCGTTCAGTGCCAATGCGCGCCAGCCTTCGGGGAAGTGGCGGTCGTAACAGATATAAACGCCAAGCTTCAGATAGGCGGTATCGAAAACCGGCCAGTTCGAGAAACCGGGTTTAAAGAAGAATTTTTCCCAGAAGCCCGAAACCTGCGGAATATGGGTTTTGCGGTATTTGCCCAGATATTTGCCATCGGCATCAATGACGGCGGCAGTGTTGTAGTAAATACCTGTAATGTCTTCCTCGTAAATCGGCACGACGATGACCATATTGTATTTTTTCGCATATTCCTGCATCAGCTTGGTTGTGTAGCCATCCGGAATTTTCTCGGCGGCGGCATACCATTTTTTATCCTGACTGGGGCAGAAATAGGGCTGGGTGAAAACTTCCTGAAAGCTTAAAACCTGCACGCCTTTCTTTCCGGCTTCTTCAATCAGCGGAATATGCGCTTCCAGCATTTTGTCGCGGATCTGATCGGGCGTGTCACTTGCGGCATCCCCTTTCAGGCTCATTTGAATAAGACCGGCTTTGACAATAGACATGGGCATCTCTCTCCTACTATAAAAGGGCTAAAAACCTTGACCCTCGGGTCAAAAAAGCGATAAATTTATGCGTATTATAAGATAGAAATTTATGCAGAAATTCAAGCTTTTTATAAGTTTACCATAAAGGAGAGCCGCGCCATGTCCCTGATCATCAAAGGTGGAACCATTGTAACCGCAGACCGTACCTATCAGGCGGATGTCTATTGCGAAGACGGCGTGATCAAACAAATCGGCGAAAACCTTGATACGCCGCAGGGTGCAGAGGTTGTGGATGCAAGCGGCCAATATGTGATGCCGGGCGGTATTGACCCGCATACGCATATGGAACTGCCCTTTATGGGCACAGTCGCCTCCGAGGATTTCTTCAGCGGTACCTCCGCCGCGGCCGCAGGCGGCACGACCATGATTATCGATTTTGTTATCCCCAGCCCGCAACAGTCGCTTCTGGAAGCGTATGACACATGGCGCGGCTGGGCGGAAAAAGCCGCCACGGATTACAGTTTCCACGTTGCCGTGACATGGTGGGATGACAGCGTCTCCAAAGATATGGGTACGCTGGTCAAGGAACGCGGCGTCAACAGCTTCAAACATTTCATGGCCTATAAGGGCGCAATCATGGCCGATGACGAAGTGCTGGTGAACAGCTTTACCCGCGCGCGCGAACTGGGCGCGATTGCCACGGTACATGCCGAAAACGGCGAGCTTGTCTTTACCCTGCAAAAGGAACTGTTTGAAAAAGGCATCACAGGGCCGGAAGGTCATCCGCTGTCCCGCCCCGCAGAGGTCGAAGGCGAGGCGGCAAACCGTGCCATCCGTATCGCACAGGTGCTGGATGTGCCGCTTTATATCGTGCATAACTCCGCCAAGGATGCGCTACAGGAAATCATGCGCGCCCGCGGCGAAGGCCAGCGTGTTTATGGCGAGGTTCTGGCAGGGCATCTGCTGATTGATGACAGCGTGTACCGCCATCCCGATTTCGAATTTGCCGCCGCCCATGTGATGAGCCCGCCTTTCCGTCCGAAAGAACATCAAAAGGCTCTGTGGCAGGGCTTGCAGGCAGGACATCTGCAAACAACGGCGACCGATCATTGCTGCTTCTGCGCCCCGCAAAAAGCGGCGGGCAAAGATGATTTCCGCAAAATCCCCAACGGTACCGGCGGTGTCGAAGACCGCATGGGTGTGCTGTGGCATCACGGCGTTAATTCCGGCAAGCTGACGATGAATGAATTTGTCGCCGTCACCTCGGCGAATGCGGCAAAGATTTTCAACATCTATCCGCGCAAAGGCGCCATCCTCGAAGGCGCGGATGCCGATATCATTGTCTGGGATCCCGCGAAAAAACGCACCATTTCCGCCAAAACCCATCATCAGAATGTTGATTTCAACATCTTTGAAGGCATGGAGGTCAAAGGCGCGAATACGGTGACCATCTCGCAAGGCAAGATCGTCTATAAAGACGGCAAGCTGCTGACGGAAAAAGGCGCGGGACGCTATATCGACCGGCCGCCTTTCGCCTCTTACTATGATGCGCTGAAAATCAAACGTGCCAGTGAAGAGCCGACCCCCGTCAACCGTAAATCCGGCAAGACCGAAGCGGCGTAATATACAAGGCTGTTATTTGATTAAGGCGACGGACGGCGCAGGAATTGCCGCATTTTCTGGCGCTGCTGTTCCTGCTGGCTTTGCTTTTGCTGTAGGCGGGCAACGGCAAATTCGCGGCGCAGGCTGTTTTCTCCTGCTTCCCATTCGCTAAACAGTTTCACGGCTTTGTGTCCGTTCCCGTTGCGGTGCGCCATATCTTTGGCGGTCAGTCCTTCGTTATTGGTGATGCGCACCGTGCTGTTTTCTTTTGCCAGCGTTGCGGCATCCCAGCACAGTAGCGTTTCAATCATCTTGGTATCGGCACTGCGTCCGGCGAAATGCAGCGGCGTGTTGCCGTCATTTTCCTGATGTGTCAGGCTGGCATTATGATCCAGCAGCATTTCGGCAATATCCGTTTGTCCGGTCACGGCAGCCCAATGCAGGGCGTTGCGGCCGTTGCTGTTGATGACTTCCGTATCCGCGCCCGCGCCCAGCAGCAGGGAGACCATATTCAGATTACGTTTTAAAATGGCACGGACAAGGGCGGTATCGCCATGCTTGTCAGTCTCGTTCAGCAGCGCTGCCGCACGTTTTTTATCGCTCAGCAGAAAGCTCACGGCCTTTTCGCTATTGCGTTCGACGGCAACATCCAGCGCCGTCAAACCTTGATTGTTTTTTTGCAGAACATCCGCCCCGTTATTAATCAGCAGCTGCATAATGCAGGTATCGTCTTTGATGGCGGCGCGCATCAGGGCGGTCATGCCGATTTTATCAGCGGCATTGATATTCGCGCCTTGTCCGCCTGTGGCGGCGCTGTGTTCGATCAGTGCCTGCACGATATTCAACCGCCCTTTGGCAACCGCAACGGAAAGCGGCAGCATTTCATTCATATTGCCTGTTTCGGGATCGGCGCCTGATTTCAGGAGTATGCGGATCAGGGAGTCATTGCCGCTGGAGACAGCCCACCACAGCGGGGTGGCACGGTTGCCTTTGCGGTCGCGCATATTGGGGTCGGCGCCATAGGCCAGCAGCAGGGCTGCGGTTTTGGAGTGACCGCGATAGCAGGCGGCGCAAAGCGGTGTCCAGTCTTTACTGCCGGACTCGCCATTCGGATTGGCATCGCCGTCAAGCAGTTTCCGGACTTTTTCGACATCGCCTTTTTTCGCGGCTTCAATCAAGGCTTCCGCTGCGGTCTTGGCTGGCTGCATTTTGCGCCCCTCATATTTTAATGTAGGAGCGGCATACTATCTTAAAAAGACACGCCCCGCAAGAGAGCGGGGCGTGCAGCATTCATATTTTTTCAAAACCGTTTTTAAGCGGCGCGCAGGTCTTTTGCGGCAGCGCAAAGCTTTTTCACGGCTTCAACCGAGGCATCGAACATGGCTTGTTCTTCTGCCGTGAATTCGATCTCGATAATTTTTTCAACACCGCCTGCGCCGATGACGACCGGCACACCGATGTAAAGACCGTCAACGCCGTATTGCCCCGTCAGATAAGCGGCGCAAGGCAGAACGCGTTTTTTGTCTTTCAGATAGCTTTCGGCCATGGAAATCGCGCTGGAGGCGGGGGCATAGAAAGCCGAACCCGTTTTCAAAAGTCCGACGATCTCCGCGCCACCGTCACGGGTGCGCTGGATGATGGCATCCAGCTTTTCCTGTGTCGTCCAGCCCATTTTGACCAGATCGGGCAGCGGAATACCAGCAACAGTGGAGTAACGCGCCAGCGGTACCATGCTGTCACCGTGGCCGCCCAGAACAAAGGCACTGACATCTTCAACCGAGACACCGAATTCTTCGGACAGGAAGAAACGGAAACGTGCGGAATCCAGAACACCGGCCATGCCGACGACTTTTTTCGGATCAAATCCGGTCACTTCCTGCATCACGCCGACCATCACATCCAGCGGGTTGGTGATAACGATAACAAAAGCATGCGGGGCATGGGTTTTGATTTCCTTACCGACCGCCTGCACGATTCCTGTGTTGATGCCGATCAGGTCATCACGGCTCATACCCGGCTTGCGCGGAATACCTGCGGTGACGATCACAACATCCGCGCCGTCAATAACGCTGTAATCATTGCTGCCGGCAAAGACGGCATCAAAGCCTTCAATCGGCGCAGCCTCTGCCAAATCCAGTGATTTTCCTTGCGGAACGCCTTCGGCAATATCAACAACGGCGATGTCGCCCAGTTCTTTCAAACCTGCCAGCAGTGCCAGCGTGCCGCCGATTTGTCCTGCACCGACCAGTGCGATTTTCTTACGTGCCATTTTCATTTCTCCTTATCGTGGATGATTTATTTGTTAATGTGCGAAAATATCTTCATCTTCCCAGCCGCCAAGGTCAAGCACCGCGCGGGTGGGTAGGAATTCAAAACAGGATTGCGCCATCTCGGTGCGGCCTTCGCGTGCCAGCATGTCTTCAAGACGGGCTTTGATCTCATGCAGATACAGAACATCGACGGCCGCATATTCCAGCTGTTCGGGCGTCAGCTCATCCCCGCCCCAATCGGTGCAGGTCTGCTGTTTGCTGATATCGACATCAAGGAAGTCTTTGCACAGCGTTTTCAGATTGTGATGCGGGGTAAAGGTGCGCACCAGTTTCGAGGCGATCTTGGTGCAGTAAATAGGTGCCGTCAGCACATCCAGATAGGCCAGCAGCACGGCAACATCGCCGCGTGCAAAATGAAAAATTTTGGTGACATTGCGGTCGCCCAGCAGTTTTTTCAAATTCGGCGCGTCAAATTCATCGGGTTTGAATTTGACCAGATGGCAGGTGCCGTCGCCTGCTGACAGCTGCACAAGGCATAGACGGTCACGCACGGGGCGCAGTCCCATCATTTCACAATCCACGGCAACAGTGTCGCCAAGATCAAGTCCATCGGGCAGATCACCGTGATGCAGTTCGATTTTTAGTTCGTGTTTTGTGGCCATTGTTCTTCTTGTTTTGTTCCTGTGAGTCGTTTTGGGCACAGTTTAAAACGCTTTCCCCTGCTGCGCAAATTCTAATTTTTTCAAATAAGTTTCACAAATTTCTTGACAATAATGTATTATTACGTTAATACAGTATTACATTAATACAGCAGCAAAGTAGATGTAATGACGACAACATTATCTGAGGCACTTTTAACCTTAAAGAATGCGGCAGAATACGAGAAGGTCCTGCGCGATCTTTTAACGCCGCAGGAAATTCGCGTGATGGAAGAGCGCTGGCGCATCGCGCAAATGCTCGATCAGGGCGAAAAATCCTATCGCGAGATCGCGGCGGAAACGGGCGCAAGTGTCACAACAGTCGGGCGCGTGGCGCGGTTTTTGCGCGACGAACCCTATCAGGGCTATCGCATGTTGCTGGACAGAACGGCGAAACAGACAGGCAAAAAGGCAAAAAAATGACGGCAGGAAATGACAATAAAACAGGCGTACAGATTTTTCCGGCAGAAGGCGGCAACATCCGCATTCGCCCCGCAACACGCACGGATGAAGATGCGCTGGCCGATCTCGCCTATCGTTCTTACAAAGACCGTTTCTTCAATGATGCGGTCACCGATCAGCTTGGCGGCTCTTTGAAAATTTTCCCTGACCTGATCCCCGATGATGAAAACGGCACGGGACAGAACCGCGCCTTTTTCGCGTCATACTGGACGGAGGCGATGGCAAAGCTGGAGGATAAAGACGGTTTTTGCTGCTATGTCGCGGAATTTATCGCTGACGGCAGCGCAACAGGCGAGATTATGGGTTTCGTCAAAGGCTATGGCGGCGCGTTGGAGCAGGAATTATTCGATTTGTACGCGGCTGAAAACACCCGCCGCAAATCTTCTGCGCTGACGGATGATTTCAATAGCAAAGCGGCAAAGAAAAACCCCGTTGATCTGCCGCAGGCGGAGAAAGTTGCCGAGCTTGGCTCGCTTTATATCGATCCCGTCTGCCGCAAAAGCGGGATCGGACGGCTGCTGACACAGCGCTATGCGCAGGAAATGCGGGATAAAGGTTACACCGCGATGACCACCCGCTGTTACAAGGAAAACAATTCGCAGCGCTTTTTTGAAAAAATGGGCGCGGAATTATTCGACAACTGCCCGATCCCGCAGCAGTTCGAGAAGGCCGACGGCACACGCGGCGATATGACCCTGCCGGGTGAAACCCTGTTCTGGAATGAACAGCAGCTCAAAGCACTGGCAACGGAAGATGTGCTGTCCTTGCAGACAGGACAAAAAATCGGTGATGCGCTTGCGCAGACGGATAATCGCCGCGCCGCACAGAATAATCAGCGCCGTAACGGGCGTTAAGCCGTCTTCTTATTCGCAGGGTTCCGCGGGTCTTCCAGCCATGTCATATAGGGCTTGTCATGGGCGACTTCCTCCATCGTGATGCAGTCTTCCACAGGGCAGACATGCATGCACAGGTTACAGCCAACGCATTCCTCATCCACAACCGTATATTTGCGGTCGCCATCCACACGCTCTGCCGTAATTGCTTGGTGCGAGGTATCCTCGCAGGCAATGTGGCACAGCCCGCATTTGATGCATAAATCCTGATTGATCAGCGCCTTGATATCGTAATTCATATCCAGCTGACCCCAGTTGACGAAGTTTTTTGAAGCCTGACCGCGGAAATCCTCGATGGATTTATAGCCTTTTTCATCCATCCAGTTGTTCAAGCCGTCAACCATATCCTCGACGATCTTGAAGCCGTAATGCATGGCTGCCGTACAAACCTGTACTGTGCCTGCACCCAGCGCAATAAATTCCGCCGCATCGCGCCATGTTTCCACACCGCCGATGCCCGAGATCGGAATATTTTTACAATCAGGGTCGCGGGCAATTTCGCCGACCATATTCAGTGCAATCGGTTTCACGGCAGGGCCGCAATAACCGCCATGCGCGCCTTTGCCGTTCACGACAGGCTCGGGTGCCATCACGTCCAGATTGACCGAGGTAATGGAATTGATGGTGTTAATCAGTGAGACCCCGTCCGCACCGCCATTCACCGCCGCACGGGCAGGCATCAGGATATTGGTGATATTCGGCGTCAGCTTGACCAGCGTCGGAATTTTTGTGTGCTTTTTGCACCATTCCGTCACCATCTGGATATATTCGGGAACCTGACCGACGGCGGAACCCATGCCGCGTTCGGACATACCATGCGGACAGCCGAAATTCAGCTCGATTCCGTCACAGCCCGTCGTTTCAACGCGGCGCAGGATTTTTTCCCAGCTTTCCTCTTCGCAGGGCACCATCAGCGACACAATCATGGCGCGGTCGGGCCAGTTCTTTTTCACGCGGGAAATTTCCGTCAGATTCACATCCAGCGGGCGGTCTGTAATCAGTTCGATATTGTTGAATCCGGCAATTTTCGTGCCGTTATAATGCATCGCGCCATAGCGGGAGGAGACGTTTACGACCGGCGGATCTTCCCCCAGCGTTTTCCAGACAACGCCGCCCCATCCGGCTTCAAAAGCGCGGACAACGTTATATTCCTTATCCGTCGGCGGGGCCGAGGCCAGCCAGAACGGGTTGGGGGATTTAATACCGACAAAATTCGAACTCAGGTCTGCCATAGAAATATTCCTTTTTCTAAAATCTTTTAAGACGCCTTTTAAGACGTCAATGCGCGGTCAATGGCGATGGCGGCGCGTTTGCCGTCCTCGACCGCCGCAACGGTTAAATCCTGCCCTTCGGTGCAGTCGCCGCCCGCCCAGACATTATCCAGCGAGGTTTGGCAATCTTCATTCACTGCAATCTTGCCTTTCGGCGTGATGGTCAACAGATCGCGTCCGCCGTCCTGCAAGGGGGAGGGAACAAAATACTGCCCGATGGCTTTGTAAACGGTATCGACCAGCAGGGTGAAGGTGTCGCCCGTGCCCATCAATTTGCCGCTTCCGTCCAATTGCGTGTATTCAAATTCGATCTGGCGGACATGGCCGTTCCAGCCGATCAGGCGCTTCGGCTGCGCCCAATGCTTGATCAGCACGCCGTTTTCCTGCGCCAAATCCTGCTCGTGCCAGGTGGCGCTCATTTCATTTTCGCCGCGGCGGTAAACCAGCGTGACATCTTCCGCGCCCAGACGTTTGGTCTGGATGGCGATATCAATGGCGGTATTGCCGCCGCCGATCACAACGATTTTGCGTCCGACGGGCAAGTCTGCAACATCTTTGGCTTGGCGCAGCTGGGCAATATAATCCACGGCGTTTTCCACGCCCTGCAAATCTTCACCGTCCAGCCCCAGCTTGTTCACACCGGCCAAACCCATGCCGAGGAAGACGGCATCATAATCGCGGCGCAAATCTTCCAGTTTGATCTGTTCGCCCAGCGCCTGACCATAGCGGATTTCAATGCCGCCGATGGACAGGATATAGTCCAGCTCCTGCTGCGCGAAATCATCGGGCAGCTTATAGGCAGCGATACCGTATTCATTCAATCCGCCCGCTTTTTCATGGGCTTCAAACACAACAACATCATGGCCTAATGTGGCCAGACGGTGCGCGCAGGACATGCCCGCAGGGCCGCCGCCGACCACGGCGACTTTCTTGCCGGTGGAGGCTTTGCGGGTAAAGATTTGTTTGTCATCCCGCGCCATCAGACCGTCAACGGCATAGCGCTGCAAACGGCCGATTTTGACAGGCTGGCTGTTTTGCGTGTTACGGACGCAGGCATCCTCACATAGCTCCTCGACAGGGCAAACGCGCGCACAGGCACCGCCCATAATATTGGCGGTCAGAATATCCGTGGCCGCACCTTTGACATTATTTGTCGAGATTTTGTGAATGAAACTCGGAATATCAATCCCTGTCGGGCAAGCCTCGACACAAGGCGCGTCATAGCAGAAATAACAACGGTCGGCTTCAATAACCGCGCGGCGGCGATCCAGCGCAGGCAAAAGGTCGCTGAAATTCTCGCTGTATTCTTGCGGGGAAAGCCGTCCGGTTTTGATATCCGGTGTTTCCGGTACGGGCGGCATTTCGATCGGCGCTTTCGCCGCTTGGGAACTGTCAGTCATCTATGATCCTCAAACAATAAATTTGTCAATATCGGCACACACGCTCCATCTACCAAATTCTTCAAGAGGAATTTTTTTATTGCAGAAAAGGTAGTCGAAGCAATCCCTCCCGTCAAGCCTTCCAATAGGTTACAGGCGTTTCGGAAGATTGTTTCAAGATTCCGCAAAATATTTAATTTTTGACATCGGGGCAGGCTTTTCTTAGACTTTCAAACACAGCATATATCGAAGAAAAAAATCATTGGGAGAATCGAATGAACAAGTCCTTGCGTCTTGCCATTGAGGGTAATATTGGGGTCGGAAAGTCAACTTTACTTCACACTCTGCCCGCACAGCTAGGCGAAAACTGGTTCCCGCTTCCCGAACGCGCTGACGAAGATCCCGAATTCCGCCGGTTGTTAAACGAGTTTTATGCCGACCCGAACAAACGCGTCAATCTGCAGGCATGGATTACGAACAGCCGCATTGAAGAATGCAAAACCCTGCGTGATGACAGCAACTATATTTTCGAACGTTCTTTCATCGGCGATATGATTTTCTGCCATGCCAATTTTATGCGTCATGAACGTCCGTCGGGTGAATTGCTCGGTTTCTATTATGATATTATGAAGGCGGCCAAGGATTATCCGCTTGATGCGCTGATCTATCTGAAAGCCTCGCCGGAAACCTGCCACAGCCGTATTCTTGATCGCAGCCGCGCTGCCGAAGACGGCATCCCGATGAGCTATATCCGCTATCTGCACGGCTGCTATGAAACCCATCTGCCGGAAATCGCCCGCACACTGAATATTCCGGTGATTGAAATCGATTGGGAAAGCTTCCAAAAAACCGAATATGTTGCGGAAAAACTTGAAAATTTCCTCCAACATGGTATATATGGCACGACAATAAGGAAAATCGCCTAAAGCTCTCGGAGCTGAACGGAGTGCCAGATGCAGAAAATTTCCGCCGTCATTTTCGACGTCGATAACACACTTTATGATTTCACCGCTTTCTATCGCCCGGCTTTCGAGGCGATGCTCGATAAAATCTCCGAAAAAAGCGGCATCGATCAGGAACAGCTGAAAAAAGAATTCCGCACCATCCACCAGCGTGAGGGCACCTCCGAATTCGTTTTTGCGGTGCAGGAACTGCCGTCATTGCAAAAACTGCATCCGGGTGAAGACCTGACCGAACTCTATTCCGATGCCATCTATGCTTTTCGCAAGGCACGTAAGCAGAATCTGAAACTCTATGACGGTGTCAAAGACACGCTGGAAAAACTGAAAGACTCCGGCACACGCATCATCGCCTATACGGAATCTCCCGGTTATCATGCCATGTCGCGCCTGAAACAGCTGGGGCTGGACGGTCTTCTCGATTGCGTTTATTCCATGCCCGATCACGACATGCCGGGGCAGGTGAAACGCGAAGATGTTCGCTTGTATGATAAAAGTAATTATGCATTCGCCAAAACCGAAATGCGTCACACCACACCCGGCGTGTTGAAACCGAACCCCGAAACGCTGGAAGGCATTGTCGAGGAACTCAATATCGATGCGGATGAAGTCCTCTATGTCGGCGACCATCTGATGAAAGATGTCAGCATGGCAAAGGCAATGGGGCTGCACGCCGCCCATGCCGCTTATGGCTCCTATATGGGTGACAATAATTACGAATTGCTCAAACAGCTGACCTTCTGGACCGATGAAATGATCGAGAAAGAAAAGCAGTATCACGATCAGCCGCAAATCGCGCCGGATGTCACACTGTCAAAAAACATCAATGAGCTGCTGACGCATTTCGAATTCACGGCCTATCAGGGCACGCCGAAAGACAGCGCCAAATTTGCCGATAGCCCGTTCTGCAAAACCACGCAAGATACGGACAAACCTGCGGCGAAGCAACAATCTCCCAAAACGCCGAAACGCTAGAAACAGGCTTTTCAGCTTGCATGAATACGAAAAATAGCGTATTCAAAGAGCCTGAAAAACTTTGCTTTTATGGCGCAGAACACAAAGCTATGGATCATTTGGAAACGGACACAGTCGCGGAAAACGACACCGCCCCGCAAGATATTGATATCGTCACCTTCGGCTGTCGATTGAATATCCATGAATCCGAGGTTATGCGCGACCATGCCAAAAACGCCGGA
>SBHI01000177.1 GCA_006226225.1 Alphaproteobacteria bacterium
ACGCTGCGTTTCGTGCCTGTGAAATCTGCAAAATCTTCAAACACGCCGTGCAGAACAGGTTCGATTGCGTTGAACACATCTTCCTGTGTCACGTAAGACATCTCCATATCCAGCTGATAAAATTCACCGGGACTGCGGTCAGCACGGCTGTCTTCATCACGGAAACAAGGCGCAATCTGAAAGTAACGGTCAAAACCGGACACCATCAGCATCTGTTTAAACTGCTGCGGCGCCTGCGGCAGCGCGTAGAATTTACCCGGATGCAAACGTGACGGCACCAGAAAGTCGCGCGCGCCTTCAGGCGAACTTGCCGTCAAGATCGGCGTCTGGAATTCTTTGAAGCCTTGTGCCCACATGCGTTCGCGCAAGGAACGGATGACTTCGCAACGCAGCGCGATATTGCGCTGCATCGGCTCACGACGTAGATCCAGAAAACGGTAACGCAAGCGTACTTCCTCGCCATAAGGCTCGTCACTATTGACCTGCAGCGGCAGCTGCTCGGGCTCGGACTGGACAACGGTTTCCTCGATCTTGACTTCGATCTTACCTGTCGGCAAACGGTCATTCACCGTTTCAGCCGTCCGTGCGACAACCGTTCCCGTCACCGTCAAAACGGTCTCAAGACGCAGATGCTCCACTGATTTGAAAACATCATTGTCCATATTGACGACACATTGCGTGATGCCGTAATGGTCGCGCAGATCAATAAACAGCAAGCCGCCGTGATCGCGTTTTCTGTGAATCCAGCCTGACAGCCTGACTTTTTCGCCTTGATGGCTGTCGCGGAGTTCGCCGCAATGATGTGTCCGAAATTCGTGCATGTCATCCACCCTTAAAATTTTTTCAACAGAATTTGATTTATGGCATAAGAAACGCCAGAATTCAAAGCTTTTCTGCGTTTAGAAGCTCTTTTACCTTGCGGAAAATATCGTCGAACATTTCTTCCGTCAGCCGCCCCGTATTCACGTTATAGCGGGAGCAATGATAACTGTCGAGCAGCAGCGGCCCGTCCGGCAATTCATGCAGAGCGCCGTGACCGAATTTATACGCGCTTTGCTTCAATCCCAGAATGCGCAAAAAGCTGTTATGGGCGATTCCGCCCAGCGCGACCACCAGTTTCAGCCGCGGCATATCGGCAATTTCCTGCTGCAAAAAACCGCCGCAGGTTTTGATTTCCTCCCCTTCAGGCTTGTTTTGCGGCGGCACACAGCGCACGGCATTGGTAATGCGGCAGTCTTTCAAAACGATGCCGTCATCTTTATCACGCTTATATGTGCCTTCGGCAAAGCCGAATTTCAGCAAAGTTGCATAAAGCGTATCGCCGGCATAATCACCGGTAAAGGGACGTCCGGAAAAATTGGCACCTTTCAGACCGGGGGCAAGTCCGACAATCAGCAAAGACGGATCATCTGCGCCAAAGGACGGTACAGGTGCGTTAAATTTATCGGGAAACTGGCGCAGATTATCAGCGCGGAATGCGGCAAGCCGCGGACACAGCCCACAATCTTGCGCGACATAATGATGGAATTGTTGCGGCTGTCCTGCGGACACGGCTTTCTCCTGTTTCACGGCTTTTGCAAACAAGGCATCAGCCGTTCCTTACATCATCAGGCGGGAAGCGGCTGCGTATCCTGTGTGTCTTCAGAATAGAGAATTTTATCTTCGGCATCAATATTATCACCAATCATTGCCGGAATATCGGCAAGGTCGATAAACTGGTCGGCCTGACGGCGCAATTCATCCGATACCATAGAGGGTGAGGTCTGAATTGTGCTGACCACCGTCACCCGTACACCTTTGCGTTGTACGAATTTCACCAGACGGTGGAAATCACCATCGCCGGAGAACAACACGACATGATCCACATGTTCGGCCAGCTCAATCATATCCAGCGCCAGTTCGATATCAATATTGGTTTTGATTTTGCGGCGGCCGTTCTGGTCAACAAATTCTTTCACGGGCTTTGTGACCATCGTATAGCCGTTATAATCCAGCCAGTCGACCAGCGGACGGATTGGTGAATATTCCTGATCATCAAACATGGCCGTGTAGTAAAAGGCGCGCACCAGACGCGACTCGTCTTTAAACCATGACAGTAAAAGCTTGTAATCAATGTCGAACCCCAGCGCGCGCGTTGCGGCATAAAGATTCGCACCATCAATAAAAACCGCCACTTTCTCTTCGATGTAAAAAGGATTTTTCGTCAATCTTCTTCTCCAGTTTTCTTATTTTTCTTTTTGTTTTTATTTCTTAATTTTGCGTGCAGAAATACTTTCCGGCAACGTCGAGCCGTAGATTTTACCTTTTTCGTCAAGCTGTTAATCCCTCCCCAGGGCGGCAGTAATACCGGGGTGTTCGTCCATTAAAACAACCGGGCATTACTACGCGTGTTTTGTGGAATATCCATGTCGGCTTCGACACTCACAGCCACTCTACAACTTTCATAACGCATCCGATTTGTATTGCATTTCAGTGACATTTGTCAAGATTATTTATGCTTATATTTTATCACTTGAAAGATAAATCAGCCGCAGGACGAAAAAGCTGCGAATAAACACTTGCATCAGCAGGGAAAATCGTATAGTTTCTGCACGCGAGAGGGCTTTCCGCAAGGAGTGCCGCCGTAAGGATTTAAAGACGACATTTAACAGAGGTTATTAAGAATGGCACGCGTTACCGTAGAAGACTGCATTTTAAAAGTTCCGAACCGTTTTGAGCTGGTCCTGCTCTCCTCGCAGCGCGCCCGCGAGATTGGCTCCGGTGCTGCACTGACAGTAGATCGCGACAATGATAAAAACCCGGTCGTCGCATTGCGCGAGATCGCCGACGAAACCGTCGAGCTGTCCGAGCTGAAAGAAAGCATGATCAAAGGCCACCAGAAAGTCATCGAAGTCGAGGAAGACGAAGAAGATGTGATCGACCTGATGGAAGGCGAAATGGACGATATGGAACTGGTTGCCGATGAAGACGCCTTGGCGGCAAGCGGCATGCATGAAGATACCGGCGAAACGGATGATCTGGATGACGACACCGACACAGCCGTCACAACGGATGAAGAAGAATAAAATCCGTAAAAATTCGATTTTCTTTTCAAAAAGCACCCGCCTAAGGCTATAATGTCCGGCGGGTGTTTTGCATTCAAGAATAACAAAAAACGAAAGAGACCGAGCGGCGGCATGATTCGTCAATACGAGCTTATCAATCGCGTAAAAGCCTATGATCCGGATATGGATGAAAATGCGCTGAACCGCGCCTATGTCTATGCGATGAAAATGCATGGCACCCAGACCCGTGCCTCCGGCGATCCCTATTTTTCTCACCCGCTGGAAGTCGCCGCCATTCTGACCGAACTTAAAATGGATACCGCTTCCGTCATCACGGCGTTACTGCATGATACGGTCGAAGATACCGATGCCACAATCGAAGAGATCAGCAGCCTGTTCGGGCAGGAAATCGGCAAGCTTGTCGACGGCGTTACAAAACTGAGCCAGATTGAGCTGCAACGTCCCGAAGAAAAACAGGCCGAAAATTTCCGCAAACTTATTCTGGCGATGTCCGAGGATATCCGCGTCTTACTGGTTAAACTTGCAGACAGACTGCATAATATGCGTACCCTGCACCATATATCCAAACCGGAAAAACAGAAACGCATCGCCCGTGAAACGCTGGAAATTTACGTGCCGCTAGCCGAGCGCATCGGTATCCATACATGGAAAGAAGAGCTGGAAGACCTGGCCTTCAAATACCTGAACCCCGAAGCACGCGAAAGCATTGCCAAACGTTTGGAATTTTTGCGTTCAGAAGGCGAGAAAGTCGTCGTCAAAATCATCGCAGAGCTGACCAAACAGTTAAAAACCGCCGATATCGACGCAAAAATCACGGGACGCGAGAAAACGCCGCATTCTATCTGGCTGAAAATGCAGCGCAAAAACGTGTCTTTTGAACAATTGTCCGATATCATGGCTTTCCGCGTGATCGTGGATGACGTCTCTGCCTGCTATCACGTCCTCGGCATTATTCACGGGCTTTATCCCAGCGTGCCGGGACGCTTCAAGGATTATATCTCCATCCCGAAAGCCAACGGATACCGCAGTCTGCACACGACTGTGATCGGGCCGGAAAACCAGCGCATTGAAATGCAGATCCGCACCGCCGAAATGCATGAAGAGGCCGAATTCGGTGTTGCGGCACACTGGGCTTATAAAAACACGGAAGGCAATGC
Organism: Alphaproteobacteria bacterium; assembly: GCA_006226225.1. Classification (GTDB taxonomy): domain Bacteria; phylum Pseudomonadota; class Alphaproteobacteria; order Micavibrionales; family CSBR16-224; genus CSBR16-224. The sequence goes on from SBHI01000177.1 coordinate 4,223, forward strand.
CAAAAAAGGCGGCAAGCAATACCGCTGGCTGCGTGAATTGATGGATATTGTCGAACAAGCCGCGCGCCCCGAAGAATTCCTGCAACACACAAAGCTGGAACTGTTTCAGGAGCAAGTTTACTGTTTTACCCCGCAAGGAGACCTGATTGAACTGCCGAAAGGCGCGACACCGGTTGACTTCGCCTATGCCGTCCATTCTCAGGTCGGTGACACTTGCGTCGGCGCAAAAGTCAACGGACGGATCGTGCCGCTGAATACACAGCTCCAAAACGGTGATCAGGTTGAAATCCGCACCTCCGACAAACAGACCCCGTCCCCGAACTGGGAGCGTTTTGTCGTCACCGGAAAAGCGCATGCGCGCATCCGCCGCTTTGTCCGCATGCAGCAGGTTGAACAATATTCCAATCTCGGCAAAGCCATGCTGCAAAAAATCTGCCGGCAGGAAAATATCGAATTTCAGGAAAAACCCTTCATCTCCGTTGTGAAGCAATTCAAGGCTGACTCGGTCGAAATGTTGTATACCGGTGTCGGCTCCGGCCATATCAACGGGCGGGAAGTCTTTAAAGCCGCTTTCCCCGAACAGGCCGCCGCAAATCTGAAGAAACTGAAACAGCCAAATCTGGAAGCACTGCAAAAACCGAAGACACAGAGAAAACGCAAAGGCAAAGCAGCACCGATGCCGATCAAAGGTTTGATCCCCGGCATGGCGCTGCATTTTGCGCGCTGCTGTCACCCGCTCCCGGGCGATAAAATCGTCGGCATTGTCACCACGGGTAAAGGTGTCACCATCCATACCGTTGACTGTGAAAGTCTGGAAGCCTTTGCCGACACACCGGAACGCTGGCTGGATGTTTCATGGGATGACGGTGAAGATACGCCCGAAACCCATATCGGCCGTCTTTCCATCGTTCTTGCAAACGAACCCGGCAGCCTTGGCACGCTTTCCACCGTCATCGGCCAAAAAAGCGCCAATATCACGAATCTAAAAATTATTAACCGGCAAACGGATTTCTGGGATATACTCGTCGACGTATTTGTCCATGACGCCGTACATCTGGAAGAGATTATCAAGGCGCTGCGCGCCACGCCGGAGATTGCCTCCGTCAAACGAACCAAAGGACGATAAAAAGCGCCCGACAGACTTTAAGAAGATACCCCATGTTTCAACGACGCAAAAAGAAATCCTGGCTGTTGAGATCCAGAGACATTCTCTGGCCGAAAATGGGGTGGGAACGTCTTGCGTCCTATTACCGGCACCGCGTCGGACGTCTGCAAGGCACACCTTATATGATTGCCGCAGGATTTGCATCAGGTGCCGCCGTCTCCTTCACACCGCTGATGGGCTTCCATTTTATCATTGCCATTATACTGGCGTTTGCCATCCGCGGCTCATTGCTGGCGGCTATGTTCGGTACGGCTGTCGGCAACCCCTGGACATTCCCGCTGATCTGGTGGCTGATTTACAAGCTCGGCCATTCCATTATAGGGGAAAACCCGGAACTGGTTGGCAGCAGCGCCGGTCTTGCCCTGCATCAAATCCGCGACGCCCCGTGGGAATTTTTCTGGCCCGCTCTGGTCGGTTCTATCCCTTGTGCGATCATCGTCTGGTTTGCCGTCTTTTTCCCGCTGCGCCGTCTCGTGAAGGAATATCAGACACGCCGTCGCCGCAGGCTTGCACGCCGCGCGGAAAAACGCGCTGCAAAAGCCGAAAAAGCAGCGGAAAAACTGGCCGCAGAGATTGCACAGCACAAGGGCCATTCCGGCGGGAACAAGAAAGGTGGCGCATCATGATTATCGGCATCGGTACGGATATCATCCATCTGTCCCGCATTGCGGAGGTGCATGAAAAACAGGGGCAGCGCTTTCTGGATCGTTGTTTTACAGCCGAAGAACAGGCTCTGGCACAAAAGCGCGGCGGAAAAGACGCGCAAACCGCTTATTACGCAAAGCGCTGGGCGGCAAAAGAAGCACTGGCCAAAGCCTGCGGCACCGGCATTGGTGAAAATGTCCGCTTTCAGGATATTCATATCAGTAATGATGCGGCGGGACGTCCGCATATCAATGTCAACGGCGGCACGGCTGATTATATCAAAACACTTTGTGATGGCCGCCCTGCTGTGCTACATCTAAGTCTCAGCGACGAAAAAGATCTGGCGATTGCATTTGTCATCATTTCCGCCGGTCAGCCGCACGATCAATGATGATAGAAGAGAACGGATAAGCAGAATGCCGGAAACGAAAAAGAAACAAAGCACGACAGCGGCTGATAAAAAGAAAAATACGGCCAAGAAGAAAGCCGCACCGAAAAAGAAGCCGGTAAAAAAGTCGACCAAAGCCGCCGCCAAAACAACGAAAAAAATTCTGCCGCCGCCGATGACGGAGCAGGAGTTGCGGGAACGCGAAGAAGAAGCCCGTGCGGAAGCACTTGCCGCCGCCATTGAGTCAGACCAGAACATTCCGGACGACGATAATGAAAACGAAGATGAGGAAAACGAGGGTCATGAAGACGAACAGACTGGCGAAGAAGATTACGGCCTGCTGCCTGTCCTGATCACCGCCGCAATCATTGCATTATGTTTCCGGATTTTTATCTTCCAGCCTTTTAATATTCCGTCGGGTTCAATGTATCCGAACCTGCTGGTCGGCGATTATCTGTTTGTCTCCAAATATTCCTACGGCTACAGCCGCTACTCATTCCCTGACTGGCTGTTCGTTCAGTTCAAAGGACGCATCATGGAGAAGGAACCGCAGCGCGGTGACATTGTCGTTTTCCGCCAGCCCCACCAACTGCATGTCGATTATATCAAGCGCATCATTGGCATGCCCGGCGATAAAATTCAGATGCGCGAAGGCCTGCTTTACCTGAATGATGAAATCGTTCCGCGCGAATTCGTCGCAACGGAAGAGCGCGACGAAAACGGGCTGATTGATGTCTATTCCAAATATGAGGAAACACTGCCGAACGGTGTAAAACATTACATCTACGAAAAATCAGACTGGGAGTTCTATGACGACACCAGAGAATATACGGTTGATGACGACCACTATTTTGTTATGGGTGACAACCGCGACGGGTCTCTGGACAGCCGCGCTACCGACAAGGTCGGACTGGTTCCCAAGGAAAACCTGATCGGTCAGGCCAAACTCCTCTTTTTCTCCACCGAAGGAATTGGCAATGCTTGTCCTCTGGGCGACGGCTTCTTCCGCTATCCGCGGAATTTGGGCTGCCTGATCTGGCATGGTTTGAAAAATATTCGTTACAGCCGGTTATTCACGCGCCTGCATTGACAGCGCAGAACTAGCGGATAAGGTCGGCAATTTCGTCCGGCACATCATCCCGGTCAAGAATGTTGCGCGCCGTGCCATAGGAAAAACCGGCACGCGCCAAGCTTCCTAAGTCCTTTTCGCGATAATCGGAACGGTCTGCTGCCGCACGAAACGGCCCCAGTTTACGCCGCCGCGCAAAACGCCATGCGGCAATATCTTCCGCATCTTCGAGGGTCTCCGCTGTTTCAAGCAATGTATCATCCGTCGCTTTCAATGATTGCTGTGCCAATTCCTCGGCGATACCTTTCTCATACATTTTGCGCAAAATCAGCCGTGCTGATTTTCCTTTGGCGCGCAGGCTGCGGGCAAGATTCAGCGCATAGTTTTCATCATTCAGAAATCCGGCCTGACAGTATCTTTCCACCAGCGCATCAATCATTTCCTCCGCATCTTCCAGCGGTGTCTCGTGATAAGCGCAGGAGCGCACGGCCCGCCGCATCAGAACCCGTTTCAAATTCACGGAGGAACTGGCATAGCGGGCAAGATAATAAGCTGCCACGTTATCAAGATAACGCGGGGTGATTTTTTTCGGTTTTCTCTGTGCCCTGCGGGGCTTTTTGTCTTCTTCCAAGCTCTGAAAATTCCTTGATTCTAGGCCCGTTCCTTCATATAGTTCTTCATTCGGTAAAAATTTGCAAGGTAATGCAAAAACTTAAAAAAAAACGCACAGGGCGGCAATGGCAATCACAATCGGAAAAGGCGGAAAAGAAACCAGCGGCATCATTGATGATGACGTTGTCCAGCCTTTTAGCCTTGAATCAACCGGATTGCGCGGCCGCATGGTGCGGCTGGGGCCTTGTCTCAAGCAGATTATCGAATTACATGATTACCCCCTGCCCGTTTCCTATCTTCTCAGCGAGGCTGTCACCCTCAGCCTGCTGCTTGCCGCCATGCTGAAATATGACGGCATTTTTACGCTGCAAATTCAGGCTGACGGGCCGATCCGTGCCATTATCACCGATGTGAACGCCAAAGGCCACATTCGCGCTTATGCCGCTTTTGACCATGATGAAATTGCAGCAATGGATCACGGCGACCATCAGCAGGATCATAATTATTACCACCTGCTGGAAAGCGGCTATATGTCCTTCACAGTTGATCAGGGAGACAATACCGACCGTTATCAGGGTATCGTCAATCTGACCGGCAACAGTCTGATGGACGCGGTACAGCATTATTTCGCACAATCGGAACAAATCAGAACCGCCATCCGTATGTCCATCCACCCGCAGGATGACCAGTGGCGTTCCGGCGCGGTGATGGTGCAATATATTCCCGAAACACCGGAACAAGAAGCAGACCATGACCGGCAAAGCGAACGTCTGGAAGACTGGCAGCGCACCACCATTCTGATGGAGACCTGCCGTGACGAGGAACTGTTGTCTCCCAATCTGCATTCAGCTGATGTGCTATACCGCCTGTTCCACGAGGAAGGCGTGCGTGTCTACCCGCCTACACCCATTAAACATGTCTGCCGCTGTTCACGCGAACGCGTCTCGAATGTTCTGCAAACCCTGTCTGCGGATGAAAGAAAAGACGCACAGGACGAAAAAGGGGAAATTGATATCACCTGTGAATTCTGCGGGCGGCAGTATTTCTTCACCCGCCGTGATGTCGAAGAATTGAATGAAGCTGCTGACCGGAAAAACTGATCGTTATTCCTTGTCGGATTTGCGCGGGCGGCCGCGGCGTTCGACATAGCCGTTTTTCTCACCGCTTGATTTTGCCATCGTCCGGATCATCTGCAAAAGCTGCTTGCGCACATTTTCATCTTCAATACTGTAATAGGCACGCACCAGCGTCATCGTTTCACGCTTGACCATGATATCGTCTTCCGGCTCGAAGGCTGCCTGACCGTCAGAATCGGCCATGCCCTGCCGTGCAATTTCAGGACGTGCGCGGCCACGGCCTGTAAAACCGTCAATAAAATAATCAAAATCCACATCCAGTACTTTGCAGAAATCAAACAGCCGGCTCACGCTAATACGGTTTGAGGCGCGCTCATATTTTTGCACCTGCTGAAAAGTCAGCCCGACGGCATCAGCCAGAGATTTTTGGCTCATACCCAGTAATAACCTGCGTGACCGCAACTGTTGTCCGACATGAATGTCAACAGGATGTACGGGCTCGCCCGCAGGTCGTCCTCTTGTTTTCCTTTTTGGCATCATCTTTGTCTTTTTTAAAATACTATCCAGAAAATCAGTTTAAATCATCAGACTTAATTCTATAGCACTGTTAACAAAGTAATGCAATCGTATTCACAACATGCTTGCATAATGTCACATCCTTTTGCGTAATATAAGTGCTGGCAGAATCAGGAAAAAAACGGCAAAGGCAAAAAATATTCTATGATAACGCGCATAAAAAGTAGGCGGAATATCACGCGGCAAAGCAAGCGTGATCACCCCCGTTTCCCCCAGTGAAACGGCTTCCATAATACGCCCGTAAGAGTCGATAACAGCAGAAATACCGGTATTGGCTGCACGTATAAGTGGCAGTCCCTCCTCAATCGCCCGCGCACGTGAAAAGGCAAAATGCTGATACGGGCCGGGAGAGTTCCCATACCAGCCGTCATTGGTCACATTCAGCAGCCATGCGGGCCGTTCTTTTTGAGCGGATGTCACGCGCCCCGGAAAAATCACCTCGTAACAAATCAGCGGACTAAAAGCCGGCAGCCCGAAATCAGTTGCCGTGTAAGGGCCGTCGCCGGCTTGAAAGTCCTCGAATCCTGACAACAAGGCTCCCAATGCCGCAACGGAAAAAATACTGCGAAACGGCACATATTCACCAAACGGCACCAGATGTGATTTCGGATATTGCGCTTTCTCGCCTGTACGGATATTCAGCACCATCAGACTATTATAATAGTTATCTTTTCCCTGCTCATCCGCGCGGCTGAAAATATTACCTGTCATTAAAACGGCATCGGCAGGCAGATTGTTACGCAATGCCGTTCCGACGGTGGGAAAAGCATCAATATCTGCCGTTAAGGCCGTTTCCGGCCAGATAATGATATCAGCGGGTTTGTCCGCATTCGACAAGGTCAAAAGCTTTTGAAAATTCTCAGCCTGTGTTTCCGCCATCCATTTTTCATGCTGCGGAATATTCGGCTGCACCACGCGCAGCGTAACCGCGTCATGGAAGACCGTCTCACCAGCCAGTGCAAGGCGTAATGCCCCCCATCCCCATAATGCCAAAGGCAGTATAACCGACACCGCCAGCGCTGCACGGGCACAGCCTTGCCCTATTTTCAAAAACGCGAAAACCGTCATCATGGCGCTGGTGACTGTTAAGGCACCCAGACCGTAAACACCGGCCCATGACAAATTCTGCAGCATCGCCAAAGAATGGGTCCAGACATATCCGGACAAATTCCACGGAAAGCCCGTAAATAAAATCCCGCGCAAATATTCCATGACACACCACAAGGCCGCAAAGGCAAAAACGCCGCCAATGCGGGTGCTGTATTTCAAGACCTGAAAAACGGCAAGCCCCAAAATCCCCGTATAGATGGATAACACGGCGGGAATGCCCAACAATGCAAAGGGAATAATCCACCACCATGCCGCCAAATCGACAAACAGCGCATGTGTGACCCAGAACAACCCACCCAAGAAAAATCCCGCACCGAACAGCCAGCCGCTCCAGAAAGCCTGTTTACGGTTTGCCGCATCCGCCAGTGTCAGATAAAAAAACGGCAATGTTCCCCACAACACGAAAAACAATCCCGCAGGCGGCATCGCCAAGGCCGTCACCAGCCCTGCCGCAAAAATCAGTAGACACCGCCGCAAGGGAGGCATCTCCGCAATAGTGCGCAGCATGTCAGCGGATTCTTTCTGCGCCGTTTTTTCTGTCTTTGCCATTTTTTCTCTCAAAACGTTCCGGCGACCATAAACGCATTCCGCCTTGTTGCACAACGGTTTTCACACGCACATTGCCGTCTTTTAAAAATACGCTATGCCCGCCGCCGCGCCATAAGTCGAAACGGTCAATCACCGTCCCGGCGCGACAAATGCGCGGCACGGCATCTTGCGGCGCAATCAGAATATCTGGCAGTGCGGAGGCCTCGTCACAAATTGTTAAAAACGCCAGCGGATTACGTACAATGATAATGACCTTTCCGTATTTTTGCCAGTGGCAGTGCAGCCAGTCACACTGCAAATTCTCTCCCGTCTCTCCTTCTTCCGGCCATGCCAGCGGCGGCGGCCGCAAACCGGCATGGCGCTGCCATTGTCCGGCGGTAAATTTTTCACGACGCAATGATGACAAAGCCAGCCTTCCGTCTTCAAGACGCAGCCCCGTTAAATCGCCGCGGCCGGAAATATAGATATCCGGCTGCAAACGCGGCGCGTCATAGACGGCCCACAAAATGCCGCCCGCAATCAATGCCACGCCGCACAATCTAAGTCGCGATTGCCAAAGACACAGCCATAAACCGCCCGCCACGATCAGCAGTAAGGCGGCAAGCGGCCATGACGGTGCGTGGATCAACGCTTCCCCGCCCTCACCAATATCGCGCGATATATCGTAAATCATCTCGACGCCAACGCCCGTCAATTGCAGCGGCCAGTAATGCAGCCCCAGCGGCATCAAAATCAATGCCGCGATCCCTGCCGGCATCACCAGAAAAGCTGTCAAAGGCACCGCCAGAATATTGGCAAACAAGCTCACCAGCCCTGCTACGCGGTGAAAATGAAACAGAGAAAACGGTGCCGTTGCCAGCGAGGCAATAACCGTTGTCAAAATCGTACCGAAAAAATACAGTGCCGAACGATGCATCACACTGGCCTGTTGATACCAGCTTTTCCATTTTTCAGACAGCGCCTCGTAAAAAGCGATCAGACAGACCACTGCGGAAAAAGACATCTGGAAGCCTGCATTCAAAAGTGCGTCGGGTGTCAGCAGCAAAATAACCGCCGCGGCCAAAGCCGCAAGCCGCATCGTCAAACCCATACGATCCAGCATCACCGCGACCAGAACGACTCCCGTCATCATCACTGCCCGCTGCGCCGAAACAGGCGCACCGACCAGACACAGATACACAATGCTGCCGACCAGCGCAAAGGCCGCACTTATTTTCTTGATCGGCCAGTAAAGTGTCAAACGTTCAGACAAAGCCAGAACCGCACGCAATGCGAAAAACAGCAAACCCGCCACAAGCCCGATATGCAACCCGGAAATCGCCAGCAAATGTGACAATCCGGCCGCACGAATATTATCCCATGTTTCTTCGGAGATGCCTTCACGCTCCCCCGCCAAAAGCGCGGAGACCAGCGAAGCCGTCACAGGTTTCTCGGGAAAAACCGCAGTAATGTTACGGCGCACCTTGCCGCGCAGTTTTTCCCAGAAAAGAGACCAGCCATTTTTTACGGCATTTTGTTCCAATGCTACAGGCCCCAGCGCATACCCCGTACCGCCCAATCTGTCAAAATACATCTGGCGACGGAAATCAAAAGCACCCGGCATCACCGGCAGCGGCGGCGGATTAACAATCGCGAGAACCGAGATGCGCATTCCCGGCAAAATATCATCATCAAAGGCTTTTTTGTAAATTTGCAGCCGCACTTTTTCCGGCGTTTTTTCCGGTGCGCGTTTTTCCAGCACGACATCCGATAACACAACCCGCCAGCCTTTGTTATTCGGCAGCGTATCCGCCTCGACGACGGTTCCCGCAACAATCCCGAGGCCGACACGTTTTTCCAGCATCGGCGAATCCCGGTTTTGCGCCTGCAATACCGCAGCGGAAAACCCCATTAACGTCACAAACAGGCATAGAACAAACGCTCTCAAAACGGGTCGTTCCGTCAATAACAGCAGTAATACCCCCAAGACGGCCAGTGACAGAAGAAACACCCACAGCAGCGGCTCCTGCGGCAAGGCGTAATACATCCCCGCGCCGGTTCCAATAAAAACCGGCAACCACAGCGGCAGCCTTTCGCGCTCGGCATTCAGAACTTCCGCAGCCTGCGCAAGGGCATTCCGCAAAAAACGCTTTAATTGTTCCATCATCCATTTTATAAAGGAAAACAACGGTAAAGCATATAATGCAAAGGAAAGAAAAAACATGAATGTTGTGACGCGTTTTGCGCCTTCACCAACAGGCTATCTTCATATTGGCGGCGCACGTACCGCCCTGTTCAACTGGCTATTTGCCCGCCGTCACGGCGGCACATTCCTGTTGCGGATTGAAGATACGGATCGCGAACGATCTACCGATGATGCCATCGAAAAAATCTATGAAGGTATGAAATGGCTGGAACTGGACTGGGACGGCGACGCGATCTCGCAATTTGAACGCCGCGACCGTCATGTCGAAATCGCCGAACAATTAATCGCCGAAGGCAAAGCCTATTACTGCTACTGCTCTCCGGAAGAACTGGAAGAAATGCGTGAAAAAGCACGCGCCGAAGGCCGTACCGCCGCTTATGACGGGCGCTGGCGTGACCGTGACCCGTCCGAAGCGCCGGAAGGTGTTGCACCGGTTGTGCGTATCAAGTCCCCGCAAACAGGCGAGACCGTTATTCAGGATGCCGTACAGGGCGAAGTCCGTGTTGAAAACGCACAGCTGGATGACATGGTGCTGCTCCGCAGCGACAAAACACCGACCTACATGCTCTCCGTTGTCGTTGACGACCATGATATGAA
>SBHI01000117.1 GCA_006226225.1 Alphaproteobacteria bacterium
GGCAGGAAAAATCGTGACAATAAAACATGCGGTCATTACAAACGCAAACAAATGCCTGAAGGTTTTAAGCCTGCCGTGCATATGCATATCAAAAAAATTCCTAAGCGGTTTGTTTTAAAAGACGCGATTGCGCTCAACCATCGGCCGGGAAAGATAAAGGCATCCCTGTCAGTTATTCATCATAACGGTTTTGCCTGTTGCTGTCCATATGCCCCCGATCAAAGATAGGTTTTTGGTTGATAAAACCAGTATGACACAATTTCGTAAATAAAATTCAAATAGATAGATAGCTTTTTAGGCGTTTTGTATTTTTTCCTGCGTCCGTGCTTGACTAAGGCAGGAAGACAGGGCATTTTCTGATGTTTAAAACGATAATCAGGGCAATTCTTTTTTAAGGAGAGAAAAATATGACGACGGCAACGATGACGGCTGCGGCACCTTCGGATACGGCAGGAATTGCAGGAGAAAGATTAAAATCTTTTATCGAGCGGATTGAAAGGCTGGAAGAAGAGAAAAAAGCGCTGTCGGAAGATATCCGGGAGGTTTATGCGGAAGCTAAAGCCGTTGGTTTTGAGCCGAAAATCATGCGAAAAATGATTTCTTTGCGCAAAATGGAACTGGAAAAAAGACGGGAAGAAAACGAACTTCTTGAACTTTATATGGCCGCTGTCGGTATGGCGGAATAATTTTTCGTGATAATTCACTAGACCTTTTTGCCTTGCCGTCATAATATTTTCATTGGAAGCTTTCATCAACTGAAGGCGTTTTGAAAAATCGGTCTGTGGCCAAAAGGTTTAAGCGCCGGAAATCAAAGCGGATATGCGGGTAAGACAATAAAATAGTATGACCAGCCAAAAATACAGTTACAACCCACTGCTTGTTTTGTTGGCGGCCTTCGTTGCCGTCTATTTTGCTGCCGTTCCGGCCGCACTGGCGCAACAGCAGTTGATCCGGGGCGGTTTTCAACCCAGTTTTAACGCGGGCCTTCGTGCCTTTTCACAAGGTGACAACGAACTTGCCGGAAAACATTTTCTACGTCTGGCGCATGATGGTGATGCACGGGCGCAGTATTATCTGGCTTATCTGATGGATATTGGCGAAGGTGTCGGCCGTGACCCTTATGGCGCGATTTCGTGGTACCGGAAATCGGCAGAGCAGGACTATCTGCCTGCACAAAGCTATTTGGGCTATGCCTACAGTGCCGGTAAAGGTGTCCAGAAGAACGATACGGAGGCCTTTAAATGGTACACGATTGCCGCACGGCGCGGTGATGCGATTGCACAGAACAACCTGGCAACAATGTTGCGTCTTGGTCGCGGTTACCAGAAAGACGAAGCGCTGGCAGCGCAATGGTACACGCAGGCAGCCATGCAAAACAACGTCCGTGCACAATATAATCTGGCAACAATGTATCTGCGTGGTGCAGGCGTGACGCAAAATTATACGGAAGCCCTGCGCTGGTATGAATATGCCGCACGTCAGGGTGATGTGTTCGCACAAATGGCACTGGCCTATATGTATCGCCGCGGCATGGGTGTGACACAGGATTATATGCAGGCAACGCAATGGTATATGCTGGCAGCGGATCAGGGGAATGCCGATGCCCGCTATAACCTTGCCCGCATATATGAAAGCGAGGTTCCGGGACTGGATAAAACGGCGGAAGATGCCGCCGTCTGGTATTTCCGTGCAGCCAGTGAAAATGGCCACCCGGGTGCGCAATACCGTCTTGGAAAGATGTATTCGGAAGGCACAGGCGGTGTAAAAAAAGATGACCGTGAAGCGATCTCTTGGCTGCGGAAGGCCTCGGATCAGGGTTATGTTCCGGCTTATGTGCCTTTGGCCCGTTATTACGAGAAATTCGGTACCGGTATTCCCGCGCGTTTGAACAGTGCGATCAATCTTTATCAAAAAGCGGCGGAATGCGGCTCGCCTGAGGGACAAATGGAATTGGGGCGCGTCTATTACGAAGGGCTCGGCAATTTTCGCGCGAATCACGTAAAAGCCTATCAATGGTTTGCATTAGCGGCGATGAATTTGCCATCGGGTGAAATGAAAAACGGCGCAATTATTGCACGTGTTCGTGTTTCCGCCGATTTGACGGAAGAGCAGCTTTTTGAAGGTAAAAAGCAGGTGACGGCATGGAAGCCGAAGCCGGAATGCGGTACCGGTAATTAATCATTTCTGCGGAAAACTGACAGAGAAACGGGGTATGTTATGAGTGTTTTGACGATTTTGCTGGTTGTTGTCGTTGTGATCGGGATTTTCCTGATTGTTATTTACAACCGTCTGGTGGCTTTACGTCAAAAACGTCTGAATGCCTTTTCCGATATTGATGTACAGCTGAAACAGCGTTATGACCTGATTCCCAATCTGGTGGAAACAGTCAAAGCCTACGCAAAACATGAAGATAAGGTCTTTATGCAGGTGACGGAAGCACGTGCCAGCGCCATGAAAAGCCGTGATGACGGTATTGAAGGGCGCGCAGCTGCGGAAAGCGTATTGGGCGCGGCCATGATGCAGTTGATGGCGGTTGCTGAAAACTATCCCGAATTGAAGGCCAACGAAAACTTCAAACAATTACAGACGGAATTATCTGATCTTGAAAATAAAATTGCGGCGGCGCGTCGCTTCTTCAACAATGCGACAAGCGAACTGAATACGGCAATACAGCAATTTCCGGCTGTTTTGTTTGCCGCATCTCTCGGCTTTAAAAACGAAGTGTTTTTTGAACTCTCCGAGGCTGAAGCGGAAGCTGTGCAAAAGGCCCCGGATGTCAATTTTTGAGCATTTCCTCCCTTGTGCTGCGGCGTAAATGTAAAATCTGTTTTAACAAGAGGTATTCTACCTCTCGTTTTTCAATAAAAACTTAAAAAAACAGCACCTTGCACTGATATCTGAAGATTTTAATAAAATTTTATCTATTTCTTGGTACTGTTAAAAATACGACCCCTGTTTCCAGCGGACGGGGGTATTTATCTAAATAGAATCAGAGTGAAAGCATTAAATGGCGGAGCAACAGCAGGCAGCAGCACGAAAAACAGGCCCCCCGCCCACTTCCGGACCGGGGCAGGGAGGAACTGCCGTCGTGTCTGGAAAAGCCGGATATAGCGACGTTCTCGGCTTCTATCTCAAGGGGCTAAGCGTTGTTCTAATCTTTTTTGCCGTCATTTATCTCTTAATGCAGGATTTGAAATCCTCGGAAACGCAAAAAATCGCTCATGCTTTTCTGCAATCTGCAGAAGAAAATGTCCGGGATTTGGAGGTCATTGGCGAACATCTGAATAATTATCTGATTGCGTCAGGCGCGCAGCTTGATAAAAAAGATGTCGTATTTATCTGGGATATGCTGGATAAGAGCAATCTGGCGCAGGGGCTGCTGTGGTATTCACCGCATGACGGAAAATGGCGTCAGATGGATTCTCTTTCTCACTATGATGTCAGGGATGTGTTTACCGAAGGAAATTTGAACCCCTTCCACAAAAAACTGATGGAAAAGGCGCAATTTGGCCAGAACCGTGCGGTATTGGATATGGATATGCTGGCACCATTGCTGCCGCCGTCAAGCTTTAAAGATCCGGCACAACGCAAGGCGCTTTTGCCTTGGTTGTTTGCATATGAATATAAACCGGGCAATTACGGTTTTCTGATTTTACTGCCGAAAATCTCAACACTTTTCGCATTGGATCAAGTTGAAAACGGTGTAGCTCCGGTCAGCGGGTTGGCTTTATTCTCGCCGCATAGTGATCAGGAGATCTTTCGTCACGGAGGAGATGGTCAAGCAGGTAGCGGCCTGTTTCAGCCTATGACACTGCGTCAAGGGATGGTCATGGCCGGAGAGAGTTGGGAAACGGAAATTCTTGCGCCGCCGACGACGGCATACCGTGTCTTTACCGTATTGCCCTGGGCGGGGCTTGTACTGGGTTTCCTCTGTATCGGTGCTGGCGGCGTATTGCTTCATCGCGGTTATTTGAAAGAAAGGCAGCTGGCGCATATTTCCGAGACGCTTTCCAGCAAAAATACGGAGCTGCTGAATCGTGAAACGGAACGCCAGAAGCTGATTACGGAATTCCAGAAAAGTGAATGGGAATATCGCGGGATTATCAATGCTGTGTCGGATGTTATTTTTGAAACCGACCAAACAGGTAAAATCCTGTTCTTGAATGATAAATGGCGCGATATCATGCAGGCAGAGGCGGATTACGCAATTGACAGCAATCTGTTTGATTATCTGCACCCAAGTGATCTGGGGCGGCATAAAGAGCTGTTCCAAGGCTTTACCAGCGGGGATCGCGGTTCATACCGTCGCGAGGCACGCATGAAAACGGAAAACGGTGATTACCGTTTTGTCGAATTGGGTTTTAGCATGATCCGCATGTCGGAAACGGGCTCCCGTGTTGTCGGGACGATTACCGATATCGAACAGCGTAAAAAAGCCGAGCTAGCACATGACAGCGCAGAGAAACAATACCGGGAAATGTTCGAAAACGCCTTGAACGGCATTTACCAGACAACGCCCGAAGGTAAGTTTGTCAGCGTCAACCAGGCATTTGCCGATATTCTTGGTTATGCCGATCCTGAAGATTTGAAGGAAGCGATTACCAGCATCCGCGACCAGATCTATGTAGACCCGCATGAACGGGCTGTTCTGGAATTGCAGGTTGCACAGCACGGAAAAGTTTTCGGCGTAGAGCATCAGGTCTATAAGAAAGACGGCAGTGTTATCTGGGTACTGGAAAACCTGCGTGCCGTTTACGGCCATGATGACGAGGTCAAGCATTTTGAAGGCAATCTTTGGGATGTGACCTCCCGCCGCGCGACGGATGAAGCATTAAAAACCGCGAAGCTGGAAGCGGAATTGACCAGCCGCGCGCGGATTGAATTTATGGCGAATATGAGCCACGAGCTGCGTACGCCGCTGAATGCCGTGATCGGCTTTTCCGAGATTATCCGTAACGAAGTCATGGGACCGATCGGGCAGGATGTTTATAAAGAATATGCGCAGGACATCCATGACAGTGGCAAGCAGCTTCTGAATATCATTAATGATATTCTGGAACTGTCACAGATCGAAATCGGCGACCGCGAGCTGAAAGAAAAATCCTTCCCAATGGCACGGATTATCCAATCCGTTCTCAGCCTGCTGGATCATAAGATCAAGGAAGGGCAATTGCGCGTTGATGTATCCATTCCGGAAGACTTGCCGAATATCTTTGCGGAAGAACTGGCGATGAAACAGGTGCTGATGAATGTGGTCAGCAACTGTGTCAAATTTACACCGCCCGGCGGAAAAGTCGGCATTCATGTCTATATTGATCCGGAAGAACATATGATGGTCGAAATTACCGATACGGGTGTCGGTATGACGGAAGAAGAACTGGCGAAAGCGATGCAGCCTTTCGGACAGGTCGAGACAGAACTGGATCGCGATACCTCGGGGACAGGGCTGGGGCTGTCTATTGTTCAGGCACTTGTGGATCTGCATAAAGGCCGCTTTATGATTGCCAGTCAAAAGGGCAACGGCACAACCGTTAAAATGGTCTTCCCGAAAGAGCGTGTTGTTCCCAAGCCGTATGAGGCACCACAGGATGAAGGCGGTGAAGAGACAGGTGACAGCCGTTCTGCCGGTCTGGTTTAATCAGGCGATCTTCTCCATATATTTTGCCATTTTCACATCTTTTTCAGATAAGCCGCCCGCGTCATGGGTCGTTAAGGTCACCTCGACACGGTTATAGACATTGAACCATTCGGGGTGATGAATCATTTTTTCCGCCAGCATGGCAATGCGCGTCATAAAGGCGAAAGCTTCACTGAAGTTTTTGAATTTGAAAGTTTTTTTAATCGCATCCCGCGCAGCATCATGTTCCCAGTCGGGATATTGTGACAGGAAATCATTGCGCTGTTCTTCCGAAAGTTTATTTTCCATTTTTCATTTTCTCCCCGTCTGGTTATACTAAACATTACGAAGCAGATTAGTCGGGTCTTTTCACGATTGCAACAAAAGGGTGTCAAACCTGAGGGTGGGAAAGATTTGAGGAGGAGATAGCCTTGGAAAACCGCGGAATTATCATGAGTTATACGGAGCCGCCGACATTGGAGGATCTTGAAGCTCTTTCAAAATCCATTGTTGATGCACTTCCTGACGGACTTGGAAAATATATCGGCAAGCTGAAAATTATTGTCGAGGATTTTCCGGACGCCTATATCGAGCAAGAGCTTGAACTGGATACGCCTTATGATATCCTCGGCTATTACGAAAGCGCTGGCCCTGCGGCCATCGGCCATCTTGCCGCCCATAAAGACCGCCGCGATACGCTGCGTCTGTTCCGCCGTCCTATTCTGGATTTATGGTGCGAAACAGGTGAGGATCTGGCCACTGTCGTCAATCGCGTCATTCTACAGGAAATCGGCAATCACTTCGGCTTCACCGATGACGAGGTGGAGATGTATGAGGAAGATATGGAGAAGAATGATCTTCTCAATTTCGACCTGACAGCCTAAATCACCTTTATTATTTTACCAAAACCGATCGTAATGCACTTTTTCTTCGGGAACACCGAGCGTTTCGAGGATGCCGAGCGTGTGCAGCATCATGTCTTTTGGACCGGCAAGGTAAATCTCGGTGTTTTTCCAGTCATGTGCCGCTTTTTCGATATGTTCTCCGACCAGTCCGGCGGCAAAATCCTGATGCGGGCGCAGTAAGACGGGTGTGTACAGAAAATGCGGATTACCTTGCCCCAGCCTGCGGAACAAATCATGCAGATACAGTTCTTCCTCTGTATTGCATCCCCAGTAAAGATGCACGGGACGCGCAGGGTTATGCGCTTGTGCCGTGGTAATGATTGAATGTACGGGGGCAATGCCGACGCCGCCAGCGATAGCAATGATGGATGTCTCTGCCGTTTTTTCCAGTCGGCTTTTGCCGTGCGGCATATCTATTTTCAGGTTATCGCCGGGTTTTAAGCGTGCGAAAGCCTGCGTTGTCGGGCTGGCGGGGACGGTTTTGATGTGAAAACTGACCAGGGCGTCACCTTCGGCGCTGGCGATGGAATAAGGGCGCGGTTTTTCCATTTCTTCCGTTTGCAGATAGGCAAATTGTCCGGCAGAGAAATCCACAGGCAAAGCAGGGCGGCACATCAGGATAATGGTTTCCTCTGTGGCTTGAATGATATCTTCAACGATGGCTGTTGTTGTCTGCGCGCCGGAGGCGGGATTATTCATGAGTCTTGTCGCCATTTTTATCTTTTATGGTCTGAAGCGGAAGTTTTTCTTATTGTTATCGCCGCCGCGGGCGGAATTGTCGAGATTTTTCTTATCCGTCAAACCTAAAATATCGGCAATAGAGGGGGCGGAGGTCGGAATGGCGGAGGGGGTGCCGTTTTCAAGGATATTCAGATAATCCTCGATCAACTCCAGCCCTTTTGTCCAAAACTCCTGCGATGTATGATCCAGACCCAGAGGTTGCAGCAGTTCTTTCAAGTCGGCGCTCATACCTGCTTTCAGCAAATTGGTATAATCTTCGATAAATTGCGGCTTGTCATCGGTTTCCTGATACAGTTTGTAAAGGCTGTTCGCCATGCCTTGTGCAAAGCTGTAGGAAAAGACGTAGAAAGACGGCGGTTCAAAGAAATGTGGCACCATGCACCAGGAGTAACGCTGGTAGTCGTCGATCTCGACGGAGGGGCCGTAATATTCCTGTAAAACATCAACCCAGATATCGCTGATTTCTTCCGCATCGGGGCTGCCGTTTTGTGCGCTTTCATAGACGCGTTTTTCGAAATCGAAATAAGCCATTTGCAGCATGCCGCTTTCCAGCAGACCCTCAATCTGGTGCTGTAGTAGTTTTCTTTCGATATCGGGGTCCTTGGCTTTACCGCGCAAATAATCGAACATCAGCATCTCGGAAAAGACACTGGCAATTTCGGCCATGGTTTCCGGCGTGTCTGATAGCAGCCCGCCCTGTGCTTCTTCCGCCAGCACCATATGGATGCCGTGCCCGAGCTCATGCGCCAGAACGACGAGGCTGATAATGTCTTCGTTGAAATTGGTCAGGATATAGGGGTGTCCGTCCGGCCCTGTCGGCAGGGTGAAATCGCTGGCGGCTTTCCCCTTATGCGCTGCGGCATCAATATAACCACCCTCGAAATATTCTTTGGCGATATTGGCGAATTTCGGCGAGAATTTGCGGAAGGCGGAGAGGATTTCCGGCTCGGCCTGCTCCCACGGATATTCCAGATCTTCCAGCTCCGTCTGTCCCGGAACGGGATCGGACAAGCGGCTAGACGGCAGCACATCGACACCATGCTGGTCTGCCAGCCATTTGTAATAACGGTGCGACAGAGAAATGTAAGATTTTTTGACGGTTTCGCGCAGCATGTCGGCGGTATCCGCATCCAGTTTGTTGCGGTCAAGAAAGTTCTGGTCATGGCGACTGTGCCCCAGCCATTCGCGGTCGATATCCTGCGTTTTAATCACGGTGCTGAGGACGGTCGCAAAACGTTTGCTGTGCTGTTTCATCAGATCAGCCTGCGCCTGACGGGTTTCTTCCGGTGTGTCTTTTTCAATGGCGGCGACTTTTTCTTCCAGCGCGATGACATGTTTTTGGTAATAGGCCGATAAGCCTTCGGTATGAATGGAATCAAAAACGCTGCTGAGTGTTTGGATTTCCGCAGGCAGTTCACGGGTAGGTGTACCGCCGCGCAGCTGCGCCAGCCAAGGTGCGTATTTTGACATTGCGGGGGCGCCGAGTTTAAATAGCAGCTTTTCCTCGCTCATATCCGCCAGTTGATCGAGAAAGCCTTCAAGTTGCTGATCAATACCGCCGACCCAGCTTTGCAGCGGTTTGATTTTCTCGAAATTCGCCGCATTGTCGGAAATCAGCAATTCGCCATAGGCATAGATTTTCATTTTACGGTTATTGATGACCTCATAAGCGGCAAGGGCTTCGGCTAATTCCGCGCCGGGCATGTCATTGACATCGACATCTTCATAGGCATCCAGAAATTCTGCCAGCTTTTCCTCGACAAAGGCCTGATCGTTTTTCAAAGCGCGGGAACGCAGGCTGGGATAAAGATTTTTTAAATTCCAGCGGCCGTTTTTACCGTTGGCGCTGCGTCCTGCATCATTCTCTGTCGCGTTCTTCTTGTTGTCTGGTGTGTCACTTCCTTCCGCACTGCGGCGTTTGGCGAAAATACGGGACAGGCGGTCATGGCGTTGCGGTTTCATGCGGACGGCCCTCCTTTTTTCTTCTGTGCGGCGGGTTTCTGAACGGGTTTATCTGCTGCCAGCTGTTTGTCCAATGCGGTCAATTGTTCCAGACGTTTCTCCAGCAGACTGACACCATCCTGCCATGTCTGTTCATCCGTAATATCAATCCCCAGCGTTTTCAGCAGCGGCTTACCCTGTTTGGAGGATCCGGCTGCCAGAAAATCGGCGAATTTTTTATTATCCGCTGCCGGATCGCTGCTGTCTTTGCGGTCATGCATCAGTTTGGCGGCAAGTGTCAATCCAAACATATCCTGCAAGGCATCTGCGGTATCGGACAGCATATACGGTGCCTCCACCCACAGCATATCCAGCCCCGGCGCATCGTAATCGACGGCAGGGCCGAAAGCGTTTTGCAGCGAAGTTTTCCAAAGCTTTTTCGCTTCGTCGACGGAGACAGTTCCCTGTTTTTCCGACAGCTCGTTCAAGGCACGGTCGCATGCGGTGACGGCAGCGGAGAGGGAGAGCGTCAAAAGACTCCGCTCAATCTGATAGGCAATCAAATCACGTTTTTCAGCGGGGTCGTTCGCCGCATCAATCAATGCATCCAGAGCCGCAAATTCCGCAGCATGTCCGGCCAGTGTTTCAAAGCCGGGCAGCGGCTTGGATGTTAGCGGCGTATTGCTTTTGGCGGCATGGTCACGCTGGATGTCGCGTCCGATTCCATGTGCTGTCAGCGCCATGCGTTCCAGCGGTGCGGGTGTGCCGTCAAGACACAGATAGGACGGACGGTCATCGGGCATAATAAACAGTTTCATCGGGCGCAGGGCTGTACCGCTGTTGCTGTTTTGTCCGTCCAAAACTTTCAGTGTGCCGTCATTTTTCGGGAAGAGTTTCTCCAAGGCGGGTTGTACGGTTTTGTCCCAATCCTCTTCTTTGGTTTCCGGCACAGGGATATGCAGCAGATCTGCGGGATGCAGGCGCGGCACGCCAGTTTCCTGCGCTTTGCGTTTGTAAAATTTTGCGGCGATTTGCGGTAGTTTTCCGGTCAAGGCCTTCATCATTTTATGCGGCACATCTTCGGGGGTCTGACTTTGTGAAGTAAAAGCCTTCTCCGGCGTGTCAAAGCCGCGGATTGCAGCGGCTGCACCGGTGCTGCGCATACGGTTACTGAGAAGCTGCATCAGTGTTTCCGCATCTTCTTCCGTTTCTGTGGCAAAGCTTGCAAAAATTTCACGGCGCTTCTCTGCATCGTTTTCTTCACGTAGAGTCTGTAGAAGCGGTGCGGCATCATCTCCTGCGACAGGGGCGGCGAGCTTTGCCCAGATTTCTTTCAGATCGGGGTGTTTATGCGCCTGATCGTGCAGATAGCGTTCCACTTCCTCTTCGTAAACCGTACCGCTATAGGAACGGTGCAGGCGCAGCCAAGGCGTATAGGCTGCGAGTTTCGGTTCTTCCGCCATGCGGTCAAGAAGCTCGAATTCCGGCAAGGCGGCAATTTCGCTTTTGAAAAAAAGCGTGTCGCGCATTGCGTCATCCAGTTTCTTTTGCGTTTTTCGCGCCCAGGCGTCATTTTTTTCAACAGTGATATGACGCAAATCGACATAGGAGTGCAAGGCTCCTACCTGCGACAGAATGGATTCATATTGTTGGAAAGCCGTTAGCAGATCTTTGCCGTCAAGATCGGCAATGCCTTCTGCATAGGTGTCGTGGAAGGTTTTGACATCGTTTTTCAGGCGTGACATGGCGGTGCGGAACTCACCGGAGGTTTTTCCGGGGAAAATATCCTTCAGGCTCTGCAAATGGGAGGCAGGGCGCTCGGTTTTCATGGCGTACCGTCTTTCCGCATGTCTTCCTGCTAGGGCACTCCCTCTTCAATCCGGGCTTCGTTGCTGCGTCGCTCATGTACCTGTGTGTACATATCGCTCCTTGCGCCTATCCCGTATTGAACGCTGTGCGCCCTCAATATTTAAATCAAGAGAAAGCCTAGCATAAATCCGGGTACAGGGAAAATAAAACTTCTGTGCAAGCTCTATGTAAATAATGGCTTGCCGTCGTTTTACGCACTCATGCTTTCACCGGTTGCGGCATATGTGATATCGATATCTTCGATGCTGGTATCAGCAGGGCCGCGCTTTTTATAAAGCTGACCGTTACGCGTTTCCAGAAAGTCATCAAAGGGGATATCTTCCTGACGGATGAAGCCGTGATCGGAAAGTTTTCCGGTATCCACCATTTCAATGACCGAGCAAACCGATGCTGCCGTTGTCCATGAGATAGCGCGCCATTGCCGTCCGTTAATGACTTTTGGCAAATAACCGTTGATGAATTCTTCGCGCAGAAGTTTGTCATGTTTGTTCCAGCCTTCAACAGAGGCATGGACATAGACGATGTCTTCAGAAACCGGTGGTTTTGCATGTGACAGAACTTTGGCTGTTTCTTGCAGGTTTTCGCGCATGAACAGCTCGTGCAGAAGGAAGTTCATCATTTTTGCATGGCCGGGGTAGCGGATGCTTTTGTAATCAAGATTTTCGACACGGTCGATATAGGTATCACACATCGTGCCAAGCCCGCCCGATGTGGTAAAGGCTTCCAGTTCCTGACCGTTAATAAAGAGTTTCTCCAGCCATTCCAGTGGTGACACCAGTTTTTTCTGTCCGCGCTCAACAACTTCGCAGTCATTCAGATATTCATTGATGACACCTTCGGGTGACCAGTTGAAAGCATATCCCAGATGCCCTGTCGGGTGCTGGGGCAATGCACCGACGCGCAGTTTCATATGACGGATTTTTTTGAAATCGCGTGCCAGATAGGCGCCGACAATACCGATAAAACCGGGGGCAAGACCGCATTGCGGTGCCAACACGGTTTTGGCGTCTTTTGCCAGTTCCAGAATATATTGCGTGGTCGGTACGTCTTCCGTCAGGTCAAAATAATGCAGACCTTCTTCGACGGCCAAACGGGCAATGTCTTTGTTCAGGAAAAACGGCAGGCAGGATACAATGGCATCATTGTCTTTCATAAGTGCCTGTAGTTTTGCGGGGTCGGAAACATCCAGTTCTTTTGCGTTAAAGGGAAAGTCTTCAGACAATGCGGCATCCGCACCTGTGACCTTGTAACCGGTTTCATGCAGAAGTGTTGCAACCAATACACCGACACGACCCAGCCCCAGTACCAGGATATTCTTGATTTTTTCCTGTGCCATTTCTTTCCCTTCCTTTTCTTCTGAAACTTGTTATCTTATTGTCTTGAATAGACCAAAATACGGATAAAGACAAGCAATGTCGCCACAGGACAAAAAAAACGGCAAAGGCAAAAAAAACGGTTCCGGCGAGGACAATGTAACGCCCTTTCCGTCTTCCATGCGCGACCGTCAGCAATATTACAAGGAAAAGCAGTTGCGGGATCAGCCGCCTCCGCCGCCGAAACAGCCTTACGAACCGATGCTGAACCTGCCGCCGGCAGTGAAAATTCTGGCTTTGATTATGATTGGCATTCATGCGGCATCCCTGCTGCTACCGGCGGATCTGAAATTCACCATTTATTACAGTCTGGCTTTTGTGCCTGCACGCTATACGGGTGAAATGCCTTTCGATATCTGGGCATTTATTGCGCCTGTCGCACATATGTTTCTGCATGTCGGCTGGATGCATCTTTTTGTTAATACCGGTATGACGCTGGTTTTCGGCACAATGCTGGAGAGGCTGATGGGCGTAAAACATCTGATGATGATTTTTATCGCTGCTGGTTTGGTCGGAGCCTTTACGCATATGGCCTTTTATCCGTTTTCACCGGCACCGCTGATCGGTGCATCGGGGGGGCTTAGCGGTCTGTTTGGTGCGGTGATTATCATCATGGGAAATCAGCCCGGTGCCAGCCGGAAAAGCATGTACTGGATGATCGGTATCTGGGTTTTGATCTCGTTGGTTTTTGGCGGAATCGGCTTTGGAAATGTTGACAATGTTGCATGGACGGCGCATATAGGCGGTCTGTTCGGCGGAATCGGCATGTTCGCCTATCTCAGAAAAAAATACTATAAATACAAAGAGTAAAAGAAGAAGAGGGAATTCGGATGTCTGACAAAAGCTATGATGTTGTGGTAATCGGGGCAGGGCCGGGCGGTTATGTTTGCGCTATTCATGCGGCACAGCTGGGGCTTTCGGTGGCCTGTGTTGAAAAACAGGCGCTGGGCGGCACCTGTCTGAATGTCGGCTGTATCCCGTCAAAGGCGCTGCTGCACACGTCCGAGCGTTTTGAAGAGGCGGCACATGATTTTAAAAAACTCGGCATCAATGTCTCCGCGCCGAAGCTGGATCTGAAAGCCATGATGGCGCATAAGGATGCGGTGGTAAAAGATAACACGCAAGGCATCGGTTTCCTGTTCAAGAAAAACAAAGTCGACCATGTGCAGGGCACGGGGAAAATTCTGGGTGCCGGTAAGGTTGAGGTCAGCGAAGGTAAAGGCAAAACAACTATTTTGAATACAAAGGCGATTGTGATTGCGACAGGATCGGAAGTTACGCCGCTGCCGGGGATCGAGATTGATGAAAAACAGATTGTCTCCTCAACGGGGGCGCTGGTGTTTGATGCTGTGCCGAAAAAGCTTGCCGTCATCGGCGGCGGTGTCATCGGGCTTGAGATGGGAACGGTCTGGCGCAGATTGGGCGCAGAGGTCACCGTGATCGAATTTCTGGATAAAATTCTGCCGCCGATGGATAACGAAGTGTCCAAACAGATGCAGCTGATTTTGAAAAAACAGGGCATGTC